>NZ_JAPZLD010000021.1:0-179211 GCF_030182635.1 Amycolatopsis ponsaeliensis
CGTGAGTGCGTAACAGTGTTCTAACACTGTTACGCACTCACGACCCCCGAGCTGGGAGTCTCGATGGAACACGACCACCCTGCGCCCACCGGTTCGTCCACTGTGGACATTCTGGCGCTGGTCCTTCGGCTGGCCCTCTTGCTTTCCACGGCCTTCCTCGCCGGTGGCGGTCTCCTGCGCCCGCTGGTCGGCGACCTGACCCGCGCGCAGAAGTTCACCCTGTACGGCCTCGGCGGGCTTTCGGCCCTGCTCGCCGTGGTGTCGGAGTTCGCGGTCGACATCAACGTCGTCGCGCTGGCGATCCACGTCGTGCTCGCGGTGGCCGTGCCGATCCTCCTGCGGTGGCCGAGGGCCGGGCGCTGGGCGTCACTCGCGCTGCTGGTGCTCGTGGTGCTGGAAACGTCGCTGGGCGGCTCCGGCGTCGAGTTCGCGCTCGACTCGGTGTTCGTCGCGGGGGCCGCCGTCTGGTTCGGCTTCACCCTGCACGGCCCGGTCCCGACGTCGTCGATCCGGCCCGGGCCCCTGGCCCTCACCCTCGGCGGGCTCCTGGTCCTCGCCGGCGCGGCGCGGTTCGGGCTGTCCGGCGTCGGGTTCGACCGGCGGCTCTACACCACGCTCTTCGGATTCGCGGTACTCGCCGTCGTGGTCCTCCCGCTGGTCGTGAGCGGGTTCGCGGCGGTCCTGCGCGGGCGCGCCTACCGTTTCGGCGCGGCCGGAGTCGCCCTCGGGTTCCTGGCGTGGAGTGCGCTGGGCGCCATCCCGGCGCCGCCGCCGCTGCCCGTGCCCGGCGTGCCGCTGCTGGCCGACGCGCCGGGGTTCCCGGTGCTGGTGAGCCCGCAGCGGCCGGGGCACAACGTCGTCCACCTCCCGCCGAGCGCGGGCGACGACCTCTCCGCCGGGGTCCGCGGCGGGATCATCACCAAGGCCGTCGCCCGGCCCGGCGCCGAGGGCACCTGGGCCGACGTCGACCTGCCGCCCGGCCGCAGCGACCTGGAGATCCACCGCGGCGACGCGACGACGGTCGTCGAGGTCGACGCGGGAAGTGCGCCCGGTCCGTCGATCACCGAGGCCGACGCGCCGGAATGCGCGTCGGCGGCCCTCGGTGGCCTGGTCGCGGGCCGCTCCGACGTCCTGACCGCGTGCCCGTCCGACACGCTGACGCCGGAGGACAGCGGGGCGCTGGTCAAGCTCGTCGAGTTCCTCGCCGGGCGGAAACCGTCCGCGATCACGCTGGCCGAGGACGACTCCCCGCGCGGCGTCGCGGCGGCGAGGCTGGTGCGGGACACCGCCGCGCGCGCCGGGCTGGCCGTGCGGCCCGACGCCGGGCCGGACACCGCGCTCGTCGTCGTCTCCGGCTGGGCCGCCGGGTACACGGCGATGACGCGGGCCGCCGAGCTGCAGCGCCTCGAACCCACCCACCAGTACGGGCTCTACCTGGCGCCGTGGCTGCTGAACGGGCCGATCGTCAACGCGGTCGCGAGCGCGTCGCTGCCGCTGCGGTTCGACCCGCGGGAGGCGACCGCGGTCGGGTACGCCGTCGCGGTCGGCGACCGCTTCGGCGGCGAAAGCCCGACGCTCGGCGGCTTCCGGACCTGGCTGGGTGCCGACCGGTCGGCCGGCGACGTCCAGATCTTCGCCGCCGCCCAGGTCAACGCCATGCCGATGTACCCCACCGAACCCCACGCCACCGGAATGGTGATGGACCGCGACTACGCGGGCCAGTGGGTCCCCGACGGAACCATCGTGCCGATCACGTCGGTTCTCCGCTGAAAAACCCTTGTTATGAAAGGAAAAGCATGAAGCGTCTTGCTGCCCGCGTCCTGCTGCCGCTCGTCGCGGCGACGGCGTTCACCGGCCTGGCCGCCGGCGTCGCCAGTGCCGACCCGACCGACGGCTCCGTCTGGCTCGTGCCCGGCGTCGACCTCGGCAGCCTGCTCGGGCCGATCGGCCAGCCGGTCGACCTGCTCGCCCCCGTCTTCGACCTGATCACCGCTGTTTCCTGAAAGGCAGGCAACCATGAAGAAGAACCTCGCTCGCGCGGCCGGTGCCGCGGTCCTCGCCGGTGCGGCCCTGTTCGGTGCGGCGGCGCCGGCGCTCGCGGCCGACGCGCCCGGTGTCGTCGTGGTCGACGAGCCGGACACCAGCGGCCTGAACAACATCTGGACGTTCGCGCCGCTCGGCGTCCCGGTGCTCGGCCTGATCCAGTCGGTCAACGGGATCCCCGGCAAGCTCCTGCCCTCCTTCTGACCCTCCGGCGGCCCCTCACCCGAGGGGCCGCCGTTTTCCTTGGGAGTCCCCATGAACCGGCAGCTCGTCGGCAGGCTCGGCATCGCGGTGATCGCGATCGCGGCGGTCACCGCCGGCATCTTCATCCTGGGCGACAACGGTTCGCCGCCACCCTCGCCGCCGGTCGCGGTGGTGGGGGAGCCGTCGCTGTCCTCGGTGCCGCCGCGCACGATCATGGCGACGGCGACGTACACCTCGACCCCGCCGGCGCCGTCCGGCTACCAGGTGACCTACGAGCTGGCCGGTACCGGCACGGCGACGGTCGTCTACGACTCGAACGGCCTCGGCCTGGTCCACCAGGAGCTCGACGTCGCCCTGCCGTGGCGGAAGGAGCTCTCGTGGCCGTCGGCCGGGTCGGTCCAGCTGCTCGGGCAGGGGAGCGGCGCGGTGGAGTGCCGCATTTCCCTGGGCGGGCGCGTGGTGACCGCCCAGAAGTCGGCGCCCGGCGAGGTCGCGGCCTGCACCGGCCGGCTCAGCTGAGGGCCTTCGCGAACCAGTGCTCGGCGAACTGCTCGGCGTTGAAGGGCTCGACCTCGGCGTAGCCGATCTTCGCGTAGAGCGCGCGGGCCTCGACGAGGTCGTTTCGGGTGTCGAGCCGCATGAGGTCCGAGCCGAGCCGCCGGGCCGCGTCCTCGGCGGCCGCCACCAGCTCGGGCGCGATCCCCGACCCGCGGTGGGCCGGCCTGACGAACACCTTCGTCAGCTCGCTGACGCCCGGGGCGACGACGCGGGTGCCGGCGCAGCCAGCGACGTCGCCGTCGCGGTAGCCGACGAGGAACGCCCCGGTGGGCGCGACCAGGTCGTCGGCGGGAGCGTCGGCCAGGTACCGCGTGACCTCCGCTTCGCTGACGGGGCGCCCGTAGTAGCGCGAAGCGACTTCGTCCATGTACTCGCGCATGATCGTGACGGCGTCCGGGTGGGCGACGTCGATCTGGGTGATCTTCCAGTTCACGTCCTCATCCTGGGGACGCTGTCCAGCGAATTGCCCGGGCCCCGGGCACCATGAAGGTATGACGACGATCACGAAGCGCCTGACAGTGGTGGCCGTCCTGCTGATCACGGTGGGAGCGATCCTGCTGTCGGTGGGCGCGATCGGCTTCCGGTCCGACGAGCAGGCCGACGCCAACATCGGCGCGGGGTTCGCCCTGCTGGCGGGGCCCTACATCGTCGGCTTGGGCCTGGTGTTCGCGCTGTCGGCGGGCTTGACGCACCTCACGACGCGCCGTCGCTGACGCTCCACAACGCCGCGGGCAGCCGGTCGGCCAGGTCGGCCAGGTAGCCGGCGTCGGCGACGATGTTCTGCCGGGTCGCGCACCCCTGCGCCCAGGTCCGCGCCGAGCCGTGCTCCACGACGACGTCCCGCTGGGCGAACCGGGGGTTCGCGGCCAGCCACCGGGTCAGCTCGCCCTCGAGCGGCGAATCCGGGGGCAGCGTCGGCATCGACAGCGCCTTCCCCGGCACGATCCGCAGCTCCGGAGACGGCGGCACCTGCACCTGGGTGACGTGGATGTCGCGGAAGTACGTGTGGTCGTCGAAGTGCCGGTACGGCTCCTGGCCGTCGACGGCGATCACCGGCCGGTCGCGGTGGCGGAACTCGACCCACGACTTGTGGCCGCTTTCGGCCAGCGGGCGCCCGGTCGGGTGGATGACCCCGAATGTCGGCGCCGGGTTCGCGTCGCCGGCGACCCCGCTGTGGAACGTGCCGCCGCGCTCGGCCGCGAAGGCCTTGAACCAGTGCTCCCGGCGGCCTTCGACGTACTTGGTGTGCGACCGCCACCAGAGCGCGGCCGCGCCCGCGAAGCCGGCCACGATCAGGACGATCACCAGTGCCAGGATCATCAGAAGTCCAGGTCCTCGCGGGTCTCTTCGTCGGATTGGTTCCGGCCCGTCTCGCCGTAGCCGCTCGCTTTCTTGGCGTTCTTGACGTGGCTGTTGAGCTTGCCGAGGTGGTCGTTCAGCGTCTTGGCCGGGTTGTCGCCGGGCTTGGCCGGGTTGAAGCCGAACACGCCCTTGGCCGCCGCCTCGCCGCCCTTCTTCGCGATCTCGGAAAGCGCGTTCTTGCCGGCCCGCTTGCCGATCATCCCCTCGGCGCCCTTGAGCTTGTCCACCATGCTCTTGCCCGCGTTGCCTTCGGCGATCTCCTTGAGCTTGTCCGCGGTCTTGCCTTCGGTGAACACCTTGCCCAGCTTCGTCGCGGCCAGCTTGGCCTTCATCTTCTGCAGCCAGGCGAGGATCTTCTGCAGCAGCTCACGGACCTTCGAGACCTTCTTGGTCGTCTTCGCGGCGGTCGTGCCGAGCTTGACCTCCGACGCCGTGCCCGCGGTGGCGACCGACGCCCCGCAGGTGGGCACCGCGGCCGCCAGCGCCGGGATCCAGATCATGATCAGCCAGGTGACCAGCTCGGTGAGGATCGCCTTGATCAGCTCTTCGATGAAGCTCATCAGCATGCTGCTCAGCTGCAGCATCTGCGCCAGGTCACCGGACTTCGCGGAGACCCCGCCGATGCCGTGGGCGAACTCGCCGAGCGACGTGCGCGCCGCGTCGCCGGCGTCCCCCTTCCAGCTCGCCAGCGACGTGTCCGCGACCTCGGCGAAGTTCTTCGCCAGCTGGTCCAGCCCGGTCGCGATGGCGTTGAAGTTGTCCGCCGCGATGCCGAGCGCGGGCCCGTCGCCGCTGACGAAGTGGATCGCGTCCTGGATCGGCTGGACGGCGCTGATCAGGAAGTTCAGCCCCTGCCCGACGAGCCAGCCGAGCGGGTCGGTGGCGATGTCGGTGATCGTGCTCGCGCTCGACTGGATGAAGCTCGTCGTGTCGGTCGCGATGGTGCCGAGCCCGAGGGCGATGTCGACGCCGTCCGGGTGCGGCGCCGTCGCGGCCTTCGCCACCGAGACGAAGTCCTTGCCGACGGTCACCGCGCTGCCCACGAACGGCGTCGCCTTGACCGCGTTGTCGACGTTCACCCCGAGCACCGTCGCCGGGTCGTCGCTCTTCACGCTGACGCCGCTCGCGACGTCCTGGAACTCCGCCATCCTGGCCCCCCTCAGGGCTGCTTCGGGCCGTCGAGCAGGACCTCGACCTGCCCGAAGAAGGCCTTGTGATCGTCTTCGGTGCCCTGGTAGACGTTCGCCGCGTCGGTGAACTTGCCCTGCGCCGACGTCAGGCCCTCGGCCATCGACGCCAGCAGGTCGCGCAGTTCGTGCAGCGTTTCGTCGTACCCGTGCTTGGTGAACAGGCCGACCACGCCCCACGACTTGTCGCCGACGTCGGACCGGCCGACCTTCTCGGTGAACTTCGCGCCCTGGTCCTGGTACTTGCCGAGCACGCCGACGTACTGGCGCAGCGCGTCGATCTCCACCTGGTAGCCGCCGGCTCCGTCGGGCATCAGTCCTCCTCGTCGAACAGGGTGCGCAGGAAGGAGTCGCCGGCGGACCCGGCCGCGGGCGGTGCCGGCGGCGGGGGAGGCGTGTCGGCCTGGCGCAGCACCCGTTCCTCGGAGAAGTCCTCGGCGGGGGCCGGCGGCTCCGGCGTTCCTTCCGCGAGCTTCGACCGCATTTCCTCGACGGTGGTTCCGAACGCGACGGCCTGGGTTTCGATGACCTGGTCGACCAGGCCGAGGTGGTCGCCCAGGTGTTCCTCGACGAGCACCGCCTGCCGGCGGGCCGCCTCGCCGACGGCTTCGCGCAGCGTCGTCAGCAACGTCGCCGAGAGCGCCTGCGCGCCCTTCGCGAGCGCCGCGTCGGTGAACTTGACGTCGAGGACCGCGCCGCCGGGGCCGGTGACCACGGTCACGCCGCCGTCCGGCGAGGACGCGCTCGCTCGCAGCTCGGTCAGTTCCTGCCGCATCGCGCCGACGCCGGCGAAGCGGTCGTCGACGTCGCGGATGCTCGATTCGAACCGCTCGAACTCCGCCACCAGCTGGTCGAACTCGGCCGACATGTCTCTGTTCCTCCCCGCTCGCCCGGTGCTCGCCACCCATCGTGGCCCCTCGGCGACGGTGTGACGCACGGAACGCCCGATCCGATCCCACTGCGTCACCCGACCGGGTAATGGGTAGGTTTCCGGCCGCAAGGGGAAGCAGGGAAGAGTCGCTAGGAGTGTGTGATGAGCAGCAGAGAAGGGGCCGAGCGGCCCGACGAAGAGCCGAAGTCGACCGGCAGCCACGCGGCTCCCGAGGGAGCGGACGTGCACCCGCTCATCGACCTCTCGCGCGACCCGAACCCGGGCAAGCCGGACCACGCGAAGCCCGACGAGGACTGATCCACCGCCCGGTGCGGGGGTCCCGGAGCGTCGGCTCGCGTACCTGGAGGGTCGGCTCGTGAGCCGACCGTCTGAGTACGCGAGCCGACTGTCTGGGTACGCGAGCCGACCGCCCGGCCTGGGAACATTCCCGAGGCGGGCAGTGTTGTAAAGAACGTCTGCGGGGGCGTACTGCCTGTGGCCGGCCCGGAAACGGCGTCCGGTACCCAGGCGTGACCGCCTGGCGGAACATCCCGCGGCGCTGTGCTGTTCGGAGGTAGGCTGCAGGTTCGCCGACCTTCGGACCCCCCGCCGCGTTCCGCCCGCACCCGGGCGGGTATCTTTGGAGACCGTGCCCGGCATGCGTCGGGCCGCTCCGCGTGCCGTGCGGCATGGGCGGGGTGCTGAGGCACCCGGTCACCGGCTTCGGCAGGTCGGGGTTACCGACGGAAAATCCCTCCGGGAAGTTACCGGTCGAGAGACCGTGACGCGGGCCGACACGCCCGACCGCGGGGGCCGGTGAAGACACGAAGAAGCAGATCACGACAGGAAGCTGGTCCATTGCCCACGATCCAGCAGCTGGTCCGCAAGGGCCGCCAGGACAAGGCTGCCAAGCAGAAGACCGCGGCCCTCAAGGGGAGCCCGCAGCGGCGTGGCGTGTGCACTCGCGTGTACACCACGACCCCCAAGAAGCCGAACTCGGCGCTTCGCAAGGTCGCGCGTGTGAAGCTGACCAGCGGCATCGAGGTCACCGCCTACATCCCCGGTGAGGGCCACAACCTGCAGGAGCACTCGATGGTGCTCGTGCGTGGTGGTCGTGTGAAGGACCTTCCGGGTGTCCGTTACAAGATCATCCGCGGTTCGCTCGACACGCAGGGTGTCAAGAACCGCAAGCAGGCGCGCAGCCGGTACGGCGCGAAGAAGGAGAAGAGCTAATGCCCCGCAAGGGTCCGGCCCCGAAGCGGCCGCTGATCTCCGACCCCGTCTACGCCTCCCCGCTGGTCACCCAGCTGGTGAACAAGGTGCTGAAGGACGGGAAGCGGTCCCTGGCCGAGCGCATCGTGTACGGCGCGCTCGAAGGCGCTCGCGAGAAGACGGGCACCGACCCGGTCGTCACGCTGAAGCGCGCCCTCGACAACGTGAAGCCCACCATCGAGGTGAAGAGCCGCCGCGTCGGTGGTGCCACCTACCAGGTGCCGATCGAGGTCAAGCCGGGTCGCTCCACCACGCTGGCCCTGCGCTGGCTGGTCTCCTTCTCGCAGGCCCGCCGCGAGAAGACGATGATCGAGCGCCTGCAGAACGAGCTCCTGGACGCTTCCAACGGCCTCGGTGCCTCCGTGAAGCGTCGCGAGGACACGCACAAGATGGCCGAGTCCAACCGGGCCTTCGCGCACTACCGCTGGTGATGACTGCCCGGCTGTCGATCAAGCCATGCCGGGCCCCAAGCTTGAGAACAGGGGAACACTCTCGTGGCACGTGAAGTGCTGACCGACCTGAACAAGGTCCGCAACATCGGCATCATGGCCCACATCGACGCCGGCAAGACGACCACCACCGAGCGGATCCTGTTCTACACCGGGGTCAACTACAAGATCGGTGAAGTCCACGACGGCGCCGCCACCATGGACTGGATGGAGGAGGAGCAGAAGCGGGGCATCACCATCACCTCGGCTGCGACCACCACCTTCTGGGACGACCACCAGATCAACATCATCGACACCCCGGGCCACGTCGACTTCACCGTCGAGGTGGAGCGCAACCTCCGGGTGCTCGACGGTGCGGTCGCCGTCTTCGACGGCAAGGAAGGCGTCGAGCCGCAGTCCGAGCAGGTCTGGCGGCAGGCGGACAAGTACGACGTCCCGCGCATCTGCTTCGTCAACAAGATGGACAAGCTCGGTGCGGACTTCTACTACACCGTGAAGACCATCGTCGAGCGCCTCGGTGTCCGGCCGCTGGTCATCCAGCTGCCGATCGGCGCCGAGAACGACTTCGAAGGCGTCGTCGACCTGGTCCGCATGAAGGCGCTGACCTGGCGTGGCGAGGTCCAGAAGGGCGAGGACTACTCCGTCGAGGAGATCCCCGCCGAGCTGGCCGAGCTGGCCGCGGAGTACCGCGAGAAGCTCGTCGAGACCGTCGCCGAGGCGGACGACGCGCTGATGGAGAAGTTCCTCGAGGGTGAGGAGCTCACGGAAGCCGAGATCAAGTCCGGCATCCGCAAGCTCACCATCACCAGCCAGGTCTTCCCGGTGCTGGCCGGTTCCGCGTTCAAGAACAAGGGCGTGCAGCCCATGCTCGACGCGGTCATCGACTACCTGCCGACCCCGCTGGACGTCCCGGCCGTCGAGGGCCTGCTGCCCGACGGCGAGACCGTGGCGTCCCGCAAGGCTTCGGTCGACGAGCCGTTCGCCGCGCTCGCCTTCAAGATCGCCGCGCACCCGTTCTTCGGCAAGCTGACCTACATCCGGGTGTACTCGGGCAAGGTCGCCGCCGGAGCGCAGGTCGTCAACGCGACCAAGGAGCGCAAGGAGCGCATCGGGAAGATCTTCCAGATGCACTCCAACAAGGAGAACCCGGTCGACGACGCCCAGGTCGGCCACATCTACGCGGTCATCGGGCTGAAGGACACCACCACGGGTGACACCCTGGCGGACCCGCAGAACCCGATCGTGCTGGAGTCGATGACGTTCCCCGAGCCGGTCATCCGGGTCGCGATCGAACCGAAGACGAAGGCCGACCAGGAGAAGCTGTCCCTGGCGATCCAGAAGCTGGCCGAAGAGGACCCGACGTTCCAGGTCAAGCTGGACGAGGACACCGGCCAGACGATCATCGCGGGCATGGGCGAGCTGCACCTCGAGGTGCTGGTGAACCGGATGAAGTCCGACTACAAGGTCGAGGCGAACATCGGTAAGCCGCAGGTCGCCTACCGCGAGACGATCAAGAAGACGGTCGACAAGCTCGACTACGTCCACAAGAAGCAGACCGGTGGTTCCGGCCAGTTCGCGAAGGTCATCGTGAAGCTGGAGCCGCTGGAGCGCACCGACGGCGCGCTCTACGAGTTCGTCAACAAGGTGACCGGTGGTCGCGTGCCGCGGGAGTACATCCCGTCGGTGGACGCGGGCGCGCAGGACGCGATGCAGTACGGCGTCCTGGCCGGCTACCCGCTCGTCGGGTTGAAGTTCACCTTGATCGATGGTGCGTACCACGAGGTCGACTCTTCGGAGATGGCGTTCAAGATCGCCGGTTCCATGGCGATGAAGGAAGCCGCGAAGAAGGCCGGCCCGGTGATCCTGGAGCCGATGATGGCGGTCGAGGTGACCACGCCCGAGGACTACATGGGTGACGTCATCGGTGACCTCAACTCCCGTCGTGGTCAGATCCAGGCCATGGAGGAGCGGGCGGGCATCCGCGTCGTGAAGGCGCTGGTCCCGCTGTCGGAGATGTTCGGCTACGTCGGTGACCTCCGGTCCCGCACCCAGGGCCGGGCGAACTACTCCATGTTGTTCGACTCCTACGCCGAGGTTCCCGCGAACGTCGCGAAGGAAATCATCGCGAAGGCGACGGGGGAGTAAAACCCCTCACCGCGCGCGGGCATTAAGGGACTCTCCTGAACGTCCGCTAGCACCGACGAAGGAACATTCGGGGGTCGGCAGCCACGCCGGCCCCCGAGCACAAAGCGAAATCAGTCCAGGAGGACATTCCAGTGGCGAAGGCGAAGTTCGAGCGGAGCAAGCCGCACGTCAACATCGGGACCATCGGTCACGTCGACCACGGCAAGACCACGCTGACCGCGGCGATCACCAAGGTTCTGCACGACAAGTACCCGGAGCTCAACGAGTCCCGGGCGTTCGACCAGATCGACAACGCGCCGGAAGAGAAGCAGCGCGGCATCACGATCAACATCTCGCACGTCGAGTACCAGACCGAGAAGCGTCACTACGCGCACGTCGACGCCCCCGGTCACGCGGACTACATCAAGAACATGATCACCGGTGCCGCCCAGATGGACGGCGCGATCCTGGTGGTCGCCGCGACCGACGGCCCGATGCCGCAGACCCGTGAGCACGTGCTGCTCGCCCGCCAGGTCGGCGTGCCCTACATCGTGGTCGCGCTGAACAAGGCCGACATGGTCGACGACGAGGAGATCCTGGAGCTCGTCGAGCTCGAGGTCCGCGAGCTGCTCTCCTCGCAGGAGTTCCCGGGCGACGACGCTCCGGTCGTGCGCGTCTCGGGCCTCAAGGCCCTCGAGGGCGACGAGAAGTGGGGCGACGCCGTTCTCGAGCTGATGACCGCTGTCGACGACAACGTGCCGGACCCGGTGCGCGAGCTCGACAAGCCGTTCCTCATGCCGATCGAAGACGTCTTCACGATCACCGGTCGCGGCACCGTCGTCACCGGCCGCATCGAGCGTGGCGTGGTCAACGTCAACGAAGAGGTCGAGATCGTCGGCATCAAGGAAAAGTCGACCAAGACCACGGTCACCGGTGTCGAGATGTTCCGCAAGCTGCTCGACCAGGGCCAGGCGGGCGACAACGTCGGCCTCCTCGTCCGTGGCATCAAGCGCGAGGACGTCGAGCGCGGCCAGGTCGTCGTGAAGCCGGGCACCACCACCCCGCACACCGACTTCGAGGGCCGGGTCTACATCCTGTCGAAGGACGAGGGTGGCCGTCACACCCCGTTCTTCAACAACTACCGCCCGCAGTTCTACTTCCGCACCACCGACGTGACCGGCGTCGTGACCCTCCCCGAGGGCACCGAGATGGTCATGCCGGGCGACAACACCGACATCTCGGTCGCGCTGATCCAGCCGGTCGCGATGGACGTGAACCTGCGGTTCGCCATCCGCGAGGGTGGCCGCACCGTCGGTGCGGGTCAGGTCACCAAGATCATCAAGTGATTCGGCGCCCCGCCCGGGGGCAATACACCCCCGGGTCAGGGGCGTCAAATCACGTGTGCGACACTATTCAGGTTGCTCGTCCTGGGGCGGCCGATCCCTTCGGGTTTTAGACGAAAGGGTCCGGCCGCCTCGGTGCGAGTGGCCACGGTCCGCCGAGCTCTTCCTTCGGGTTGCAGGCGAGCGGGCAAAGGCAGTGAGACGGTCAGCCGGCTCATAGCCTCCTCACGTTGAGGAAGACCAGGCAAGACGACGATCCCGCGGGATCCGTCTGTGCGTCGGGCGCGACACGCCCGACCGCGTGGACCGGGGACAGGGCCGTTGAACTGCGGAAACCCAGGCCAAGGGTGGGAACACCCGGCGGGGTTTGTGAGATAGCGGCACGAGACGACAAGGAACGAGCAGCCACCATGGCGGGACAGAAGATCCGCATCCGGCTCAAGGCCTACGACCACGAGGCGATCGACACCTCGGCGCGCAAGATCGTGGAGACGGTCACGCGCACCGGCGCCCGGGTTGTCGGGCCGGTGCCGCTGCCCACCGAGAAGAACGTTTACTGCGTCATCCGCTCGCCGCACAAGTACAAGGACTCGCGCGAGCACTTCGAGATGCGCACGCACAAGCGTCTGATCGACATCCTCGACCCGACGCCGAAGACGGTCGACGCGCTCATGCGCATCGACCTGCCGGCGAGCGTCGACGTCAACATCCAGTAAGCGTTGGGCGAGCGGCGGAGATAAGAGACTCATGTCTGACAGGCAAATGAAGGGCATCCTGGGCACCAAGCTCGGCATGACCCAGGTGTTCGACGAGCAGAACCGGGTTGTCCCGGTCACCGTCGTGCAGGCCGGCCCGAACGTGGTGACCCAGGTTCGGACCGAAGAAAAAGACGGTTACAAGGCCGTGCAGCTGGCGTTCGGCGCGGTCGACCCGCGCAGGGTGAACAAGCCGCGCACCGGCCACTACGACAAGGCGGGCGTGACCCCGCGGCGCTACCTCGCGGAGCTGCGCACCACCGACGCCGAGACCTATGAGGTCGGCCAGGAGATCACCGCCGAGGTGTTCGCCGCCGGCGTCGAGGTCGACGTCACCGGTACCAGCAAGGGCAAGGGCTACGCCGGCGTCATGAAGCGCCACGGCTTCAAGGGCCAGGGCGCGAGCCACGGTGCCCAGGCCGTGCACCGTCGTCCGGGCTCGATCGGTGGCTGTGCCACCCCGGGCCGCGTTTTCAAGGGCGTGCGCATGGCCGGCCGGATGGGCGTCGACCGGGTCACCACGCAGAACCTGACCGTGCACGCCGTGCGTGCCGAAGACGGCCTGCTGCTGATCAAGGGCGCAGTGCCCGGTCCGAAGGGCGGCCTGCTGTTCGTGCGCAGCGCCGCGAAGGGTGGTAACTCCGAATGACAAGCGTCGAGCTGAAGACCCCGGCCGGTAAAGCCGACGGCACCGTGGACCTCCCCGAGGAGATCTTCGACGTGCAGGCCAATGTCGCGCTGATGCACCAGGTCGTGGTGGCCCAGCAGGCCGCCGCGCGCCAGGGCACGCACGACACGAAGACCCGTGGTGAGGTCTCCGGTGGCGGCAAGAAGCCGTACCGGCAGAAGGGCACCGGCCGTGCCCGCCAGGGTTCGACCCGCGCGCCGCAGTTCGTCGGCGGTGGCGTCGTCCACGGCCCCACGCCGCGTGACTACTCGCAGCGCACCCCGAAGAAGATGAAGGCCGCCGCTCTGCGTGGCGCCCTCTCCGACCGGGCTCGCGCCGGCCAGCTGCACATCGTCACCGAGCTGGTGACGGGTGAGAAGCCGTCCACGAAGGCCGCCAAGGCCGTGCTCGCCGCGGTGACGCAGGCGAAGCGCGTGCTCGTGGTGCTGCACCGGGACGACGAGTACAGCTGGGTCTCCCTGCGGAACCTGCCCGAGGTGCACCTCCTCTGGGCCGACCAGCTCAACACCTACGACGTGCTGGTCAACGACGACGTCGTGTTCACCAAGGCCGCGTACGACGTGTTCGTCGCCGGCCCCGCCCGCGGCAAGGCCGTCAAGGCTTCGGCGCGGTCGGGCGAGGTCACGGAAGGGAGTGACGAGAAGTGAGTTCGGTCGCCATTCCGGACCCCCGCGACATCCTGCTCGCGCCGGTCATCTCCGAGAAGTCCTACGGGCTGCTCGAGGACCACAAGTACACGTTCATCGTCCGCCCGGACGCCAACAAGACCCAGGTCAAGATCGCGGTCGAGAAGGTGTTCGGCGTCAAGGTGGTCAGTGTCAACACGGCCAACCGCAAGGGCAAGCGTAAGCGGACTCGCGCCGGCTTCGGCAAGCGCAAGGACACCAAGCGCGCCATCGTGACTCTTTCGCCTGAGAGCAAGGCGATTGAGATCTTCGGCGGACCCACCGCGTAAAGGACTGAGCTGACAATGGGCATCCGCAAGTACAAGCCGACGACCCCGGGTCGTCGCGGTTCGAGCGTCTCGGACTTCGCCGAGATCACCCGCTCGACCCCGGAGAAGTCGCTGCTGCGTCCGCTGAGCGGCACGGGCGGTCGCAACTCGTCCGGCAAGATCACCACCCGGCACAAGGGTGGCGGCCACAAGCGCGCGTACCGGCTGATCGACTTCCGCCGGAACGACAAGGACGGCGTTCCCGCCAAGGTCGCGCACATCGAGTACGACCCCAACCGGTCCGCTCGCATCGCGCTGCTGCACTACGCCGACGGCGAGAAGCGCTACATCATCGCGCCGGAGAAGCTCAAGCAGGGTGACACGGTTGAGAACGGCCCCCGCGCCGACATCAAGCCGGGTAACAACCTGCCGCTGCGCAACATCCCGGTCGGCACCGTGATCCACGCGATCGAGCTCCGCCCCGGCGGCGGCGCGAAGATGGCGCGGTCCGCGGGCGCGAAGGTGCAGCTCGTCGCCAAGGACGGTCCGTACGCCCAGCTGCGTCTCCCCTCGGGCGAGATCCGCAACGTGGACGTGCGCAACCGCGCCACCATCGGCGAGGTCGGCAACTCCGAGCACGCCAACATCAACTGGGGCAAGGCGGGTCGTAACCGCTGGCGCGGCAAGCGCCCCACGGTCCGCGGTGTCGTCATGAACCCGGTCGACCACCCGCACGGTGGTGGTGAGGGTAAGACCTCCGGTGGTCGCCACCCGGTCAACCCGAACGGTAAGCCCGAGGGTCGCACGCGTCGGCGCAAGCCGAGCGACGCCCTCATCGTCCGCCGCCGGCGTACCGGCAAGAACAAGCGCTGAGCAGGGAGGTAGAACAACATGCCACGTAGCCTCAAGAAGGGCCCGTTCGTGGACGACCACCTGCTCAAGAAGGTGGACGCGCTGAACGAATCGGGTAAGAAGACGGTCATCAAGACCTGGTCGCGACGCTCGACGATCATCCCGGATTTCCTGGGTCACACGATCGCCGTGCACGACGGCCGCAAGCACGTCCCGGTGTTCGTCACCGAGGCCATGGTGGGTCACAAGCTGGGCGAGTTCGCCCCGACGCGGACCTTCAAGGGTCACATCAAGGACGACCGCAAGTCGCGCCGCCGCTGAGCGGGCACGAAACCAGACAGGAAGTAGCGATGAACGCCCAGAACGACGTGACGACCGAGGCTGAACTGCCTACGGCGTACGCGCGGGCTCGCTTCGTCCGGGACTCGCCGACCAAGGTGCGCCGGGTGATCGAGCTCATCAAGGGACGTAGCGCCGCCGACGCCTTGGCCGTGCTCCGGTTCGCCCCGCAGGCGGCCAGCGAGCCGGTCGCGAAGGTGCTCGCCAGCGCCGTGGCCAACGCCGAGAACAACCTTCAGCTGGACCCGGAGACGCTCTGGGTCAAGAACGCGTACGCCGACGAGGGCCCCACCCTCAAGCGGATCCGTCCGCGGGCCCAGGGCCGCGCGTACCGGATCCGCAAGCGGACCAGCCACATCACCGTCGAGGTGGAGTCGCGGCCGGCCGTCGCGCAGAAGGCTCAGAGCAAGAAGAAGGCAGGTGGCCGGTAGTGGGCCAGAAGATCAACCCGCACGGTTTCCGCCTGGGTATCACCACGGACTGGAAGTCGCGCTGGTACGCCGACAAGCAGTACGCCGAGTACGTGGCCGAGGACGTCAAGATCCGCAAGCTGCTGGCGACGGGCATGGAGCGCGCCGGCATCTCCAAGGTCGAGATCGAGCGCACTCGTGACCGCGTCCGCGTCGACATCCACACCGCCCGGCCGGGCATCGTCATCGGCCGCCGCGGCGCGGAGGCCGACCGGATCCGCGGCGCGCTGGAGAAGCTGACCAAGAAGCAGGTCCAGCTGAACATCCTCGAGGTCAAGAACCCCGAGGCCGACGCCCAGCTGGTCGCCCAGGCGGTCGCGGAGCAGCTTTCCAACCGCGTGGCGTTCCGCCGCGCGATGCGGAAGGCGATCCAGACCTCCATGCGCTCGCCGCAGGTCAAGGGCATTCGCGTGCAGTGCGGCGGTCGTCTCGGCGGTGCCGAGATGTCCCGCTCCGAGCACTACCGCGACGGCCGGGTCCCGCTGCACACGCTGCGCGCCGACATCGACTACGGCTTCTTCGAGGCCAAGACGACGTTCGGTCGCATCGGCGTCAAGGTGTGGATCTACAAGGGCGAGCTCGTCGGTGGCCTGAAGGCTCGCGAGGCCCGTGACGCCGCCGAGCGCGCGCCGCGTCGCGACCGTGACCGCAGCGACCGGCCGTCCCGTCCGCGTCGTTCCGGCGCTTCGGGCACGACGGCCACCTCGACCGAAGCCGGTCGCGCCGCCGCGGCCGCCACGACCGAGGCGGCCCCGGCCACCGAGACCGCAGAAAAGACGGAGGGCTGAGACGTGCTCATCCCGCGCAGGGTCAAGCACCGGAAGCAGCACTCCCCGAAGCGCCACGGCGCCGCCAAGGGTGGCACGAAGGTCAGCTTCGGCGAGTACGGCATCCAGGCGCTTGAGCACAGCTACGTGACGAACCGGCAGATCGAGTCCGCTCGTATCGCCATGACCCGTCACATCAAGCGTGGTGGCAAGGTGTGGACGACCATCTACCCGGACCGCCCGCTGACCAAGAAGCCGGCGGAAACCCGCATGGGTTCCGGTAAGGGTTCGCCCGAGTGGTGGATCGCCAACGTGAAGCCGGGCCGCGTGATGTTCGAGATCTCGTTCCCGAACGAGGAGACCGCCCGTGAGGCGCTCCGCCGCGCGATCCACAAGCTGCCCATGAAGTGCCGCATCGTGACCCGTGAAGGTGGTGAGTTCTGATGGCGAACGCTGGTGCTGTGGCATCGGAGCTGCGTGAGCTCACCGCGGAAGAGCTCGTCCTGCGTCTGAAGGAATACAAGGAGGAGCTCTTCAACCTCCGCTTCCAGATGGCGACCGGGCAGCTCGACAACAACCGCCGTCTGCGCACCGTCCGTACGGACATCGCGCGGATCTACACGGTCATGCGCGAGCGCGAACTCGGCCTGTCCGTTGCCCCCGACTCCGAGAGTGAAGGTGCCGCATGAGCGAGCCCACCTCCGAGACGCCGGCCCGGAACGACCGCAAGGTTCGCGAGGGCTATGTCGTCTCGGGCAAGATGAACAAGACGATCGTGGTCGAGCTCGAGGACCGCAAGAAGCACCCCCGTTACTCGAAGGTTCTCCGCAGCACCACCAAGGTCAAGGTGCACGACGAGAACAACGAGGCGGGCGTGGGCGACCGGGTCACCTTGATGGAGACCCGCCCGCTGTCGGCGACGAAGCGGTGGCGCCTGGTGCAGATCGTGGAGAAGGCCAAGTAAGCAGGGCTCTTCGGAGTCTTTAGTTCCGCAAGGCTCGCCAATGTGAACTCACAAGCGGGCGAGAACCGGCGCGACATACAGGAGTTGACGTGATCCAGCAGGAGTCGCGGCTTCGGGTAGCCGACAACACGGGTGCGAAGGAAATCCTCTGCATCCGCGTTCTCGGTGGTTCCGGGCGGCGCTACGCCGGCATCGGTGACATCATCGTCGCCACCGTGAAGGACGCCATCCCGGCTGCCGGGGTGAAGAAGGGCGATGTCGTCAAGGCCGTCATCGTCCGCACGGTCAAGGAGCGTCGTCGTCCGGACGGTTCCTACATCCGGTTCGACGAGAACGCCGCCGTGCTCATCAAGAACGACAACGAGCCCCGGGGCACCCGCATCTTCGGCCCGGTGGGCCGCGAGCTGCGCGACCGAAAGTTCATGAAGATCATTTCGCTCGCGCCGGAGGTGCTGTGATGAAGGTGAAGAAGGGCGACACGGTCGTCGTCATCGCCGGCAAGGACAAGGGCGCCAAGGGCAAGGTCATCCAGGCTTACCCGGAGCGCGACCGCGTGCTGGTCGAGGGCGTGAACCGGATCAAGAAGCACACGCGGATCACCCAGACCCAGCGCGGTGCGCAGTCCGGTGGCATCGTCACGCAGGAGGCCCCGATCCACGTCTCCAACGTGATGGTCGTCGACTCGGACGGCAAGCCGTCCCGGGTGGGTTACCGCATCGGCGAGGACGGCAAGAAGGTCCGGATCTCGCGCCGGAACGGTAAGGACATCTGATGACCACCGCAGAGAAGGTCGCGCCGCGCCTCAAGGTGCGCTACCGCGAAGAGATCAAGGGCCAGCTGCAGGCGGAGTTCTCCTTCGTCAACGTCCACCAGATCCCGGGCGTGGTGAAGGTCGTCGTGAACATGGGTGTCGGTGACGCCGCCCGTGACAGCAAGCTGATCGAGGGTGCGGTCAAGGACCTCGCCCTGATCACCGGCCAGAAGCCCGAGGTTCGCAAGGCCCGCAAGTCCATCGCGCAGTTCAAGCTGCGCGAGGGCCAGCCGATCGGTGCGCGCGTCACGCTGCGCGGCGACCGGATGTGGGAGTTCCTCGACCGGCTGCTGACCATCGCGCTGCCGCGTATCCGCGACTTCCGCGGGCTTTCGCCGAAGCAGTTCGACGGCCACGGCAACTACACGTTCGGTCTCAACGAGCAGTCGATGTTCCACGAGATCGACCCTGACTCCATCGACCGCCCGCGCGGCATGGACGTCACCGTCGTCACGACCGCCACGAACGACGACGAGGGCCGGGCGCTGCTGCGCAAGCTCGGCTTCCCGTTCAAGGAGAACTGAGCCGATGGCCAAGAAAGCGCTGGTCCACAAGGCCGCGAAGAAGCCGAAGTTCGCCGTGCGCGGCTACACCCGCTGCCAGCGGTGCGGCCGCCCGCACGCCGTGTTCCGCAAGTTCGGGCTCTGCCGGATCTGCCTTCGCGAGATGGCACACGCGGGCGAACTGCCCGGCGTCCGCAAGTCCAGCTGGTAAGAGCATTTCTTTAAAACTCCACTTCGCCACAGGCCCCGCCCGCTCCGGCGGGCGGGGAACCAGGGCGAGAAAGGTTGACAGGTCACCATGACGATGACCGACCCCATCGCAGACTTCTTGACGCGTCTGCGTAACGCGAACTCGGCGTACCACGACGAGGTCAAGCTCCCGCACTCGAAGCTCAAGGCGAACATCGCCGAGATCCTCAAGCGTGAGGGTTACATCGCGGGTTACCACGACGAGCCGGGCGAGAAGCACAAGAACCTCGTCGTCGAGCTCAAGTACGGCCCCAACCGTGAGCGGAGCATCGCCGGCCTGCGGCGCGTCTCCAAGCCCGGTCTGCGGATCTACGCCAAATCGACCGAACTGCCGTCCGTCCTCGGCGGCCTGGGCATCGCGATCATCTCGACGTCCGGTGGCCTGCAGACCGACCGTCAGGCCAAGCGCAACAGCGTGGGCGGCGAAGTCCTCGCCTACGTCTGGTAAGGGAAGGGGTACAGGCATGTCACGCATCGGAAAGCTGCCGGTCGCCGTCCCTGCCGGGGTCGAGGTGACCATCGATGGTCAGCAAATCAAGGTCAAGGGGCCCAAGGGCACCCTGGAGCACACCGTCGCCGAGCCGATCATCGTCGAGCGCGACGAAGACGGCACGCTGCTGGTGAAGCGCCCGGACGACGAGCGCACCTCCAAGGCGCTCCACGGGCTCACCCGTACGCTGGTGAACAACCTCGTCGTCGGCGTCACCGCCGGCTACGAGAAGAAGATGGAAATCCACGGCGTGGGTTACCGCGTGCAGGCGAAGGGTTCGGACCTCGAGTTCGCACTCGGCTACTCGCACCCGGTGAAGATCGAGGCCCCCGAGGGCATCACCTTCAAGGTGGAGACCCCGACCCGGTTCTCGGTCTCCGGCATCGACAAGCAGAAGGTCGGCCAGATCTCGGCCGTCATCCGCAAGCTGCGGCGCCCCGACCCCTACAAGGGCAAGGGCCTGCGCTACGAGGGTGAGAAGATCCGCCGCAAGGTCGGAAAGACGGGTAAGTGATCATGAGCGACACGACTACGAAGCGCAAGCCGGTGGGCAAGGACATCTCGACCCGCCGCCGCGTCGCGAAGGCCCGTCGGCACTTCCGGCTCCGCAAGAAGGTCTCGGGCACCGAACAGCGTCCGCGCCTGGTCGTCAAGCGGTCCTCGCGGCACATCGCCGTGCAGGTCATCGACGACCTGGTCGGCCACACGCTGGTGTCGGCGTCCACCCTCGAGGCGGACGTGCGGGCGCTGGACGGCGACAAGAAGGCCAAGGCCGCCAAGGTCGGGGAACTCGTCGCCGCGCGTGCCAAGAACGCCGGGATCTCGGCTGTGGTGTTCGACCGTGGGGGCAACGCCTACCACGGCCGCATCGCCGCGCTCGCCGACGCCGCCCGTGAGGCGGGGTTGGAGTTCTGACGATGCAGAAGCTTGTTAACGGAAGGAATGCCTGATGCCGGGACGTACACGGCAATTCGGCGGCGGACAGGGCGGACCCGGCGGGCAGGGCGGCAACGACCGCAATGAACGTCGCGGTGGCGGCCGGGACCGGCGCGACAGCGGCCGTGGCGGGGCCGGCCAGGACAAGACCCCGCACCTCGAGAAGGTCGTGACGATCAACCGCGTCGCCAAGGTCGTCAAGGGTGGTCGTCGCTTCAGCTTCACCGCCCTGGTGGTCGTCGGTGACGGCGACGGTCAGGTCGGCGTGGGCTACGGCAAGGCCAAGGAAGTTCCCGCGGCGATCGCCAAGGGCGTCGAGGAAGCGAAGAAGAACTTCTTCCGCGTTCCGCGCGTCGGTGGCACCATTCCCCACCCGATCACGGGTGAGGAAGCCGCCGGTGTGGTCCTGCTCCGCCCGGCTTCCGCCGGTACCGGCGTCATCGCCGGCGGCCCGGTGCGTGCCGTGCTGGAGTGCGCGGGTGTCCACGACGTGCTGTCGAAGTCGCTCGGCTCCGACAACGCGATCAACATCGTGCACGCGACCGTGGCGGCCCTGAAGGGCCTGCAGCGTCCCGAAGAGGTCGCGGCCCGCCGCGGTCTCCCGCTCGAGGACGTCGCCCCGGCCCGGATGCTGCGCCAGCGCGCGGGTCAGGGGTCCTGACATGACTCAGCTCAAGGTCACCCAGGTCAAGAGCAAGATCGGCACGAAGCACGCTCACCGCGAGTCGCTGCGCACCCTCGGGCTGCGCAAGATCCGCCAGAGCGTCGTGCGTGAAGACACCCCCCAGGTGCGCGGCCTGATCCACACCGTCCGCCACCTGGTGGAGGTCGAGGAGGTCAAGGCATGACGGCCATCAAGATCCACCACCTGCGCCCGGCTCCGGGCTCGAAGCGCGAGAAGATGCGCGTCGGTCGTGGTGAAGGCTCGAAGGGCAAGACGGCCGGTCGCGGTACGAAGGGCACCAAGGCCCGGAAGAACGTGCCCGCCGGGTTCGAGGGTGGGCAGATGCCCATCCACATGCGGCTCCCGAAGCTTCGCGGCTTCAAGAACCGCTTCCGCACCGAGTACCAGCCGGTGAACGTGGGCGACATCGCCCGCGTCTTCCCGGACGGTGGCACGGTCGGCAACGAAGAGCTCGCCGCCGCGGGTCTCGTCCGCACGGGCAAGCTCGTCAAGGTGCTCGGCAACGGTGACGTCAACGGCGTCAAGCTCGACGTGACCGCCGACGGTTTCTCCGGCTCCGCCAAGGAGAAGCTCGAAGCGGCCGGTGGCTCCGCCACCACCAACTGAGCTGTAGCTCGTCCGAAGGCCCGTCTGGTTCGCCAGGCGGGCCTTCGGCGTTTCCCGGGGTCGCTTGTGGTGGCCCCGGTCCGGCGGAAGGATCGGCGGGATGGACGTCACCCCGCCGGCGGCTCGCCGTGGTCCGGTCTTCCCGGTTTTCCTGGCGCCCGTGCTGGTGGTGTTGTCTCTCGCGCTGACGGTCTTCGGGACGTTCCTGCCGTTCTTCCGCACCGAGCAGTCGCTGGGGATGGAACCGTCCGGGGTCGCGCGGACGACCCTGCGGGCCTGGCGGATCGACTTCTCGTTCCCGGGTGAGGGCGAGTTGAGCGCGCCCTCGGTTCCGCTCGGGTTCCCGCTGCTGCTGGCGAGCGCGATCCTCCTGGCGGCGGCGGTCCTGGGCATCCGCCAGGCGGCGACCCACCGCCCGTCCGCGGCGGCGCGGCGGACGACGCTGGCGGGAGCGGCGTTCCTGGCGGGAGCGGTCGGCACGATCGGCATGCAGGGCGCGCGCGGGGTCTTCGACGTCAGCTCGACCCAGGTGACCACGACGGCCCTGGCGGGCATGTGGGTGCTGGTGGCGGCGGTCCTGGCGGCGGTGGCGGCGGCGCTGCTGAACCACCGCCGGCTCGCGGAGGGCCGCCCGGAGTGGGCGGACCCGGCGGTCGCGTTCGCGGACACCCGGACACCGCCCTCGGGCGTGGTGATCACGGTCCTGCCCCCGGAGGACGACTGATCGGACAGGTTCCGGGCCGTTTCCTTGCCGTGGCGCGGATCCGGACGGAGGATCACAGGGTGGACAGACCGTCGCAGAACCCACCCGAGCGGCCAGACCCGACGCCGGAGGCGGGGGAGTCGCCGCTGAGCTTC
Source organism: Amycolatopsis ponsaeliensis (assembly GCF_030182635.1). NCBI lineage: Bacteria > Bacillati > Actinomycetota > Actinomycetes > Pseudonocardiales > Pseudonocardiaceae > Amycolatopsis > Amycolatopsis ponsaeliensis. The sequence goes on from NZ_JAPZLD010000021.1 coordinate 22,321, forward strand.
CCGGTCGAGGCCCCGAAGCTCGCGGGGGAGGAGCCGGGTGCGGGGGAGCCGCTCGAGTTCCCGGCGGAGGTCGCACCGCCTGTGGTGGGGGTTGTCGGCCCGCTGGTGCCGGCGGAGGCCGGACCGCCTGCGAACCCGCTGGCCTTTCCGGCGGAGGTCGCACCGCTTGCGATCGCGGATGCCACCCCACTCGTCCCGGCGGAACCCGCGAATCCGCTCGCTTTCCCAGCGGAGGTCACTTCGCCCGCCAGCGGTCCGCCTCTTCCGGTGGAACCCGCGCTGCCTGCGAACCCGCTGGCCTTCCCCTCGGAGGTCGCAACCCCCGCCGGCGCACCGATCGTCCCGGCGGGGGCCGCGCCTGCTGATCCGCTGGCGTTCCCCGCCCCAACCCCAGCGGCGCCCGCCGATCCGCTCCTCTTCCCCGAGCAGGCCGTCCATGCACCCTCACCGGCCGAGCAGCTGCCCTTCCCGGTCGCCGAACTGCCCGGCGCGGTCACCCCCATCCCGCCACCGGCCCCGGCCGCCGACCCCGAACCGGTCCCCGTCACCGAAGCCGCAGCCGCGGCCCCCTCCGGGCTCCTGCGCTCCCTCCCACCTGTCCTCACCGCCATCGCCGCCCTAATGACCGTCGGCGGGCTCTTCCTCCCGCTCTTCCGGCTCCAGCAGCACATCAACATCCGGCGGGGGTTCTTCGAAGCCCAGCTCACCGTCACCGAGACCGCTTGGGTCAGCCGCACCGAGATCCCCGGGCAGGAGGTCACCGAACAGGCTGCGCCGCCGGTCGGCATTCCGCTGATCCTCGCCGTCCTCGTGCTGGCCGTCGCCGCTTTCACCGCCTACTCGCGGCCGGACCGGGGGCTCGGCCGGTGGCTGATCGCCGCCGGGACCTTCTTCACCGCCGGCGTGGTCAGTACCGCCGGCATGACCGGGCCCGGGTGGGCTTCCATGGCGGACGGCCTGGACCTCGACGTCGTCACGGGGGCCGGCATGTGGCTGCTGATCGGGGCCACCGCGCTGGCCGCCGTCGCCGCCGTGCTCGCCTACCTTCCCGCCCGGCGGCGCACCCTTGGCGACTGGGCCGACCCGGCCCTCGCCTACGCCGACACCCCGACCCCGCCCACCGGAGTCGCGATCACCGTGCTGCCGCCGGAACCGGACGAAAAACACGATTAACCCGCTCGCCATCGCGGCTACCGTGAAAGCCATGCTGGTCTTCTTCGGGGCGTCCGTGCTCATCGCGCTTACGCCAGGGGCGAACAACCTGCTCGGTCTCCACCACGGGATGACGCACGGTGTTCGCCGTGGCCTCGCCGGGCTGGCCGGCCGGTTGGCCGCGTTCACCCTGTTGATCACCGCCGTGGCGGCCGGGCTCGGGCAGCTGCTGGCCGCGTCCGAGACCGCCCTCACGATCATCAAGTGGGCCGGCGCGGCCTACCTGCTCTACCTCGGCGTGCGGATCCTGTGGTCCACCATCCGGCGCAAAGACGACGAACCCGAAGCCGCCCGGACGAGCACCGGACCGGCGTCGGCGTGGCGGGTCGCGCGCAAGGAGTTCGGTGTCGCGATCACCAACCCGAAGGCGATCCTCATCTTCACCGCCTTCGTCCCGCAGTTCATCGACGCAGCTCACGGGCCCTTTTCGGCGCAGATCGCGCTGCTGGGCGCGGTTTACCTGCTGGCCGAGTTCCTGGCCGGCTCGGTGTACGTCGGCGTCGGCGCCGCGGTGAAGTCGATCGAGCTCACGCGGCGGGCCCGGCGCAACGTCGACCGCGGCACCGGCGTGGTCCTCGTCGGGCTGGCCGGCGTGCTCGCGACGTCGACCGCTTGATCGACAATCTGTCAAGCGATACGGCCAAGACGGCGATGTGGATCAACCCGCCGGAGCAACCTTGGTACGGAAAACGCACACGCACTGCGGACACGCCCTGTGAAGCTGTTAGAGTCGGCGACACGCTTCGGGACGAGTGTGCCCCGAAGCGTTCCTGGCTTGCGTGCCAGTAGTGCTGTGTGTTCCCGCCGGCCACCCGTGCCGGCCAAGCCGATCGTCGGTTGAGGACGGCCGACGACGCCGAGGAGGTCCCCCGCGTGTTCAGCGCCTTCCGCTCGGCTCTCGCGACGCCGGATCTACGCAAGAAGATCCTGTTCACGCTAGCCATCGTCGCGGTCTACCGAATCGGTGCGACCATTCCGGCACCCGGGATCTCCTACGGGGCGGTCCAGGCCTGTAGTTCCCAGGCGCAGCAGGAAGGCGTCTACCAGCTGCTGAACCTGTTCAGCGGCGGTGCGCTGCTGCAGCTGTCGCTCTTCTCGACCGGCATCATGCCGTACATCACGGCGAGCATCATCATCCAGCTGCTGACCGTGGTCATCCCGCGGTTCGAGGAGCTGAAGAAGGAAGGCCAGTCCGGCCAGGGCAAGCTGACCCAGTACACCCGGTACCTGACGGTCGCGCTGGCGATCCTGCAGGCCACCGGCGTGGTCGCGCTCGCGGACCGCAAGCAGCTCTTCCCGGACTGCGACCAGCCGATCATCCCGGACAACAGCGTCTACTCGCTCGCCATCATCGTGATCACCATGACCGCGGGTACCGCCGTCATGATGTGGCTGGGTGAGCTGATCACCGAACGCGGTGTCGGCAACGGCATGTCCGTCCTGATCTTCCTGAACATCGCCGCGCGCATCCCGGTCGAGGGCGGCAACATCCTCAGCAACGGCGGTGGCGTCGCGCTGACGATGATCTGTGTCTTCGGCCTGGTGATCATCGCGAGCGTCATCTTCGTCGAGCAGGGGCAGCGCCGGATTCCGGTGCAGTACGCCAAGCGCATGATCGGCCGCCGGATGTACGGCGGCACGTCGACGTACCTGCCGATCAAGGTGAACCAGGCCGGCGTCATCCCGGTCATCTTCGCGTCTTCCCTGCTGTACCTGCCGGACCTGATCAGCCGCCTCGTCGGCGACCAGAACAGCAACTCCGGCTGGCAGGTCTTCATCAAGAACTACATCGTGAACCAGTCCAGCTGGGTGCACATCGCGCTGTACTTCGCACTGATCATCTTCTTCACGTACTTCTACATCACGATCACGTTCAACGTGGACGAGCGTGCGGATGAGATGAAGAAGTTCGGCGGGTTCATCCCGGGCATCCGCCCGGGCCGCCCGACCGCGGAGTACCTGAGCTTCGTGCTGGGCCGGATCACCCTGCCGGGTTCGCTGTACCTGGGCATCATCGCGATCCTTCCGAACTTCTTCCTGTCGGTGACCGGTAGCGGGAACAACCAGAACTTCCCGTTCGGTGGCACGGCTGTGCTGATCATGGTCGGTGTCGGGCTCGACACCGTGAAGCAGATCGAAAGCCAGCTGATGCAGCGCAACTACGAAGGGTTCTTGAAGTGACGCGGCTGGTTCTCGTGGGTCCGCCCGGCGCGGGCAAAGGTACGCAGGCGGTGGCTCTGTCGGAGCAGCTGCGCATCCCGCACATCTCCACGGGTGAGCTGTTCCGCGCGCACGTCGGCCAGGAGACCCCGCTGGGCCAGGAAGCCAAGCGCTACCTGGACTCGGGCGAGCTCGTGCCCGACTCGGTGACGAACGAGATGGTCCGCGAGCGCCTGGCGGAGCCGGACGCGAAGGTCGGCTTCCTGCTCGACGGCTTCCCCCGCAACACCAAGCAGGCCGAGGTCCTCGGCGAGATCCTCGGCGACGCCGACGTCTCGCTCGACGCCGTGATCCAGCTGCAGGTGCCGGAGGACGTCGTCGTCGGGCGCCTCATGTCCCGAGGCCGCGCGGACGACACCGAAGAGGTCATCCGCCGCCGCCAGCAGATCTACGTGTCGGACACGGCACCGCTGCTGGAGTACTACGCCGGCATCCTGGTGACCGTCGACGGCGTCGGCAGCGTGGAGGAGATCTCCGGCCGGGTGCTGGAAGCGCTGCGCGACCGCACGTGAATCTCGGAGGGTTGCGTGTTCTGCAAGTGCTCCGCCGTGGGCGCATGATCGAGGTCAAGACTCCGGACGAGCTGCAGGCGATGCGGGCCGCGGGGCTCGTCGTCGCCCGCACGCTGGCGGCGGTCCGCGCCACCGCGAAACCGGGCGTCAGCACGGCCGAGCTCGACGAGCTGGCCGAGCAGACGATCCGGGACGCCGGTGCGGTGCCGTCTTTCAAGGGCTACCACGGCTTCCCGGCGTCGATCTGCGCGTCGGTGAATGAGCAGATCGTCCACGGCATCCCGGCGAAGACCCAGGTGCTGGCCGACGGCGACATCATCTCCGTCGACTGCGGGGCGATCCTCGACGGCTGGCACGGCGACTCCGCCGTCACGCTGGCCATCGGCGAGGTCTCCGACGCCGACCTGGCGCTGTCCGCGGCGACCGAAGCGGCGATGTGGGCCGGCATCGAGGCGGTCAGCGCCGGCGGCCGGTTGACCGACATCTCCTACGCCGTCCAGTCGGCCGCCGAACGCGCGGGCCGCGACGACGGCATCGAGTACGGGATGATCGTCGAGTACGGCGGCCACGGCATCGGGCGCCAGATGCACATGGACCCGTTCCTGCCGAACATCGGCAAGCCGGGCAAGGGCCCGCGGCTGAAGGCGGGCATGGCGCTGGCGATCGAGCCGATGCTGACCGGCGGCGGCGGGGAGACCCGCGAGCTGGACGACGGCTGGACGGTCGTCACGGCCGACGGCTCCCGCGCGGCCCACTGGGAGCACACGGTGGCGATCACCGAAGACGGCCCGTGGGTTCTCACGGCTCCGGAAGAGTCCTGACCTGCGCATTCACCCGTCTGTGGTGATCGAGGTCACGTGCACCTGCGCATTCTCCTAGCATGGTTACCCCCAGTTTGGGGGTCGCGACACGACCTGCGTACACTGTCAAGTCGGCGCACTTATCGTGCCCGGATCTCGCGCGCTCGTGAATTCACGATCTTGGGAGCCGGGCACCAGTGTGCCACGCAACACCCAACCCAGCACTAGTGCTCGAGTTGATCACGGTGTGGCGGCCGACGTTGTTGACAAGGAAATGCGGAGGACATGGCGAAGAAAGACGGGGCCATCGAGGTCGAAGGCCGCGTAGTCGAGCCGCTCCCCAACGCGATGTTCCGCGTCGAGTTGGAGAACGGTCACAAGGTCCTGGCACACATCAGCGGCAAGATGCGGCAGCACTACATCCGCATCCTGCCCGAGGACAGGGTTGTCGTGGAGCTCTCGCCCTACGACCTCTCTCGTGGTCGCATCGTCTACCGCTACAAGTGATCACGAAGAGCAGCTAACAGGAGAGCAGAAGACGTGAAGGTCCAGCCGAGCGTCAAGAAGATCTGCGACAAGTGCAAGGTGATCCGCCGCCACGGCCGGATCATGGTGATCTGCGAGAACCTGCGGCACAAGCAGCGGCAGGGCTGATCACTCGCACTCGACCAGAGTGGATTGACGGCTACACACCCTCCCCGCACCTGCCGGGCCACGCGAGTGGCCCGGTTCACCCCCGGACTTCAGGCCGGGGCCGGGACACCCGAAGCGCAAGCAGAGGGCACGACAGGCGAGTCGGTCCCGGAACCGGACGGGGAGCAGACCTGAAGATGAATTCAATGAAGGAGCATCAACGCCAATGGCACGACTCGCTGGCGTAGACCTCCCCCGCGAAAAGCGGTTGGAGATCGCGCTTACGTACATCTACGGCATCGGCCGTACCCGCTCGAAGCAGCTCATCAAGGCTGCCGAGCTCAACGCGGACACCCGCGTCAAAGACCTCGGCGATGACGATCTCGCGAAGCTGCGTACGTACATCGAAGAGAACTTCAAGGTCGAGGGTGACCTTCGCCGCGAGGTGAACGCCGACATCCGTCGGAAGATCGAGATCGGGTGCTACGAGGGTATTCGGTGGCGTCGCGGACTTCCCGTCCGTGGTCAGCGCACGAAGACCAACGCCCGTACCCGCAAGGGTCCGAAGAAGACGGTCGCCGGCAAGAAGAAGGCTGGCAAGAAGTGAGCGTCCAGGGCAAGAAGGTCGTGCAGATGGGCGGCGTCCACCGCCGCGGCACGGCTTGCGTTTCGCCCAAGGCGCTCTACGCCCGCCCGATGGCGCTCCGCAACCTGTACACCGACGCCGGATCGATCATCCGGCGCGGCCAGGCCGAAGCGGTCGCCGCTCACCAAGAGAACGCGCGCTAACAGGAGAACCCTCAGAACATGCCACCGAAGTCTCGTACCGCGGCGGGGGCCAAGAAGGTCCGCCGCAAGGAAAAGAAGAATGTTGCGCACGGCCACGCGCACATCAAGAGCACCTTCAACAACACCATCGTCTCGATCACGGACCCGACCGGTGCCGTGATCGCGTGGGCGTCGAGTGGACACGTGGGCTTCAAGGGCTCCCGTAAGTCCACCCCGTTCGCCGCGCAGATGGCCGCCGAGAACGCTGCCCGCAAGGCTGCCGAGCACGGCATGAAGAAGGTCGACGTCTTCGTGAAGGGCCCGGGTTCGGGCCGCGAGACGGCGATCCGCTCGCTGCAGGCAGCCGGCCTCGAGGTCGGCACCATCCAGGACGTGACCCCGCAGCCTCACAACGGCTGCCGCCCGCCCAAGCGGCGCCGGGTCTGAGGAACGGGGAGGAGTAAGAAGAAATGGCTCGTTACACCGGCCCCGCGACGCGTATTTCGCGTCGCCTCAAGGTTGACCTCATCGGCGGCGACCAGGCTTTCGAGCGTCGCCCCTACCCGCCGGGCCAGCACGGCCGCGGGCGCATCAAGGAGTCCGAGTACCTCCTGCAGTCGCAGGAGAAGCAGAAGGCTCGCTACACCTACGGCGTTCTCGAGCGTCAGTTCGTCCGGTACTACAAGGAAGCCGTCCGGCGTCCCGGTAAGACCGGTGAGAACCTGCTGCAGATCCTCGAGTCCCGCCTGGACAACGTGATCTACCGCGCCGGCATCGCCCGCACCCGCCGTCAGGCGCGTCAGCTGGTGAGCCACGGCCACTTCCTGGTCAACGGCGTCAAGGTCAACGTCCCGTCCTACCAGGTCTCGAAGTGGGACATCATCGACGTGCGGCCGAAGTCGTTCACGATGCTGCCCCTGGTCGTGGCCAAGGAGTCCTACGGCGACCGCCCGATCCCGGCGTGGCTGCAGGTCGTCCAGTCCAACCTCCGCGTGCTGGTCCACCAGCTGCCGGAGCGTGCGCAGATCGACGTTCCGGTTCAGGAACAGCTGATCGTCGAGCTCTACTCGAAGTAGTCCGGCCCCGGCTGGAGTACGGGCGGCGGCGCAACAGGTGCGCCGCCGCCGCGCCATCCCTTCGACGTCATATGGCGGGCGTCGTCTGGAAAGGAATTAGGAAGAATGCTGATTTCCCAGCGGCCGGCTCTCGGCGAAGAGACGGTCAACGAGACCCGCTCCCGGTTCACCATCGAACCGCTGGAGCCCGGCTTCGGCTACACGCTCGGCAACTCGCTGCGTCGTACGCTGCTGTCGTCCATCCCGGGCGCGGCCGTGACGAGCATCCGCATCGACGGCGTGCTGCACGAGTTCACCACCGTTCCGGGGGTGAAGGAAGACGTCACCGACATCATCCTGAACCTCAAGGAGCTCGTGGTGTCCTCGGAAGAGGACGAGCCGGTCACCATGTACCTGCGCAAGCAGGGCCCGGGTGAGGTCACGGCGGCCGACATCGTGCCGCCGGCGGGTGTCACCGTGCACAACCCGGATCTGCACATCGCGTCGCTGAACGGCAAGGGCAAGCTCGAGATCGAGCTCGTCGTCGAGCGCGGCCGCGGTTACGTTCCGGCCCTGCAGAACAAGCAGGCGGGCGCGGAGATCGGCCGGATCCCGGTCGACTCGATCTACTCGCCGGTGCTCAAGGTGACGTACAAGGTCGAGGCCACCCGTGTCGAGCAGCGCACCGACTTCGACAAGCTGATCCTGGACGTCGAGACCAAGCCGTCGATCACGCCGCGCGACGCGGTCGCGTCGGCCGGCAAGACGCTGGTGGAGCTGTTCGGTCTCGCCCGCGAGCTGAACGTCGACGCCGAGGGCATCGAGATCGGCCCGTCGCCGCAGGAAGCGGACACCATCGCCGCCTACGCGATGCCGATCGAGGACCTGGACCTCACCGTCCGGTCGTACAACTGCCTCAAGCGCGAAGGCATCCACACGGTGGGCGAGCTCGTCTCGCGCAGCGAGGCGGACCTGCTCGACATCCGCAACTTCGGCGCCAAGTCGATCGACGAGGTCAAGCTCAAGCTCGTCGGCCTCGGCCTCGCGCTGAAGGACAGCCCGCCCGGGTTCGACCCGACCGCGGCTGCCGCCAGCTACGACGGTGAAGGCTGGTCGGAGGGTGTCGGTGGCATCGCCGACGGGATTTCGGACGGCCACGACGATGGCCAGGACTACGCAGAGACCGAGCAGCTCTAGGGCTCTGTGCCTGGACGCTGCGAGCTGAACTAGTAGGAGAACCAATGCCCACCCCTACCAAGGGAGCCCGGCTCGGCGGGTCGTCCGCGCACGAGCGGCTGATCCTGGCCAACTTGGCCACGCAGCTGTTCGAGCACGGCAAGATCACGACGACCGAGGCGAAGGCGAAGCGGGTCCGTCCGCTGGCCGAGAAGCTGATCACGAAGGCGAAGCGGGGCGACCTGCACAACCGTCGTCAGGTTCAGCGCGTCGTCCGTGACAAGGACGTCGTCCACAAGCTGTTCGCCGAGATCGGTCCGCACTTCGCGGAGCGCGACGGTGGCTACACCCGGATCACCAAGACGATGCCGCGCAAGGGCGACAACGCCAAGATGGCGGTCATCGAACTGGTGCCGGAGAAGACCGTGACTTCGGAAGCCGAGCGCGCTCGGAAGACGAAGTTCGCCAAGGACGAGAAGGCCGCCGCTCCGGTCGCCGAGGAGACCACCGAGGCGCCCGCCGCCGAAGAGGCTCCGGCTGCCGAAGACACGGACACCGCCGCCGAGACCGAAGCTCCGGCTTCGGACGACGCGGACGCGGACGCCAAGAAGGACTGACGTCCTGACGGCCGATTCGACACCGGACGAGCCCGCCACTCCCGCTGGGGAGGGCGGGCTCGTTCGTCTGCGCCTGGACGTCTCCTACGACGGCACGGACTTCTCGGGCTGGGCCCGCCAGCCGTCGCGCCGCACGGTGCAGGGCGTCCTGGAAGAGGCGTTGCACCGGCAGCCGCCGGGGGCTTCGGTGCCCAAGTCCGTGGTGGTCGCGGGCCGCACGGACGCCGGGGTGCACGCGACGGGCCAGGTGGTGCACGTCGACGTCGTGCCGCTCGCGGAGTCCTCCGGGCGGATTCCGGTGTCCCCGGAAGGCATCCCGGACCTGACCCGCATGGCCGGCCGCTGGAACCGCCTCCTGCCCGGTGACGTCCGGGTCCTGGGCGCCCGGGTGGCCCCGGAGGGTTTCGACGCGCGGTTCTCCGCGGTGCGCCGGCACTACCGCTACCGCGTGTCCGACGCGCCGTGGGGCGTGGACCCGTTGCGCCGCAACGACACGCTGGCCTGGAATCGTCCACTGTCGACGGACGCGATGAACGAGGCGGCGTCGTCCCTGCTGGGCCTGCAGGACTTTGCGGCGTACTGCAAGCAGCGCGACACGGGCACGACGATCCGCGAGCTGCAGCGCCTGGAGTGGCGGCGGGTGGACGAGCACCTGCTGGAGGTGGCGGTCTCGGCGGACGCGTTCTGCCACTCGATGGTCCGCAGCCTGGTCGGCGCCCTGCTCCTGGTGGGCGACGGCCGCCGAGGGCGCGACTGGCCTTCGGAGGTGCTGGCCAGTGGAGTGCGCGACAGTGCGGTGGCGCCCGCGCACGGCCTGACGCTGACCGCGGTGGACTACCCGCCGGACGCCGAACTGGCGGCCCGGGCGGAGCAGACGAGGAACGTCCGCACGTCACCCTGACAAGATCAACGGATCAGGTGAAGGCGGCGAGCGTGCGGCCCAGGATGTGGCATGTTCGAGGCATGTCGACAAGTCTTCGTCGCATCAGCGCGGGAATCGTGGCCACTTTCGGTGCCGCGCTGATGCTCCCCGTCACGGCCGCCGCGGCGCCGATCCCGTTCCCCTGCGGGTACAGCTCGCAGGGCATGGACGCGCACTACCGGCACTGCGCCAACACCTTCGCGCTGATCCACGTGGACTGGGACAACGGCAGCCACTACACCGACTGCTACGGCCCCTGGGATGAGCAAACGCTCTGGCACGACGGCAACCACCGCCAGGTCAACGCGTACTTCGTGAACACGCCGCCGAGGCTGCTGAAGAACGCCTCCGGCAACTGGATCTGCAGCGCCTCCCAGCCGGACGCCTAGCCAAACGCCATGAGGGGCACCTTCATGGCTTTAAGAGCCATGAAGGTGCCCCTCATGGGCAAAGCCTCAGTCGCCGCGGCGGACGGGGCCCAGGAGCTGCTGCTCCTTGCCCGTCGTCACCAGGCGCAGCGGCCGCCACAGGTTGCGGCCCAGGGCCACCACCTGGTCGTCCTTCAGCATCGTCAGCTGGCGCATCATCTGCGGCGGCAGGTTCCAGATGCGGCCCGCCAGCTCGGCCTGGCCGGCCGGGAGGCGCTGCATCAGCACCAGGTCCGCCGCGTTCGCCGTCACGCCCGCCTGGGGGTGCAGGTACGGCAGCACGTACACCGTCGTCTGCCACGGCGACCGCGGCGGGAACAGGTCCTGCGGGGTCGGGCCGCCGTCGGTCACCACCAGCAGCGGTGCGTCCTCCGACGGCCGCGGCAGCTCGACCGGCGACAACCGCCGGATCTGCACCAGCGGCGACGGACGGCCGTCGCGGCTGCCGGCCGCCCGGGACAGCACCTGCCACTCGGTCGGGCGCCCGGTCGCGACCACCACCCACGCGCCGACCGCCATCGCGCGCATCGCGACCTGGCGGGCCAGGTACAGCCCGCCCACCAGCACGATGCGGGTCGGCGTCGAGCGCAGCGCCGAGATCGTCAGTGGCTCGCCCTTCAGGCCCGAGCCGAGCACGATGCCGCCGCGGTCGCCCGAGGGGCTGACCGCGTCGAGCATGGCGGGGTCCACCGTGAACTCCGGCGCCACACCGGTGTTCTGCCCGGCGTCACGGACGCGGGAGCTCATGCTGTTCCTCCGATCGGCAACGTCGCGGCGAACGCGGAGACCTGGAGCCCGCGCAGCGGCGTCAGGTTCACGTCCAGCCGCTCGGACAGTCCCTGCAGCCGCTGGTCGGCGGCGTCGAGCTCACGCGGGTTGCGCGCGCTCAGCCGGACCACGCCGCGCAGCCCGATCTTGCCCTCGTCGGACGCCGGGGAAATCGACATCGCGAGCGTCGACGACAGCGCGCGGACGCTCGTCAGCGCGTCCAGGCTGCCGGCGATCTTGCCCTTCGGCCAGCCGGTGATCGCGTAGCTCGCGTGGCCGATGCCGGCCGCGGTCACGCCGGACCAGCGCTCCTGCAGGGTCACCTTGCTGGGCGAACCGGCGACGGCCGTCAGCTCCGCGGCCGAAATGCTCGCGCGCAGCAGCTCGTCCGGGTCGAGCGGCCGGGTCGGCACGCCCTGCGACTCCAGTGCGTTGCGCACCCGCGAAAGCGCGCCGATCAGCGCGCGGTGGGCGCCGACGACGCCGCCGCCGCGCTCCCGGATCGCCGCCGGGCAGCGCTTCGGGTCGAGCCGGATCGCGACCCACGTCGTCCGCCGCGCCGCCGCGGGCAGCGGCCCGAGCACCTCCATGTAGGAGCTCAACGCGGGCGAATCCGCAGGCAGAGCCGCGCTGCCCGGGTAGCAGTGCCAGATCATCTGGATCGAGTCGAGGACCACACCGCGGTCTTCGAGGCACGGCGCGAGCGCCGACAGCGGCAGGCTCGGCGCGCCGCCGGCCTGGGTGATCAGCGCCGGCGTCGGCTCGACGAGCAGCACCGCCGTCCACGTGCCGTCGTTCCAGGCGAGCCCGACCTGCTGGCGCTCGTGGTCGACGCCGTGCGCGACGACGAGGTCCGGCACGGCGATCCGGAGCAGGTTGACGCGGGCGTCGTCCGGGCCGGTCACCGTGGTCTCTTCGGCGGCCAGCTCCTCGACCGTGCTCGGCGGCAGCGGCTCCGCGACGCGGTCGTGCGAGCGGAAGGAGTAGCGCATCGTCAGCCCGATCCACTGGGTGAACCAGCGGCCGCGCCAGCGCAGCAGCGCGACGATCAGGGCGAAGCCGACGACGCCGATCGCGACGTACTTCATCGACATGTTGATGGCGAGCAGCACGAGCCCGACCGCGAGCCCGACCTCGAGCACGACGAGGTTCGCCACGGGGAGCGGGCCGAGGTTCACCCCCGAAGACCGGCGCCGCGCGGGGGGCGCCATCCGCACCGGGCTGGGCGGGGGAGTGGCCGGGCCGCTGTCGTCGGGTCCTTGCGGGCCACCAGGGCCACCGGGCCCACCGGGCCCACCCGGGCCGCCAGGACCCCCGGGGCCGCCGCCACCGGGACCGCCAGGTCCACCTGGGCCACCGGGCCCACCGGGGCCTCCAGGACCGCCGCCGCCCGGGCCGCCGGGACGTCCACCGGGACCACCAGGACCGGGTCCACCGGGGCCGCGCGGGGGCATGGCGGGTCCGCCGGGGCCACCACCGGGTCCGCCGGGAACACCACCGGGTCCACCGGGGCCACCACCGGGTCCGCCGGGAACACCACCGGGTCCACCGGGGCCACCCGGCACAGCTCCCGGACCGCCGGGCCCACCGGGTCTCCCGGGCCGCGGCGGCGGGCCCGGCGGGCGGCCGGACGGCGGGGGCCCGGGCGGGCCAGGCGGACGTGGAGGAGTGGTGACGGACATCCGCGCTTTCTCTTCCCCTCGTGCTTGCTGCGTACCCGGAAGCCGGGTCCCGGGGAATCCGACCCTAGCCGGAGTTGGTAGAAACCCCACACCAGACGGTCCCCGTACGGCTATCCTGCGGAACCGTACCGCGACGGGGAGAGCTGTAGGTCGAGAATGCCATCAACACCCACGACTAAGTCTCAGGTTCAGGCGTACAAGTTCGTCCTGCGCCGGATGCAGTCGGCGCTGGTCCGGCGCGACGCCGTGATGCTGCACGACCCGATGCGCACCCACACGAGGGCGACGATCGTGGGGGTGGTGCTCGGCGCCCTCGGCATGATCGTGTTCGTCGTCTGGGGGCTGCTCAGCCCGGCCCCGTCGGTCCCGGAGGCCGGCAACATCGTGATCGGCGAGCAGTCCGGCACGGTCTACGTGGTGATGGGCAACCCGAAGATGCTCGTCCCGACGTTCAACCTCGCGTCGGCGCGGCTTCTCCTGCTGGCCCAGCAGAAGAATCCGACGGGCAACAACCCCGGCGCCGCGCCGGCGGCCGCCCCGGCCGCGGCGACCCCCGCGGCTGTGAAGAATCCCACTGTCGTTTCCGACGACCAGCTGAAGGACATTCCGCGCGGGAAACTGACCGGAATTCCGGACGGGCCCCAGCTGATCCCGACGGATTCCCAGCGGATTACCCCCAATTGGGCGGTGTGCGACCAAGTCCAGCTCGACCCGACGCTGCCGGTGCCGGACAGCCTCAACCAGACCAACACCTACGTCTTCGGCGGCGTCGCCCCGAGCGCCCTCGGCACCGAGCTGGGTGACAACGAGGCGCTGCTGGCGAAGGCGGACAACGGCAAGACCTACCTGGTCTACCGGCTGCCCAGCACGCAGAACCGCCCGAACGCCAACACCGTCCGCGCCGAGATCGACGCCAGTGACACCCGCAACGCGGTCTCGACGGCGCTGCAGCTGAACCAGAAGCCGCGGAAGATCACGCAGGGGCTGCTCAACGCGATCCCCGAGGTCCCGCCCCTGACCCCGCCGCAGGTTGCGGACGGCTCGCCCCCCGCCGACCTCGGCGGGCTGACCGCCGGCGACGTCTTCTCGACGCAGCCCACCGGTGAGCAGCCGCAGTACTGGGCCATCACCACGACCGGCATCCAGCGGGTGTCGCAGGCGGTCGCCGACGTCATGCGCGTCGCGAAGCACGGCAGCGCGAGCGAGCTGCGCAACCTCGGCCTCGACAAGCTGTCCGGTGTCCACGTCCTGCAGCCCGGCGAGGCGGGCTACATCCCGGTCGACGAGTTCCCGCGTTCGGTCCCGACGGTCCTCGACGCGACGAAGAACTCGGCGGTGGCCTGCCTCGGCTGGTCGGTGGTCGGCGACGGCGACAACCGCGACGGCCACACGTCGGTCTACATCGAAACCCAGCTGCCCGGCCAGAACAGCCGCGGCGCCAAGTTCGCGACGACCAAGGTCACCACGCCGGGCCCGAACCGCGTGCCGATCAACGGCTTCTACCTCCAGCCCGGCTTCGGCGCGGTGGTCCAGTCCGCGACCGGCCAGGCCAGCTTCGGCAAGGGCGCGATCCAGCTGATCTCCGACCGCGGCATCCGCTACAGCGTCCCGGACGCCACGACGGCGGACGCGATCGGCCTGGGCAACCGCCAGCCGGCGCCCGAGTCGATCATCGGGCTGCTGCCGACCGGGGCTTCGCTGAACACCCAGGACGTGCTCAAGCAGTTCGACTCGGTGCCGATCGACCCGAACGCCGGTTCGTTCCCGACCGCGCAGGCGGGCGGCTGAGGCGGAACCATCGGGCGGCGCCGGACGTCACACGCTCGAAGGATCTTCTGGTGAGCGGAGAGGTGCCATGGCCGGCTTGAGGATGGACGGCGTGGTCGTCACCGACTACGCCCGGACGGCCGAGGAGGCCGCTGACGACCTGAACGCGGCTGCGGCGATCGTCGGGGGCGAAGGCGTCTCCGGCGAGTCCTACGGGCCGCTGGGGGCGCAGATCGGGCTCGGCGAGTCGTACGGCCGCGCGGCCGGCGCGCTGCGGCGTCAGCTGGTCGACGGCGCCGAAGCCCTGAAGTCGGCCGCGGAGGCGCTGCGGCACGTGACGGTCCGCCACAGCGGGCATGACGCCGAAGCCGCGGAGCTGATCAAGCGGGCCGGTGAGATCGGATGATGTTCGCCGAACCGGAAGCCACGGACTCCATCCCGCACCCGCTGGCCAAGCCGGCCGCCCCGGCGCCCGCCGCGCCCGTGGTGGCCTTCGCCCCGGACGCGGAAGGCGACGAGATCGCCGCGACGGCCGAGCCGTACCTGGCGTACCTCACCGATATCTCGCACCAGCTCGGGCTGATCGATCCCGTCGAGACGTACTTCCGCCCGCTGATCGGCCGCTGGGGCGACCTCGGCGCCGAAGCCGGGCGCCTGCGCCAGGCCGCGAGTGCCGCGGCCGAGGTGTCCGCCCGGCTCGACGAGGGCCTCGGCCGTCTCGACGGTGGTTGGGAGGGCCGGGACGCCGACGCGTTCGTCGCGTACATGCGCGAGATCGGCGCGGCGGGCGGCGACCTCCAGGAGGCGATGACCGTCCTCGCCGGCGCGCTCGACGAGCTGGTGACGACGCTCCGCCACGTCGTCGTGGACCTCGTCGAGGTGCTGGTCGACGCCGCGGACCTGATCTCCGAGACGATGACGTTGCCCAGCGGGGGCACCAAACGGGCGCGGGTCCAGCTGCGGGAGACGCAGGAGTCGGCGAAGGCGCTGTACGAGACCGCGCGCGACGTCCTCGAGGCGTTCGACCGGCTTTGCGACGGCGTCGACGACCCCGACGCGACCGCCCGGAGCATCGAGATCGCGCACCGGTACCCGGAGGAGCGGTTCCGGCTGCAGGACGAGGCTTTGAACGGCGCTTCCGCCGGTGAGGAACCGGGTTCTTCCGACTCGGCGGCTTCGGCGACTTCAGCAGCTTCAGCAGCTTCGGCGGCTTCGGCGGCTTCGGCTGACGAGGTCACCACGCCGTCGTCGGCGAGCGGAGACCCGGCGGAGCCGAAGCACACCGCAGCAGGCACGCCGGACGCCGCACAGCCGGCCGACGCGACCCCGCAGCAGGCCCCGCAGGCGCAGGACAACAACAGCACGTCGGGCGGAGTCCCGATGATGCCGATGATGGGCTTCGGAGCGTTCGGCGGAGGCGGCGGCCAGGGCCGTCGCCAGTCGAAGACCCGCCCGACGACGACACCGACGGAGCTCCTGGGCGAGCCGGGCATGGTGGCGCCACCGGTGATCGGCGAGGACGAGAACCCGCCGCAGAAGAAGCCGCCGGCGCCGCCGGCGAAGTGACCCGGTTTCCCCGGCCCGCGGGCCGGGGAAACGTCAGCGTCGGGAAGCGGTTTCCGCGGGCCGGTTGCGGCGGATCGTGCGCATCACGAACAGCGTGATCAGCAGCGCCACGACACCGCCGCCGGTGCCGGCCAGCGCCACGATCATCGGGGTCGAGTTGCGGTCGTTCGCCGGCGGGAGCTGGGCCAGCTGCGGGGGCGGGATCGGCGCCTGGTTCCCGACCTCGGACGGCAGGCTCTGCGTCAGCGCCGCCACCGGGTCGATGACGCCGTAGCCGACGAAGTTGTCGCGGCCGCCCGGAGCGGCGGGGTGCTGGGCCGTCTCCTTGATCCGGTTGATGATGCCCTTGGCGTCGAGGTTCGGGAACTTGGCCTTGACCAAGGCCGCGAGGCCCGCGACGTACGGCGCGGCGAAGCTCGTTCCCTGGATTTCGCTGGCCTTGTCGCCGCTTTCGAACGTGAGGTTCGCCAGGCTGTTGGAGCCTTCGGCGGGGTCGAGCGAGATGATCTTCGTCCCCGGCGCCGCGACGCCGACCCACGGGCCGTGCACGCTGAACGAGGCCACACTGCCGAACTCGTCGATCGCCCCGACGGACAGCACGTCGTCGGCGAACCACGGCGGCGTCACGATCGTCTTGGGCTTCTTCGCGTCCGGCTGGTCGTTCTGCGGGCAGGTGTCCGTCGCGTTGCCGGCGGCGGCGACGATCACGATGCCCGCTTGCGCCGCGTAGTGCACCGCCGCCTGGACCTGCTGCTCGCCTTCGGTGATCGATCCCGTCGCCGTGCGGCAGTTGTCGACCGACATGTTGATGACGTCGGCGTCCTTGCGGTCGGCGATGCCGCGGATGATCTCGGCCAGCGTCTTCAGCGTGCCCGCCGTGCCGGCCTTCTCCAGCTGGCGCCCGCCGTTGGTCTGCCCGGGAGAGGTCTGGTCGCCGTCACCGGGCCCGGCGCCGCCGCCACCGCTCGGCGGGAGCGAAGACCCCGACCCGGTGGGCGGGTTGGTGCTCGACGACGGGGTGCCACTGCTGGTCGCCGGCGGCGTCGGGGTCGAGGTGTCGGGCTCGTAGTTCTCGCTCAGCTGGCGGTAGGACACGATGGTCGCGTCCGGGGCCATGCCGATGAACCCGACCTCCGGGTTGTCCGGCTTCGCCGCGATGATCCCGGCGACCTCGGTGCCGTGGCCGTCGCAGTCCTCGAGCCCCTTCGGCTGGCCGTTCGTCGGCGTCGCGACGTACTCGCCGCCGCTCTGGAGGTTGCGCAGCCACGGGTGGCGCGTCACGCCGGTGTCGATCACGGCCACCTTGACGCCGTTGCCGATACTGCCCGTCGCCGCCTTGACGATTTCCTGCGCCTTCGAGATCTGCAGGTACTCCTGACCCCACGGCCGGTTCTTCAGGATGACGTTCTGGCCGAGCGTGCTGCGCTGGACGCAGGCCTTGCTCGGCTTGTACTTCTTGTCCGGCTGGCCGGAGTCCGGGATCAGCTTGCTCATGTCGACCGGGGGCGGCGTCGCGAAGTAGCCGTCGGCCGGTGCCTGCTGCGCCCACACCGGCACCGCGACGGCCACCGAGGACAGGAAGCCGATCGTGCCGGTCAGCAACGCGGTCGTGGTCCGCCGGGTGGCGCCGAAACGCCGTCCTACTGCCATCCGAGATTCACCCGATCCGGTCACTTGAAGTTCAGGTGCCGCAGGGTCGTGTACAGGTCCATCACACCCAGGGCGAGCGGGAGCACCGAGGCGATGCAGAGCGCTTCGATGATCTCGACCGTGCGCCGCAGCGGCGGCGAGAAGCGCTGGTTCGGGAAGATCACGCCGACCACGAGCGCGCCGGCGGCCAGCAGGATCAGGATGCCGAAGACGTAGATCAGGCGGTTCTGCGCGCTCGCCGTGAACAGCCAGCCGACCGCGATCCCGGTCGCCGAGACGAGGCCCGTGGTGAGCAGGGCGACCGCCTGGCTGCCGTTCGCGTACGCGCGGGCGCGCAGGAGCAGCACGAGCGTCGCGACGACGCCCAGGATGATCCCGAACGCGCCGGGCGCGCTCGCGGCGATGACCGCGGACACCGCGACCGTGACGCCGCAGCCGACCATCAGGCCGGTCATGTAGTTGTGCGCGATCGCCGTGCGGCGCTCGATCGCCCGGTAGTCCGGGAAACCCGAGTCTTCCTTGAGTTCCTCCGCGCTGCCCGGGACGTGCGGCAGCGGCAGCTTCGCCAGCCAGATCGTGGCGCGCGGCAGGATCGAGATGCACGCGAGGGCGACCGCGACCGTGCCGGCCGCGATGCCGGCCGCCGGGTGCGCGACGAGCGTGCCGAACAGGAAGGCCAGCGCGCCGAAGGTGCCCGCGGTGGCCGCGGCGATGAAGGTCGTGATGCCCGCGCCGATGACCATGATGCAGACCGACGCGACGATGATCACGAGGACCGCGCCGAGCAGCAGGTTGGCCCGCATCGACAGCCCGGGCACGATGTAGAAGCCGCTGACGAACGCCAGGGGCAGGCCGCCGGCCGCGGCGACGAGCACCCCGGTCGCTTCCGCGTTGTAGGCCTTGGCGAGCGTCGCGCCGACCGCGACGCACGCGATCGCGCCGATGCCGCCGGCGATGGCGGCGCCGAGCGCGGTGCCGCCGTAGAGCGAGCCGCTCATGAACAGCGCGAACGCGGCGGCGACCAGCGCCAGCCCGCCCGCGACGTGCCCGAAGCGGTTCGCCGTCTCCTTGGTCCAGGGGCGGAAGCTGTCGGGGGAGGACTCCGCGATGGCGTCGACGACGTCGTCGTAGAGCGGCGGCGGCGGGTTCTCGTTGCGCTTGCGCAGCTGGAGCAACTCGCCGTCGACGACGCCGAGCGAGGCCAGGGTCCGGCTCGGGTCGAGCGGGGCGTCCCCGAGCTTGGCGAGCGCCCAGCCACCGTGGCGGGCCCCGCCGTCCGGCGACGACTCCTTGGCCATGTCCAGCAGCATCGGCAGGAGATCGGCGACCGCGACGTCGGCGGGCAGGGCCACGTCGATCCGCGTCGAGGGCGCGACGACCGTCACCCTGCTGAAAACTGTCGTGCCCGTAGCCACTGCACTGCCCCCGCTCGGTCGAGACTGCTCCCGGGGGAACTTATACCGAACCCCGGTGCCGACATCATCGAACGTCCGAAAATCACCGGCAACGGCAGGTCGCGGGCAGGTCTTCGGCTACTGGTGGTACCAGCCGGCGCAGTAGTACGGGCTGCCTCCGTCGTCGTGACGGCACACCCGCCGCCATGGTCGCCGGCGCCACGCTCCCGCTCTTCCCGCTCATCGCCCTCCTGAGACTGTGATCACCGACAGCTCATGACCAGCAGGAATTGCCGAGACGGTCATGACTGTCGGTGCCGGGCCGTACACTCGCCTGCGAGGATGGTCGAGGGTTCACGGGCTGGTTACGGCATCCGCCGGAATTCCATCAGGACGTTCGATAGGTTGTTCGCGCACCAAGCGGTGGCCGCCATCGTCGAGTTTGAATGAGGGGTCCTTCGATGAGCACGCTGCAGTTCAAGAAGTCGCCGCGGCTGGCGGCACCACGCCCGCCGGGCGGTGAGGTGCACCTCGAGCCGCCGCCCGAGGTGCCCCGGGTCATCCCCGGCAACATCGTCATGAAGGCGCTGCCGATCGTCATGATCGTCGCGTCGCTCGGGATGATGGTCTTCATGTTCCAGGCCAGCAACCGGAACCCGATGATGATGGCCATGGGCGGCATGATGGTCGTCGGCACGCTCGGGATGATGGCCGGCGGTGGCGGCAAGGGCGGTGGCGCCAAGCGCGCCGAGATGGACGAGGACCGCAAGGACTACCTGCGTTACCTGGGCCAGATGCGCGACCGCGCCCGCGAGGCGATGGTCGACCAGCGCGCCGCGCTCGAGTGGGTGCACCCCGATCCCCAGTCCCTGTGGTCGCTGGCCGCCAGCCGCCGCATGTGGGAACGCCGCCAGAACGATCAGGACTTCCTGCACCTGCGCGTCGGGCGCAGCTCGCACCGCCTCGCGACGCGGCTGGTCCCGCCGCAGACCGGGCCGGTCGACGAGCTGGAGCCGATCGCCACCCTCGCGCTGCGCCGGTTCGTGCGCGCGCACTCGATCGTGCCGGACCTGCCGACCCAGATCACCCTGCGCGGGTTCGCCGCGGTGAGCATGCAGGGCGACCGGGCGCTGACCCGCGGCCTGACCCGCGCGATGCTCGCGCAGATGGTCACCTTCCACAGCCCCGACGACGTGCTGATCGCGGTCGCCACCGCGGGCCGGGCGAAGGAGGAGTGGGAGTGGGCGAAGTGGCTCCCGCACGCCCAGCACCCGACCCTGGCCGACGGCATCGGCCAGCTGCGGATGATGGCCGGTTCGCTGGCCCAGATCGAAAACTGGCTCGACGAAGAGCTCCGTGACCGCCAGCGGTTCTCCCGCAACGCCACGCCGGCGCCGGACCAGCCGCACGTCGTGATCATCATCGACGACGCCGAGGTCACCCGCGAAGAGCAGATCGTCCTCGAAGAGGGCCTGGTCGGCGTCACGCTGGTCGACCTGTCCGACTCCCTCGGCAACCTCGCCGCCCGCCGCGGCCTGCGGCTGGTCGTCGAAGCCGACCGCCTCGGTGCGCGCAGTGCCGGCGGTGTCGAGTGGTTCGGCCGCCCGGACACCCTCAGCTTGGTCGAGACCGAGTCGCTGGCCCGCCTGATCTCGCCGTACCGCGTCGGTGGCGCGGCCGGGCAGGACGTCGGCGACGAAGAGCCGCTGCTGTCCAACCCGTCGCTGCTGGAGCTGCTCGGCATCCCGGGCGACCCGATGACCTTCGACGTGCAGCAGGCGTGGCGGCCCCGCCCGATCCGCGACCGCTACCGCGTCCCGTTCGGTGTCGGCGAATACGGCCAGCCGGTCGAGCTGGACATCAAGGAAGCGGCCGCGGAAGGCATGGGCCCGCACGGCCTGTGCATCGGCGCGACCGGTTCCGGTAAGTCGGAGTTCCTGCGGACGCTGGTGCTGGGCATGCTCGCCACGCACTCGTCGAGCACGCTCAACTTCGTCCTCGTCGACTTCAAGGGTGGCGCGACGTTCCTGGGGTTGGACAAGGCTCCGCACGTCTCCGCGGTCATCACCAACCTCGCGGACGAGGTCACGCTGGTCGACCGCATGAAGGACGCGCTGGCCGGCGAGATGAACCGCCGGCAGGAAGCGCTGAAGAACGGCGGTAACTTCAAGAACGTCTGGGAGTACGAGAAAGCCCGCGAAAACGGCGCTGACCTCGACCCGCTGCCCGCACTGTTCATCGTCTGTGACGAGTTCTCCGAACTGCTGGCGGCGAAGCCGGACTTCATCGACTTGTTCGTCGCGATCGGCCGGCTGGGCCGGTCGCTGCAGATGCACATGCTGCTCGCCTCCCAGCGGCTGGAAGAGGGCAAGCTGCGCGGTCTGGACTCGCACCTGTCCTACCGGATCGGCCTGAAGACGTTCTCCGCGGCGGAATCCCGCGCCGCGATCGGCGTGCCGGACGCGTTCGAGCTGCCCTCGGTCCCCGGTGGCGGGTACCTCAAGTTCGACACGTCGACGCTGGTGCGGTTCAAGGCGTCCTACGTCTCGGGCCCCTATCGCCCGGCCGGCATCCAGGCGGCGGGCCCGGCGGCGACCGTGGTCCGCGCCGACAAGCGGCCGCAGCTGTTCGTCCCGGACTTCGTGGAGCTGCCGAAGGAACCGGAGCCGGAGCTGATCGAAGCAGCCCCGGTGGCCGCGGCCCCGCAGTCCGAAGAGGCGGTCGAGCCGTCCGAGCTGGACGTCATCGTCTCGCGGCTGATCGGGCAGGGCCCGCCGGCGCACGAGGTGTGGCTGCCGCCGCTGAAGGACCCGAACTCGCTCGACACGCTGCTGCCGAACCTGAACCCGACCGACGACCGGGGCCTGTCCCCGGTCGGCTTCTTCGGCAACAGCCGGCTGCAGGTGCCGCTGGGCATCGTCGACCGGCCGTATGAGCAGCGCCGTGACCCGCTGTGGGCGGACTTCTCGGGTGCGGCCGGCCACGGTGTGATCGTGGGCGGTCCGCAGTCGGGCAAGTCGACGATGCTCCGCACGTTGATCATGTCGATGGCGTTGACGCACACGCCGGAAGAGGCGCAGTTCTACTGCCTCGACCTCGGTGGTGGCACCCTCGCGGGCCTGGCGGACCTGCCGCACGTCGGTGGTGTCGCGGTCGCCCGGCGTGAGCCGGACAAGGCCCGCCGGATCGTGGCCGAGCTGACCACCCTGCTCACCGAGCGGGAAGGCCGGTTCGGGGCGATGGGCATCGACTCGATGACCGAGTTCCGCAACCGCAAGCGCCGCGGCGAGATCCGCGCGGACCAGGACCCGTTCGGTGACGCGTTCCTCGTCGTCGACGGCTGGCGGGCCCTGCGGGATGACTTCGAAGAGCTCGAGACCACGATCACCCGCATCGCGACCCAGGGTCTGTCCTACGGCGTGCACGTCATCATCGCCGCCAACCGCTGGGCGGACATCCGCCCGGCGATCAAGGACATGATCGGGACCCGGTTCGAGCTGCGCCTCGGTGACCCGACCGAGTCGGACATCGACCGCCGGGTCGCGGTCAACATCCCGACCGGGCGGCCGGGCCGGGGCCTGACGCGGGAGAAGCTGCACCTGCTCGGCGGCCTGCCGCGGATCGACGGGTCGAGCGACCCGGA
This sequence comes from Amycolatopsis ponsaeliensis, assembly GCF_030182635.1. Lineage (NCBI taxonomy): Bacteria > Bacillati > Actinomycetota > Actinomycetes > Pseudonocardiales > Pseudonocardiaceae > Amycolatopsis > Amycolatopsis ponsaeliensis. The sequence continues at coordinate 45,134 of NZ_JAPZLD010000021.1, forward strand.
GACCATCGCGGCCGGCGTGACCGATGCGGTGGCGAAGATCAGGGCCGCCTGGCGCGGCCGGGTCGCGCCGCAGGTGCGCCTGCTGCCGGAGATGATCACCTACGAGGACGTGCTGAAGCTCGACGCGCACCGCGACTCGAAGCTGATCCCGATCGGCGTCAACGAAGAGGACCTGCAGCCGATCTACCTGGACTTCAACGCCGAACCGCACTTCTACGCGTTCGCCGACGGCGAGTCGGGGAAGACGAACCTGTTGCGGCAGATCGCCCGCGGTATCTCCGAGCGGTTCACCGCGAAGGAAGCGTTGATCCTGCTGGTCGACTACCGGCGCACGATGCTCGGGTTCGTCCAGGGCGACTCGCTGCTCGGCTACGCGGTCTCGGCGGCGCAGCTGGAAAGCATGGTCAGCGACGTCTTCAACTCGATGACCCGTCGCCTGCCCGGCCCGGATGTCACGCAGGAGCAGTTGAAGACGCGGTCGTGGTGGAAGGGGCCGGAGTTGTTCATCCTGGTCGACGACTACGACCTGGTGGCCACCTCCAGCAACAACCCGCTGCGGAAGATCTCCGACTTCCTCCCGCAGGCCAAGGATGTCGGCCTGCACCTGGTGGTCGTCCGCCGCACGGGTGGTGCCAGCAAGGCGATGTACGACCCGATCATCGGCAAGCTGAAGGAGATCGCGGCGCCGGGCATGGTCATGAACGGTTCGCGGGACGAGGGTGCGCTGGTCGGCAACATCAAGGCCAGCGCGATGCCGCCGGGCCGGGGCAACCTGCTGACCCGCAAGGCCGGCAAGCAGCTGATCCAGGTGTCGTGGATCCAGCCCGACTAGGTACGGCGATGGGGCGCGCAGCGGCGAAGAGTAGGTTCCTTCGCGAGGGCGCGCCCTGTCGGCCGGGCGCGGGGGAACGCGACAAAATCTGCGGGAGCTGCTGGTGACGGTCCGGGTTGCGGTGGACTTCGGGACGTCGAGCACCTGTGTCGTCGCCTCGATGAACGGGCGCGATCCGCAGGTCGTGGTGATCGACGGCCAGCCGCTGATGTCCTCGGCGGTGTTCGCGGCGGCGGACGGCACGCTGTTCGTCGGCCAGGAGGCCGAGCGGCAGGCGGCCGTCGACCCGTCGCGGTACGAGCCGAACCCGAAGCGCCGGATCGACGAAGGCGAGCTGCTGCTCGGCGACAGCGTCCTGCGCGTCACCGACGTCGTGCACGCCGTGCTGGGCCGCGCGGTCGCCGAGGCGCGCCGCCTCGCCGGCGAGGCCGAGGTCGACCTGCTGGTGCTGACCCACCCCGCGGACTGGGGCGCCATCCGCACCCGGCTGCTGCGGCAGGCGGCGGGCGGGCTGGCGCGCGAGGTCGCGCTGGTGCCCGAGCCGGTCGCAGCGGCGGTCTACCACGCGGCGACGTTCGCGCCGCAGGACGTGACGAACGACCGCACCGTCGAGTTCAGCGGCCGCCCCGGCGACGCGCTGGCGGTGCTGGACCTCGGCGGCGGCACGGTCGACGTCAGCGTCGTGCGGCGGCTGCCGCCGGACAACGCGCGCGACCGTGCCGGCCGTCCGCAACGCGGCGGCTTCCAGGTGCTGGCCACCCGGGGCGACCCGGCCTTCGGCGGCGCGGACATCGACCAGGCGCTGCTGGAGCACGTCGGCGCGCTCGTGGCCGGGGCGGACCAGGACGCGTGGCGCCAGCTCGTCGAAGGGCGCGAGCTGGTCGACCGGCGCCGCCGCCGCGTGCTGCGCCAGGACGTGCGGGGAGCCAAGGAAACGCTGTCCCGGCACGCCTACACCGACGTGCCGATGCCGCCGCCGTTCGCGGACGCGCACGTGACGCGCGAAGACCTCGAACGGCTCATCACGGCGCCGCTGGGGCGCGCGGTGGAGCTGACGGTCGCGGCGATCGGCGACGCCGGCCTGCGGCCGAAGCAGCTCACGGCGATCTTCCTGGTCGGCGGGTCGAGCCGGATCCCGATGATCTCGCGGCTGGTGCACGAACGCACCGGCGTCGTGCCGACGAGCCTCGACCAGCCCGAGACCGTGGTCGCGCGCGGCGCGCTGCGGGCGGTGCTGGTGGACCCGGACCGCACGGGCTCGCTGCCCGGCGAGGCGATGGCGCGGATGGGCGCGGTGCCCGGTGGCGCCCTCAACCCGGCGGCGCAGCGCACCGAGGTCGTCCGCCCCGGCGACGTCGCCCCCCGCCCCGGCGACGCGGGGCAGCGGCCGACGCCACCGCGCCTGCCGTCCGGCCCGCCGTCCAACGGGTTCCCGAACCGCGCGGCCCCGCCGCCGTCACCGCCCCACGGACAGCCGGTGGCCCGGCCGCCGTGGACCCCGCCCGCCGGCCAGTCCGCGCCGGGCGGCCCAGGGGGCAACCGCCCCGGTGGGGCCTCCGCGCAGCCGGAGAAGAAGCCCGGCCGCGGGAAGCTCTGGGGGATCGTCGCCGGTGCCGTGGTCGTCGTGGCCGCGCTCGTCGTCACCGGGATCGTCGTGTTCAGCGACTCCGGGAGCCAGGCCGAGACCGGCCGGACGCTCTCGCAGTACGACTTCAAGTTCGTCTCGCCCGAGGACTGGGTGCAGACCGACGACCGGGTCGCCCAGCGCCAGGTCGTCATCCACCCGCAGGAGTCCCGAGACGGCAACGACCTCCTGGTCGCCCAGGAGTTCGTCATGGACTACGACGCGACGGCGGAGCCGCAGAAGCTGGTGGACTACATCAAGACCGGCGTGGACGACGTGCCCAGCCAGTACAGCTCGTTCAACCCGAGCCTGTCGTACGCGGGCAAGACCGTGATCGGCTACCACGAGATCAAGAAGGACCGCCCCGACCTCCAGGTCGACTGGTACGTCGTGGCGAAGGGCCGGATCCGGGTCCACGTCGGCTGCCAGTACGCCACGTCGCAGCTGCGCGACCGGGTCGCCGCCGCCTGCACGCAGGCCGTGCGCACGGTCGAGATCCTCAACTGAGAACCTTATTCTGGTCAGGTCGGCGCTACGGGTCGGCAGCCGACCGCTTGCGGTGACGCTTGCGCCGGCCGACGGCTGAACAAGATTCTGAAGAGAGGAAGGCACGCGGTGCCGTCCGAAGAGTTCGAAAGCGCCGCGTCGGCCTTCCGGCGCACCGGCGAAGACGCGGTGACGCACGCCCGGCGCGTCACCGGGAACGCGAAGGCGCGCAGCCGGCGCCACCACAGCGAAAACGTCGAACTGCTGAAGCGCAGTGGCCGCGGCGCGAAGTCCGGCGATCCGACTCCCGGCACCCTGCGCGCGGCCGCCGAGCGGTTCCGCCGCGCCCGCGGTCTGGCGGTCCCGGCGGTTCCGGATCCGGCCGATTCGGTTCCTTCGCGTTCGCAATCCTCCGCTCGTGCCCCTCGAACGGGTGACGAGGACGAAGACTTTTCCCAGATGCGAATCATGGGACGCGATCGGTGAAGGCGTCCGGCGATCGCTGTGCGTGTGCTAACCACGCTGGTGGAGAACACTTTTCCGAGTGACGCTTCGCCGGTTCGTGGCACTCGCGGAATACTCGCGGCGATCGGTTCCCGGCACGAGCGTTCACGCAAGCAACTACTTGCGGGCAAAGCACGACAAGGGGGAACCGGGCATGGCAATGTCTGCGTCGTAGGGCCGTACAAACGAACGAGCTTCGTACGGACAACCACTCTTCAGAAGGGGGTTCCAACCATGGCTGGATCCGGATTCACAGGGACAGTTGCCCAGTTCACCGACGCCGAGGGCAAGGTCACCGAGGTCCGCGCGGGCATGGACGCCAACCTGTCCACGCTGCGCGACCGCATCGAGGCCACCCGCGCCGGCTGGCAGGGCGAGGCCCAGAAGGCGTTCGACCACGTCATGATGCGCTTCGACGACGACGCTCGTCAGATGAACCAGGCCCTCCAGAAGATCGCGGAACTGCTCCGCGAGGCCGGTTCGAAGTACGAGAAGTCCGAGCAGCAGCAGCAGGAGATCCTGGGCGCGGTCAACCGTGGTTTCGACGCGCTCGGCTGAGCGTCACACCGGAACTTTTCTTTTCACCCACCTGAACTTTCTCAGCACAGAAGGAGCGCATCATGCCCAGTGACGCCGGCATTGTCGTCAATTACGCCACCATCCGCGCTGCCGCGGACGACTGCCAGCAGACCGGCGGCGAGCTGCAGCAGGCTTTCGACCGCCTCAAGGACGACCTCAAGCCGCTGATCACCACCTGGACCGGTTCCGCCAAGGAGCAGTACGACCAGGCCCAGCGCACCTGGGACCAGAAGTTCGAGGACCTGAAGCAGGTTCTGGCGCAGATCGCCGCCGCCCTGCCGCAGATCGCCGACGGTTACCAGTCGACGGACACCGCCGTCGAAGGCCTGTTCTGAGCCGGTAGTCCCGGAAACCACGGCGGGCCCGCACTTCGGTGCGGGGCCCGCCGTTTTCGTTTATGGCAACAGAGTCCTTTGCGGACAACAGAGCCTGCGCGCCAAGGGAAACTCAGTGCGGTGCGCCGACCTCGTACTCGGGCCGGTCGTTGAGCACCCGCACCGTCACCTTCTTGTCCTGCCCGCCGATCTTCACCGTGCAGTCGAACGTCGTGCCGTTCTCGGCGGCTTCGTTCGCCGGGCACTGCGCGTTCTTCACGTCCGGCTCGCCGTAGTTCTCGTTGAGGACCTTGACCACACCGTCCTCGAGGGACTGCTGCTCGAGCACGTTCCCGCGGAACGCGCCCAGGAGCCACGCCGCCCCGCCGCCGACGACGAGCACCAGCACGACGGCTCCGGCGATCAGCAACGGCTTCTTCGACTTCGGCTTCTTCCCCGGCTCGGCGGCGAACGCGCCGAGGCCGCCGTACTGCGTGGGCTGGAACCCGCCGCCGTACTGCTGTTGTCCCGGCGGCCCGGACGCCCCAGCAGCCGGCCACCCGCCACCGGGCGTGCCCGGCTGCTGGGGCGTCGGCTGGGACGGTGGCTGCCACGGCCCGCCGGCGGGCTGTCCCGGCTGCCACGGGCCCGAGAACGACCCGCTGGTGCCGGGCTGCTGCGCCTGGTTCCACTGGCCGGTGTAGGAACCCGACGCCGCGCCCGGGTCCGCGTTCTGCTGCCACTGCCCGGCGTGCGGGCCGGTCGCCTGCTGTTCGGGTTGCCAGGCACCCGGCTGCTGAGGCGGGTTCGCCGGCGGCTGCCACCACTGCGGCTGCTGCGGGTCGGGCGGCTGGGACGGCGGTGTCATCGGAGGTCACCTCGGGTCGTGGCCACGGTTCAGCTGCCCTGCGCTTCGCCGAGCCGGCGGTAGAAGTCGTCCATGGCGGCCCGGTCGGGCAGCACCGTGATCTGCGACGCGTCCGGCAGCTTCGGCATGTCCTGCAGGCTGGCCTTGCCGGTGAACCGGAAGTCGTACTTGAGCTCCAGCTGGTGGCCGTCGCCGGAGAACTTGGCGTCCATCACGAACGAGACCAGGCTGCCGTCGGGGTTCAGCGTGATCGTGGTCGGCACCATGGCCTTCTTCAGCTCGGGCCCGACCTGGCTGACGATGCTCTGCGGCAGGATCTCGACCTTGTTCTTGACGAAGATCTCGAACGGCACGTTGACCGTCAGCGCGGTCTTCCCGTCGCCGAGGCTCTTGGCGCCGCGGACCGCGCGCTTGTCGGCCTGGTAGGCGTCCACGGTCGAGTCCGCCATCCGGCACGGGGTCAGCACGCCACCCCAGGCGCACGGCAGGATCAGGCCGGCCTCGGGCTTCGGCATGGACACCCACGCCGTCGGCGAGACGCCCTTCTGGACGTACATCGGGCCGAGGTAGGTGTACTCGACCGCGCCGTCGGCAGGCGTGTACGTGTCGATGATCTCGTCGGGGTTCTTCTGCGACCGGTGCCGCACCGCCCGGCTCTCCGGGCTGCCGGTGCGCGCCGACGTCACGGTGCTGTGGATCCACTTGTCGTCGAACTTGAAGTAGGCGTCCAGCGAGTTGGTGACGTCGCGCGTGTCGGTGATGGCGTCCCCGAGCTTGCCGATGACCTGCTCGAACTTGCCGCCGACGTAGTCCGCCGCGTCGTCGCCCTTCGGCAGCGCCGTGCCCGCCTTGGCCGTGCCGCAGGCGCTGACCAGGGCCAGGACGGCCGCCAGGACGAAGATCACCGTCGGTCGTTTGCTCATCGCCGTCCCCTGCATCCGATGGAAAGCGCTGTGTCGCCCGGATCGTCTCATCCTCGCGTGTCGAGGCGGCGAGTGCAGGCACTTCGGCGGGAAAACCGGGTAGAGTCGCCCCGGGCCGGGACTGTTCCGGCCCCTGGACCCACCCCCGATGCGTGGCCGCGGCGGACGTGGGGGTATCTTCATATGTCGTTGTGCGTTGCGGCGCATCAGCGCGCTAGGCCCGCACAGAACCCACACGCAATGTTGACGACGAGGTAGACCCTTGCCCACGTACAGCCCCAAGCCCGGCGACGTCACTCGTGCCTGGCACGTGATCGACGCCGAGGATGTCGTGCTCGGCCGGCTCGCGACCGAGGTCGCCACGCTGCTGCGCGGCAAGCACAAGCCGACCTACGCCCCGCACGTGGACACCGGTGACTTCGTCATCATCGTCAACGCCGAGAAGGTCGCGCTCACCGGAAACAAGCGCGAGCAGAAGTTCGCGTACCGGCACAGCGGTTACCCGGGCGGCCTGCGGAAGCGCTCGTTCGGCGAGCTGCTCGACACCAAGCCCGAACACCTTCTCGAGAAGGTCGTCAAGGGCATGCTGCCGAAGAACAAGCTCGGCCGCGCCCAGGCGAAGAAGCTGAAGGTCTACGCCGGCCCGCAGCACCCGCACACCGCGCAGCAGCCGCAGGTGCGCGAGATCACCAAGATCGCGCAGGTCGCGCAGTGAGTGAGGAACAGTCTGTGACCAGCACCGAGACCGAGACCGCCGAGGTCACGACCGAGGCGACCGAGACCGGCGCCGTCGAGACCAGCGAGACCCCCGTCGCCACCAGCGAGACGCCGGTCGCCACCAGCGAGACGCCGGTCTCGACCAGCGAGACGCCCGTCGCGACCAGCGAGTCCGCTGCCGCGCCGCGCCCGTCGCGTGCCGCCGGCGGCAACGCGCAGACCGTCGGTCGCCGCAAGGAAGCCGTCGTCCGCGTCCGGGTCGTCCCGGGCACCGGCGAGTTCAAGCTCAACGGCCGCACCCTCGAGGAGTACTTCCCGAACAAGGTGCACCAGCAGCTCATCAAGGACCCGCTGGTCCTGGTCGAGAAGCCGGACTCGTTCGACATCTTCGCCAACCTGCACGGTGGCGGCGTCTCGGGTCAGGCGGGCGCGCTGCGCCTGGCGATCGCCCGCGCGCTCATCGAGGTCGACGCCGACGACCGCCCGGCCCTCAAGAAGGCCGGCTTCCTGACCCGTGACGCGCGCGCCACGGAGCGGAAGAAGTACGGCCTCAAGAAGGCCCGTAAGGCCCCGCAGTACAGCAAGCGCTGATCGCGCCTCTGGCGCAACCCACCGGAGCGCCCATCCGTCCATCGGATGGGCGCTTCGGCGTTTTTACCGGGGTTACCGATCCGGCCGAAAGCAGGCCGGCCCCCGAGCGGCACGCAGCCGTTGCCAAGGGCCGGTTCGGCCGTGACAGTGGTCGGATTGGTGACGAACGAGCCTGTGTCGTTTCGGGGGTCCGGAGCGACATCCAGGGGTAGCGCGGCCCGGGAGGGCCGCTACGTTGTCGTGGTCGGTTGCGCTGCCGCAACCACACTGAGGAGGTCGATCGATGGCACGCCTGTTCGGTACCGACGGGGTCCGTGGCCTGGCCAACGCCGAGCTGACGCCGGAGCTGGCGCTGGCGGTGGCGGCCAGCGCCGCCCGGGTGCTCGCCGCGCACGACCGCTCGCACCGGCCGGTCGCGGTCGTCGGCCGCGACCCGCGCGCCAGCGGCGAGATGCTCGAAGCCGCCGTCGTCGCGGGCCTCACCTCCGCGGGAGCCGACGTGCTCCGCGTCGGCGTGCTGCCGACGCCGGCCGTCGCCTACCTGGTCGGCTCGCTCGAGGCCGACCTCGGCGTGATGATCTCCGCGTCGCACAACCCGATGCCCGACAACGGCATCAAGCTCTTCGCCTCGGGCGGGCACAAGCTCCCCGACGGCATCGAGGACGAGATCGAAGCCGGCATCGCGGCCGGCAAGGTCCGCCCGACCGGCGCCGGCGTGGGCCGCGTCCACGACGTCGACGACGCCCTCGACCGCTACGCCACCCACCTGCTCGGCGCCACGCCGCACTCGCTCGCCGGGCTGAAGGTCGTCGTCGACTGCGCGAACGGCGCGTCGTCGGCCGCCGCCCCCGAGGTCTACCGCCGTGCCGGCGCCGAGGTCGTCGCGCTGTACGCGGAGCCGGACGGCGTCAACATCAACGAGCACTGCGGCTCGAACCACCCCGACAAGCTGCGCGAGGCGGTCGTCAAGCACGGCGCCGACCTCGGCATCGCCCACGACGGCGACGCCGACCGCTGCGTGGCCGTCGACTCCGCCGGCGAGCTGGTGGACGGCGACCAGATCATGGCGGTGCTGGCCCTCGCGTTCTCCGAGTCCGGCGAGCTGGTCAAGGACACGCTGGTCGCGACCGTGATGAGCAACCTCGGCCTGCACCTGGCGATGAAGGCCCACGGCATCGCGGTCGTCACGACGGCGGTCGGCGACCGGTACGTCCTCGAGGAGCTGCGCGCGAGCGGCTTCGCCCTCGGCGGCGAGCAGTCCGGCCACGTCGTGCTGCCGGCGCACGCCACCACCGGCGACGGCCTGCTCACGGCGCTGCGCCTGATGAGCCGCATGGCCGAGACGGGCAAGTCCCTCGAAGACCTGGCGGCCGTGATGAACCGGCTGCCGCAGGTCCTGGTGAACGTCCCGGTCGCGGACAAGGCGGCGGTGGCGGACTCCAGCGAGGTCCGCGACGCCGTCGGCGAGGTCGAGGCCGAGCTGGGCGAGGAGGGCCGGGTGCTGCTGCGCCCGTCCGGCACCGAGCAGCTGGTCCGCGTGATGGTGGAGGCCACGGCGCAGACCACGGCCCAGGCCGCGGCCGACCGCCTGGCCGGCGTCGTCTCAGCGGTCTCGTAACCCGTCGTGAGTGAGAAACAGGGTTCTAACCCTGTTTCTCACTCACGACCACTTGCGCCGAGGCCAGGCCGTGGAACACCGAGTGGGTCTTCCACTCCACTTCGCCGACTTCGCAGCCGCCGTCGAGGAGCTTCGCCAACGCGCCGAGGGCGACCTCGCCCTCGGCCAGCGCGACGCCCGAACCCGGGCACGCGTGCCGTCCCAGGCCGAACGGGAGCCCGTCGGTCAGGGGCACCGCCACCGGGCCGTCCGGGCCGAAGCGCAGGACGTACCGGGCCGGGCAGATCGACGTCACCAGGTCGCGGACCCGCACCGGGGAAGGCGAAGCAGCCAGCTCCAGCCCGGCGCAGGCCAGGAAGTTCAGCGAGTTCTCGTAGGCGGCGTGCGCCAGCACCACCGGGTTCAGCATCAGCTCGTCCTCGTCGAGCCGGCCGGCCGCGTGGGCGTCCCGCAACGCCGTCAGGCCGCCCGGCCCGGCCGGTGACCGGCTCAGCTGCACCGCGAGCCGGAACGCCGACGCCTGCCCGGCCCGGTCGGCGCCGCCGAAGACGTCGAGGTTCGCCGTCGTCTTCTCCAGGTGGTCGAGGAAGACGTCGTCGAGGGGCACGCCCAGCACCGCCGACGTCACCGCGCCCGCCACCGGCCGCGCGAAGTCGCGCACGAGGTCGAACGACGACCCCAGCCCGGCCACCACGGCTTCGATCGCCGCGATCACCGAGCCGGGCAGCGGCTCCAGGTCCGCGATGATCTCCCGCAGCACCCCGCGCACCCGGGCGTGACCCTCGCCGTCGCGCAGCAGCACGCTCGGCGAGCCGCCACCTGGATCGGACGTCAGATCGGGGGACCGCAGGGCGTGCACGCACGCGTCGCGGCCGGAGACCAGGCCGATCCCGTGCCGCTCGAACTCGTCCATCGCCTGCCCACGGTAGGGCAGGATGAGGCCGTGCCGCCCGCAGACGTCCCGGAAGAGGTCCTGACCACCCCGTTCACGGACTACCTGCTCCGCAACGCCGCCGAAGACCGCCCCGCGTTCACGTGCCGCACTTTCCCGGGTCCCGCCGACCACACCCTGAGCTGGCCGCAGGTGCTCGACCGCGTCCGCGGGGTCGCGCGCGAGCTGCGCCGCTTCACGCGGCCGGGCGACCGGGTGGCGATCGTCGCCCGCCAGGACCTCGGGTACGTCGTCGCCTTCCTCGGCACGCTCTACGCGGGCCGCGTCGCGGTGCCGCTGTCCGTGCCGACCGGCCGGACCGGTCGCGCCCGGATCGAGTCGGCCTTCGCGGACGCCACCCCGGCGGCCTGCCTGACCTCGGGTGACCTCCTGGAGAAGGTCCCGGCGCCGCCGGACGTCGTGCTCGCGATCGAGAACGTAGAGCCCGACGAGACCGAGCCGCCCGCCGAGGTGGCGATGAGCGACCCGGCGTACCTGCAGTACACGTCGGGTTCGACGCGCCGCCCGGCCGGCGCGGTGATCTCGCACCGCGCGCTGGTGGCGGCCTGCTGGCAGACCACCGAGTGCTACCACGCCGACGCGTCGACAAACCTCGCCGGCTGGGTGCCGTTCTTCCACGACATGGGGCTCGTGCTGCTCGTCGGCACGCCGGTCTTCCTCGGCGCGCACTCGGTGTTCTTCACACCGATGGAGTTCGTGCGCGACCCGCTGCGCTGGATCCGGCTGCTCGCCGAGCACCCCGGCGCGATCACCGCCGCGCCGAACTTCGCCTTCGACCTGGCCGCGGAGGCGGCGGGGGAACTGGCGGACGTCGACCTTTCGCACGTCAACTCCGTGCTCAACGGCAGCGAACCGATCCGCGCGGCCACCGTGGACGCCTTCGCTCGCGCCTTCGCGCCGTTCGGGCTGCCGCGCACCGCGCTCAAGCCGTGCTACGGCCTGGCCGAGGCGACGGTGTTCGTCGCCAGCGCGGGCGACGAAGGCCCGACGGTCACGACGTTCGACGGGCGTGAGCTGGTCTCGGTGGGGAGGCCGTACGGCCAGCGGATCCGAATTGTCGACAAAGAAATCTGGGTGTCCGGCCCGAACATCGCGGACGGCTACTGGGGGCAAGGTCCCTTCGCCGAGGACGGCTGGCTCCGCACGGGTGACCTCGGCTTCGTCAACGACGGCCTGCTGTACGTCACCGGCCGGCTCAAGGACCTGATCATCGTCGACGGCCGCAACCACCACCCGCAGGACATCGAGGCCACGGTCGAAGCCGCGCACCCGAACGTCCGGGCCGGGCGCGTCGCCGCGTTCGCGGTGCGGGACGGCGGTGGCGAGGGGGTGGCGGTGGTCGTCGGCTGCACCGGCCACGACGGCGTCGAGACGGCGGTCCGGCGGGCCGTGTCCGCGGGTCACGACCTGCCGCTGAGAGCCCTCTGGCTGGTCCCGCCGGGCGCGGTGCCGAAGACGTCCAGCGGCAAGGTGTCCCGCGCCGCGGCCCGCGACCGCTGGTGGGGCGAGAATGGGCGCCATGACTGACCCGGCCGCCGCCCACGCCGACGAGATCCGGACGATCGTCTGCCGCGCCTTGGAACTGCCGCCGGAGCGGCTGACCGACACAACACCGTTCGACGACATCGGCATGACGTCCCGCCAGCGCGTCCAGCTGCTCGCCAGGGTCGAGGTCCGTTACGGCGTGTCCGTGGATCTGGACGAGCTCGACCGCCTGGTGGACGTCCGCGGCGTCGCGGAAGTCATTTCCGAAGCGCTCGCCGCGCAGCACCCCACCGGGTGAGTGCACTTGGGCAAAGCCCAGGTAGGCCGCCCGGCCGAACGCTAGACTCTGTGTGCATCTGCGACGGCACCGAACGGCGTCCGGGTGCGTCACAGTCTTGACACCCGGAACAGGGGCTGTGGATCGAAGGGGGAAAGCCGACCATGCCAGACGGTTACGAAGCGAGTTCCGAGGCGATGACGCGGGCGCAGATCCGCCTCAACGACGTCGCGGACGACCCGGCCGCCGAGGCCAAGAAGGTCGCGCCCACCGAAATCGCGCAGGCGGACTTCGGCCGTGTCCACGGTGATGGCTATTCCAAGTACAAGTCCGGGATCGACGAGATCGGCGCGGGCATGACCGGGCTGTCGAACGCGCTGATGAACCTCGGCAGCGGCATCGGCACGGCCGGCTCGAAGTACTCCGCGCAGGAATCGAACGCCGGTGCGCAGGCGAACGCGGCGGGGAGCAAGTAATGGCCGACTGGGCGGAAGTCAAGAAGATCCTCGATGACCCGAACGTCTCCATGGAGACGAAGACGGAGCTCATGGAGGAGTACGACCGCAACACCTTCAACTTCAACGACGAAGAAGAGAAGTACGCCAAGGAGTACATCGAGAACTACTCCGACGACGGCGGCGACTACCGGGTCTTCGAAAACGACGACACCGACGAAATCGTCGCGCGGGCGAAGCAGGAGTCGCAGGCCAAGGGTAAGGAACAGCAGGCACAGACCGACCGCAAGAACACCGCGAAGAAGAACCTCGACGGAATCGCGACGCCCACGCTGGGAGCCGGCGCGAAGACTTCCGACGAAATGCTCGACCAGGGCAACGTCACGGTCGACTTCCTGGTGCAGTGGACCGACGAGATCTGGAACAAGATCAAGGGCGGGTCCGGCCACATCGACTCGCAGAAGGACCTCAAGGACAAGTTCCACGAGAACCGCGGCATCCAGTTCCAGAAGTTCCTCACCGAGGCCGACGACCTCGCCAAGGCCCACAAGGTCGTCGAAGACTCGCTGGGCAAGAGCGACACCGAGCTCCAGACCCTCTTCGGGGAGTGGAAGGGCAAGGGCGCGAACGCGGCGGAGATCAAGTACGACGAGACGATCAAGCCGCACGCCAAGGAGCTCTCGCAGCAGATCGACGGCGCCGCGAAGCTGATCCCGCAGACCGTGACGCACGTCTACGACGCCGTCAAGAAGAAGGTCGACGAGGTCCTGCAGCTGCACCGCACGACCGTCGCCCAGGCCGACATCACCATGGCGCGGGACGTCCTCAAGATCGCGAACGGCGAGACCGACGAGTTCGACGACTTCATGAAGGTCGCCGGCTGGGTCGACGCCGTCAACGCGAAGAACGGCAACCAGACGAACCTCGCCGAGCGGCTGCAGAACGACGACTGCGGCTTCAACGACGAGAACAAGGAGTACGGCCGCAACGTCTGCCGCTACTGGCGTGACGGCGCGTTCGCGACCGAGTACCAGGGCCTGATCAACGCCTTCAACGGCTCCTGCAAGTCCGCCAAGGACACGATCGACCAGCAGTTCGGCGCGCTCGAGCGGTTCATGGACGGCTACCGCAACCAGCTCACCGAGGCCAAGAACGACGGCGGCGGCGACAAGGGCGGCGGCGACACGCACAACGGGAACGGCGGCGACACGGGCGGCGGCTCGAACGGCGGCGGCGGGTCCACCGGCGGGGGCGGCAGCACCGGTGGCGGCGGCAGCACGACGCCGTCGGCGGCCGAGCCGCCCGCGACCGGGGACCCGGCGAAGCCCGAGGACGGGAAGAACCCGATCACCGGCCAGCCCCTCGAGGTCGACCCGTCGACCGGAAAGCCGTACCCGATCGACCCGACGACCGGTGAGGCCATCAAGGACACCGACGACACCGACACGGTGTCGGTCAAGAAGGGCGACAACACGATCGAGATGTCCGAGCCCGACAAGGAGGGCAAGCAGGACATCTCCGTCGACGACGGCCACGGCAACAAGAAGGACTACCACCTCGACTGGGGTGACGACGACAAGGCCGAAGCCGGCAAGGACGGCAAGGACGGCGCGAAGGCCGACGACGGCAGCTTCGGCCCGCAGGGTTCGCAGCAGGGGGCCGTCAAGGACGGGCAGCCTTCGGCCGACGGCAGCTACAAGCCGGGTCCCGACGGCAAGATCCACATCAAGGACGGCAACCTCGAGATCACGGCCGAGCGGCCGGAGGGGCCCGACGGCCCGACGATCGTGACCGTCGACGACGGCAAGGGCGAGCCGACGACGTACACGCTCGACGAGAAGGACGACCCCAAGGCGAGCGACCTCAAGACCGACCCCGCGTCGACCGACGGCAGCAGCTCCGCGATCCAGCACGACAAGGACGCCGAGTCGCCGCTGACGAAGGACCCGGCGCCGGCCAACCCGGACCCGGGCTTCACGCAGGGCGCGGCGGCTTCTGGCGGCTTCGCCACCCCGGGCGGCCAGGACTTCTCCGGCGACTTCGGCGGCAGCGTCGGTGCCGAGCCCGCGATGGCCACGGCCGACGCGGGCGTCGGCGGCGGTGACTCCGGCGTGGCCGGCGGTGGCGGCGGCGACTCGACGACCACGGCCGGGGCGAGCGACTTCGGGTCCGCCGTCACGGGCGGCGGGTCGGCGGACTTCGCCGGCGCCGTGTCGCTGGACCCCGGTGCGCAGACGGGCAGCGACGCGTCGATGCCGATGTCCGACGGCAGCGGGCTCGGCGCGACCCCGGTCGACCCGGGCATGCACCAGGCCGCCGCGAGCTCGTCCGGCGGGATGAGCGGCATGGGGGGCATGGGCATGATGGGCGGCATGGGTGGCGCGCCGGGTGGCGGTGGCGGCGGTGACCAGCAGCGCGGGCCCAGCCAGTACCGCATCGAGGGCGGCGTCTTCGAAACGAGCGGCGCCAAGGGCCGGATCAGCGGCTCGCTGGACGACGAGGGTGACCGTTCGATCCGGTACGACCGGTGACCAGGGCTGAGGAGGGGCGATGACCAGCGCGGAAGACCGGTATCGCGCGGCGATCTCGACGATGGACGCCGCGGCGCGGGAGCAGGACGAGCAGCGGGGGCTGCGCGAGCGCCGGGTCGCGGAGGCCGAGACGCAGGCCCGCGAAGGGCTGAAGAACGAGCTCGCCGCCGCGCAGAAGTACGCCGAGCACATGGACGAGCTCAACAAGCGCAAGCAGAGCGCGGGTGGCTGGGCGACGGAGAAGACGCTGGCCGACAAGGGCCGCGAGTCGCTGATGGAGTTCGGCGTCGAGGACGAAGAGGCGGACACGGGCCGCACGCCGTACCCGACGCCGAGTTACGGGACGCCGCTGCCCGCGCCGGCGGCGGTCGCGCCTCAGCCGGAGCCGCCGGCCCCTCCCGCGCCCGCCGCGCCGGAGCCGCCGAAGCGGGGGCGGCACGCGCGTCAGGTGGAGGACGAGGACGACTTCTCCAGCACGAGCTGGCTGGTCTGAGGTTTCTTCGGAAGGGCCCGGCTTCGGCCGGGCCCTTTTCGCGTCAGTGCGCGGGCTCTTCTTCGCGCTCGATGGGGGCGCGCTTGACGTCGGCTTCCAGCAGGGGCCGGTACTTGTCGGTGCCGGTCAGGTGCGTCAGGAAGAAGGCCGTGAACAGGGCGCGCGTGAGCTGCTGCGTCTTGCGGTGCGGCTTTCCGTGCATGATCAGCTGCGACCAGTGCCGGCCCTCGGTGACGCCCAGGTGGGTCGACTTGCCGAGGGTGCGCAGCTGGACGTCTTCGCCGCCCCAGGCGTTCGTGATGGCCTCGGCGTGCCCGACCTTCGGAGCGACGAGGTCCTCTTCGGCGGCGAGGTGCAGGCCGGGGACGGTGATGGCCTTCGCCGACTCGGTGGCGGGCGGCAGCGTCTGGGCGGCCGTGATGGTCGCGACGGCCTTGATCCGCGGGTGCTCGGCCTGCGCGTCCTGAGCCGCGGCGAGGACGGCGGAGCCACCCCCGGTCGAGTGCCCGGCGAGGCCGAGCTTGGCCGGGTCGACGCTGATGCCGTCGGGCCCGAGCCGCACGGTCGTGACGACGTCGAGGGTGGTCAGCAGGTCGGCGGCGAGCAGCCGGTGCGACGGAAGCGGACCCCGCTGGGTCGCGGGCGCGGCGGCGACGATGCCCCAGCTGGCGAGGTGGTGCAGCAGCTGCCGGTACCGATCGGGCGGCTGCAGCCACCCGTGCCCGAAGGCGACGGCCGGCAGCCCGAGCCCGGCGCGCGGCGTGAACACCACGCCGGGCAGCCCGACCAGGGCGAGGTTGCCGCGAAGGACCTCGTGCGGACCCGGGTGCGTGAGCTCCGCGAGCAGCTGCTTGGGCTTGCTGGCCATGGCCGGAACCCTACTGTGCGCGCCGCACCGCGGCTCGCCCGCCGCACCGGCGAGCCGCTGTGCGGGGTCGCCGGAGCCGTTGGGCTGCGTACCTGGACGGTCGGCTCGCGTACTCGGAGGGTCGGCTCGCGTGCCTGGAGGGTCAACTCGCGTGCCTGGAGGGTCGACACGCGTGATTGGAAGGTCGACTCGCGTGCCTGAGCGGTCGGCTCGTGTGTCTGGAGGGTCGACACGCGTGCTTGGGCAGACGACTCGCGTGCTTGGAGGGTCGGCTCGCGTACCTGGGCGGTCGGTTCGCGTGCCTGGAGGGTCGGCTCGTGCGTGCTGCCGGGTGGGCCTGCGGGCCTCACCCACGGGTGCACCAAAGCCGCATTGGTCCGGACCATGTCCACCCCTGTCAACACTGGTCAAAGCCCCTTTCCGGACCCCGTCAACCCGCTGAATATCCCTCGTTAGGCTGGTGCGCGTGTGTGGAATCGTGGGATATGTCGGGCACCGCCCGGCTCTGGACGTCGTCCTCGGCGGGCTCCGGCGCATGGAGTACCGCGGTTACGACTCGGCCGGTGTCGCGGTCCTCGACGGTGCCGGTGCGCTGACCGTCGAGCGCAAGGCCGGCCGGCTCGCCAACCTGGAAGCCGAGCTCGACAAGGTCGGCCGTGACAGCATCACCGGCACCGCCGGCATGGGCCACACCCGCTGGGCCACCCACGGCGCGCCGATCGACCGCAACTCGCACCCGCACCGCGATGCCTCGCAGCGCGTCGCCGTCGTGCACAACGGCATCATCGAGAACTTCGCCTCCCTGCGCGCCGAGCTCGAGGCCGACGGCGTCGAGATGGCCAGCGACACCGACAGCGAGACCGCCGCGCACCTCGTCGCCCGCGCCTACGCCGAAGGCGACACCAAGGGTGACCTCGCCGCCAGCGTCGCCGCCGTCTGCCGCCGCCTCGAAGGCGCCTTCACCCTCGTCGTGACGCACGCCGACCAGCCGGACACCATCGTGGCCGCGCGCCGGTCGTCGCCGCTGGTCGTCGGGGTCGGGGAGGGTGAGCACTTCGTCGCCTCCGATGTCGCCGCCTTCATCGAGCACACCCGCGAGGCCGTCGAGCTCGGCCAGGACCAGCTCGTCGTCATCACCCGCGAGGGCTACGAGGTCACCGACTTCCACGGCGACGCCGCCCAGGCCAAGCCGTTCACCGTCGACTGGGACCTGTCCGCCGCCGAAAAGGGCGGCCACGAGTACTTCATGCTCAAGGAGATCGAGGAGCAGCCCGAGGCGCTGGCCAACACGCTGCGCGGGCACTTCGAGTCCGGCCGGATCATCCTCGACGAGCAGCGCATCTCCGACCAGGACCTGCGCGACGTCGACAAGGTCTTCGTCGTCGCCTGCGGTTCGGCCTACCACTCCGGCCTGGTCGCCAAGTACGCGATCGAGCACTGGACGCGGCTGCCGGTCGAGGTCGAGCTGGCCTCGGAGTTCCGCTACCGCGACCCGGTCCTCGACCGCGACACGCTGGTCGTCGCCGTCTCCCAGTCCGGCGAGACGGCGGACACGCTCGAAGCCGTCCGGCACGCCCGCGAGCAGAAGGCGCGCGTCCTGGCCGTCTGCAACACCAACGGCGCGCAGATCCCGCGTGAGTCCGACGCCGTCCTCTACACCCACGCCGGGCCCGAGATCGGCGTCGCGTCGACCAAGGCGTTCCTCGCCCAGATCGCGGCCAACTACCTGGTTGGCCTGGCGCTGGCGCAGGCCCGCGGCACCAAGTACCCGGACGAGGTCGCGCGCGAGTTCGCCGAGCTGGAGGCCATGCCCGCGGCCGTCCAGAAGGTACTGTCCACTGTGGACCAGGTGCGGGACCTCGGCCGCAGGATCGCCGACTCGAAGGCGATCCTGTTCCTCGGCCGCCACGTCGGGTTCCCGGTCGCGCTCGAGGGCGCGCTGAAGCTCAAGGAACTGGCATATATGCACGCCGAGGGCTTCGCGGCCGGCGAGCTCAAGCACGGCCCGATCGCGCTGATCGAAGAGGGCTTGCCGGTCGTCGTCGTGATGCCGTCGCCGAAGGGCCGCGCGGTGCTGCACTCGAAGCTGGTGTCGAACATCAGCGAGATCCAGGCCCGCGGCGCCCGCACGATCGTGATCGCCGAAGAGGGCGACGAGACGGTGCGGCCGTTCGCCGACGAGCTGATCGAGATCCCCGCGGTGCCGACGCTGCTGCAGCCGCTGGTGTCCACGGTGCCGCTGCAGGTGCTGGCCGCGGAGATCGCCCGCGCCCGCGGGTACGACGTCGACAAGCCGCGTAACCTGGCGAAGTCCGTCACTGTGGAGTAACACAGCGTAAAGCGGGGGGTCGAGCCGTGCAGGGAATCTGGACCACAGAACGGATTCGCGAGGCGGAGGGGCGGGCGTTCGCCGTCACGCCCGACGGCGAGCTGATGCGCCGGGCGTCGTTCGGCTTGGCGGTGCAGATCGCCGACCTGCTCGAAGACCACACCGGCGCGGTGTCCGGCCGCCGGGTCGTGCTCCTGGTCGGCTCCGGTGACAACGGCGGTGACGCACTCTGGGCCGGGGCTTTCCTCCGGAAGCGCGGAGTCGCCGTCACGGCGATCCTGCTGAAGCCCGAGAAGGCACACCCCGCCGGTCTCAAGGCCTTGCGCCGGGCGGGCGGCCGGGCAGTGTCCGCCGAGGACGGTCCACAGTGGATCGAACGCGCCGACGTCGTGGTCGACGGGATCGTCGGCATCTCCGCCAGCGGGTCCTTGCGGCCGGCCGCCGCGCGGCTCGTCGAGCTGGTCGAGGCACCGATCGTCGCGGTCGACCTGCCCAGCGGCGTCGACCCGGACACCGGTGCCGTCGACGGCCCGGCGGTGCAGGCGACCCGCACGGTGACGTTCGGCGCGCTCAAGCCGGTCCACGTGCTCGCGCCGTCCTGGTGTGGCGAGGTCGTGCTGGTCGACATCGGCCTCGAGCTGACGGACCCCGACCTGCGGCGGCTCGACATCGTCGACGTCGCCGCGGCCTGGCCGGTGCCCGGGCCGGAGGACGACAAGTACAGCCAGGGCGTCGTCGGGATCGCGGCGGGCTCGGCGACCTACCCGGGCGCGGCGGTGCTGGCGGCGGGTTCGGCGGTCCGCGCGACGTCGGGGCTCGTGCGCTACGCGGGCCACGCGGCCGACGTCGTCCGGGCGCAGTGGCCCGAGATCATCGCGACGGGCACGGTCGCGGACGCGGGCCGCGTCCAGGCGTGGGCGGTCGGCCCCGGCATCGGCACGGGTTCGGAGGGCCGCGACGTCCTCCGGCACGTGCTCGGCCAAGGCGTCCCCGTCTGCGCGGACGCCGACGCGACGACGATCATCGCGAAGTCCCCGGAAGTCCTCGACGCCCGCGACCCGGACACGCCGCTGGTCTTGACCCCGCACGCGGGCGAGTACGAGCGCCTGATGGGCCGGAAGCCGGGCGCGGACCGCGTCGCGGCGGCGCGCGAAGCGGCGAAGAAGTACAACGCGGTGGTGCTGCTGAAGGGGCACTGCACGGTGGTGGCGGCCCCGGACGGCCGCGTCGCGGTGAACGCGCCCAGGGGAGCCTGGCTGGCGACGGCGGGCTCGGGCGACGTGCTGTCCGGCCTGGTCGGGGCCCTGCTCGCGGCCGGCCTGGACCCCTGGCTGGCGGCGGCCGCCGCGGCGAACGTCCACTCGCTGGCGGGCGCGATCGCGGCCCAGAACGCCCCGACCTCGGCATCGGGCCTGGTCCACGCGATCCCGGAGGCGATCCGCTCGATCCGCTCCTTGGCAACCTGAGAAGAGTTATCGAGTTCTCTGTTAACTCCCGGCGATAAATCTGGTAAGAATGCCGTGTGAGCGGCGGCACAGCACCTGGAGACCGGAAGACCCGGCCGTCCGACGCCGTCGTCGAACAGCGGCGGCAGGACATCCTCGACCACGTCATCGAGCACGGCGAAGCCCGCATCGACGACCTGACGACGAGGTTCCGGGTCAGCCTCATGACCATGCACCGCGACCTCGACGACCTCGCCGAGCGCCGCCTCCTGCGCAAGCTCCGCGGCAAGGTCGAGGCCTACCCGGCGCTCACCATCGAGACCGCCGCCCGCTTCCGCGACACCCTCCACCACGGCGAAAAAGAAGCCCTCGGCGAGGCCGCCGCGAACCACGTGCAGCCCGGGCAGACCGTCTTCGTCGACGACTCCACCACCCTCCTCCCGCTGGTCAAGCGGCTGGCCGAGATCGACGCCCTGACCGTCGTCACCAACTCGCTGCACGCCGCCCGGCTGCTCGGCCCGAAGACCGACGTCGTGCTGGCGGGCGGCCGGTACTCGCCCGAGTACGACTCCTGCGCCGGGCCCGAGGTCCTCGGCCTGCTCGACTCCATCCGCGCCGACGTCTCGTTCGTCTCGGTCACCGCCGTCGCCGTCGGGCGGCTCTTCCACCCCGACCGCGACTACGCCGAGCTCAAGAAAGCGGCCCTCAGGGTCGCGAACCAGACGGTGCTCGTCGTCGACCACTCGAAGTTCGGCCGCACCGCCACCTACGCGCACGGCGACGTCGGCGACTACGACCTGCTGATCACCGGCCAAGCCACGCCCACCGAGGAGATCGAGGCCGCGCTCAACGCCGGCACTGCGATCGAGATCGTCGAACACGTCGCAGAGGGGCAGCCTTATGACAGCTGAGCTGGTCGCCGGCATCGACTCGTCCACGCAGTCGACCAAGGTCGTCGTGTGCGACGCGAGCACCGGTGAGATCGTCCGCACCGGCCGCGCGCCGCACCCCGACGGCACCGAGGTCGACCCCGCCGCCTGGTGGGACGCCTTCCAGGAAGCCACGAAGGGCCTGCTCGACGACGTCAAGGCCATCGGCGTCGGCGGTCAGCAGCACGGCATGGTCACCCTCGACGAGCACGACGAGGTCGTCCGCCCCGCGCTGCTGTGGAACGACACCCGCTCCGCGCAGTCGGCGCTCGACCTCGTCGACGAGCTCGGCGGGCCCTCGGTCTGGGCGAAGTCCGTCGGCTCGGTGCCGGTCGCCAGCTTCACCGTCACGAAGCTGCGCTGGCTGGCCGACCACGAGCCCGAGCACGCCGACCGCGTCGCCCGCGTGCTGCTCCCGCACGACTGGCTGACCTGGAAGCTGACCGGCGGCACCCCGGTCACCGACCGCGGCGACGCCTCCGGCACCGGCTACTTCTCGCCGTCCGACAACGCCTACCGCCTCGACGTCCTGGCCCACGCCTTCGGCGGCCGGACGCCGGAACTGCCCACCGTGCTCGGCCCGGCCGACGCCGCCGGCCACACCCCCGGCGGAGTGCTGGTCTCGGCCGGCACCGGCGACAACATGGCCGCCGCGCTGGCGCTCGAACTGCAGCCCGGCGACGTCGTCGTCTCGCTCGGCACCAGCGGCACCGTGTTCGGCGTCGCCGAAAGCGGCGCGGCCGACGCGTCCGGCGAGGTGGCCGGGTTCGCCGACGCCACCGGCCGGTTCCTGCCGCTCGCCTGCACGCTCAACGCCGCCCGCGTCCTGACCGCGACGGCCGGCATGCTCGGCGCGACGCTGGGCGAGTTCGACCGGCTCGCGCTGCGGGCCGAGCCCGGCGCCGGCGGCCTCACCTTCCTGCCCTACCTCGACGGCGAGCGCACCCCGAACCTGCCGGACGCCACCGGCTCGCTGTCCGGCCTGACCCGGGCGAACATGACCCCGGAGAACCTCGCGCGCAGTGCCGTCGAAGGCATGCTCTGCGGCCTGGCCGCCGGCCTCGACGCGGTGCGCGCGCACGGCCTCGACGTCCACCGCGTGCTGCTGATCGGCGGGGGCGCGCAGTCGGCCGCCGTCCGCGCGGTCGCGCCGCTGGTGTTCGGCGTGCCCGTGCAACTGCCCGAAGTCGCCGAGTACGTCGCCGTCGGCGCGGCGCGGCAGGCGGCTTGGGCCCTGACTTCCAGTGCGGAACCCCCGTCCTGGCAAGGAAACAGCAAAGCGCGGCTCGAGCTGGACGAGCCGACCGAGGCGCAGCGCGCCGAGGGCCACCGGATCCAGCAGCGCCACCTCGAAGCCCGCGAAGCGGCGCACGGGGTCCGGCGGAATCTCGGAGAGGACTGACCGATGGCTTCCATCACCTACGACAAGGCGACCCGGCGCTACGCCGGTTCGGAGCGCCCCGCGGTCGACGCGCTGGACCTGGAGATCGCCGACGGCGAGTTCCTGGTGCTGGTCGGCCCGTCCGGCTGCGGCAAGTCGACCAGCCTGCGCATGCTCGCCGGCCTCGAGGACATCGACGACGGCGCCGTCTGGATCGGCGACCGCGACGTCACGCAGCTGCCGCCGCGCTCGCGGGACATCGCCATGGTGTTCCAGAACTACGCGCTGTACCCGCACATGACGGTCGCGCAGAACATGGGCTTCGCGCTGAAGATCGCCGGCCGCCCCGCGTCCGAGATCAAGCAGAAGGTCCACGAGGCCGCGAAGCTGCTGGACATCGTGGACTACCTCGACCGCAAGCCGAAGGCGCTCTCCGGTGGTCAGCGCCAGCGCGTCGCGATGGGCCGCGCGATCGTGCGCGAGCCGCAGGTCTTCCTGATGGACGAGCCGCTGTCGAACCTCGACGCGAAGCTGCGCGTGTCGACGCGTACGCAGATCGCCGCGCTCCAGCGCCGCCTCGGCGTCACCACCGTGTACGTCACGCACGACCAGGTCGAGGCCATGACGATGGGTGACCGCGTCGCCGTGCTGTCCGACGGCCTGCTGCAGCAGTGCGACACCCCGCGCGCCCTGTACGACCGGCCCGCAAACGCTTTCGTCGCCGGGTTCATCGGCTCGCCGGCGATGAACCTCGCCACCGCGAAGCTCACGGCCGACGGCGCCGAGGTGGGTGGCGCGCGCGTGCCGCTGACCCGCGAGACCATCGCCGCGGCCGACGGGGACACCGTGACCCTCGGCTTCCGGCCGGAGGCCCTCGAGGTCGCCGATGGGGAAGACGGCACCCTGCCGATCAAGGTCGACCTGGTCGAGGAGCTCGGCTCGGACGCCTTCGTCTACGGCAAGCTCGCCCAGACCGACGCCGACGACACCCGGCCCAACGTCGTCGTCCGGGTCGACCCGCGCACGCCGCCGGCCATGGGCGACACCCTGCACCTGCGGATCCGTCCCGACGAGCTGCACGTGTTCTCCGCCACGTCCGGGCTCCGCCTGCCCTGACCTCGGGTCGTGGGAAACTGGAGGGCGTTATGTCCTCCAGTTTCCCCAGGGCCCAGGTCGACATCGACCTCGACGCCCTCCGCCACAACCTCACCCTGCTGGGCGCCCGCGCGCCCGGTTCCGAGGTGATGGCCGTGGTGAAGGCCGACGCCTACGGCCACGGCGCGCTGCCGGTGGCGCGCGCCGCGGTCGAGGCCGGCGCGGGCTGGCTCGGCACCTGCTCGCTCGGCGAGGCCCTCGCCCTGCGGGAAGCCGGGATCACGACCCGCCTGTTCAGCTGGCTGGACACGCCCGACGTCGACTTCGCCGCGGGCATCGAGGCGAACGTCGACCTCGCGGCCAGCTCGACCGGTGAGCTATCTCGCATCGCCGCCGCGGCTCCCGCGGGTACCCGGGCCCGTGTGCACCTCAAGATCGACACCGGGCTCTCGCGCAACGGCTGCCCGCCCGCCCGCTGGGCCGAGCTGGTCGAAGCGGCGGCCGCCGAACCGCGGGTCGAAGTCGTCGCGATCTGGTCCCACCTCGCGTGCGCGGACGAGCCGGACCACCCGGCGACCGACCTCCAGGCCAAGCGGTTCGCCGAGGCCTACGACGTCGCCCGCGCGGCCGGGCTCGACCCGAAGCGGCACCTGGCGAACTCCGCGGCCCTGCTCACCCGGCCGGACCTGCACTTCGACGTCGTCCGGCCCGGGATCGCGATGTACGGGCTCAACCCGGTGCCGCAGGCCGAAGACCTGCGCCCGGTCATGACGTTCCGGTCCGCGGTCGCGCTGGTCAAGCGCGTCGAAGCCGGCGAATCGGTGTCCTACGGGCACACCTGGACGGCGTCGCGGGACACGAACCTCGCGCTGGTGCCGGCCGGGTACGCCGACGGCGTCCCGCGGTCGCTGTCCGGCCGGATGGACGTGTGGCTCGGCGGGCAGCGGCGGCCGGTGGCCGGGCGCGTCTGCATGGACCAGCTGGTCGTCGACTGCGGGGACTTCGAGCCGGCCGTCGGCGACGAGGTCGTCCTGTTCGGGCAGGGGACGCACGGCGAGCCGACGGCCCGGGAATGGGCCGACAAGCTGGGCACCATCGACTACGAGATCGTCACCTCGATGTACCGCCCGCGGGTGCGGCGCCGGTATCTGGGGGCGCGCTCGTGACACCTTCACGTCGACTGCTGGCCATCGCCGGCGGGGTCGGGGCCGTCGCCACCGGGACCGCCGCCGCCGCTATCGCCGTCGCCGCGCAGCAGCGGCGGCACAGTGAGGATCCGTACGTGGACGAGCCGCTGGGGGAGCTGAAGCCGGACCGTACTTCCACGGTCGCGGCCGAGGACGGCACGCCGCTTTCGGTCGAGGAGATCGACCCGGAGGACGGCGGAAAACCTGAACTGACTGTCGTGGGGGTACACGGCTTCGCGCTTTCGCGGCGCTGCTGGCATTTCCAGCGTCGCGACCTCGCGAAGCTCCGCCTGCCTCGCGTGCGTCAGGTCTACTACGACCACCGCGGCCACGGCCTTTCCGGCGCGGCGTCCGCGGAGAACTCGACGATCGAGCAGCTCGCGCGCGACCTCGACGTCGTGCTGCGGTCCGTGGTGCCGGACGGGCCCATCGTGCTGGTCGGGCACTCGATGGGCGGCATGGTGATCATGGAGCTGGCCGCCGAGTTCCCTTCGCTGTTCGAAGAGCGTGTCGAGGGAGTCGCCTTCATCGCGACCGCGGCGGGCGAAGTGGGCGCACGTGGGTTGCCGCGTTCGCTGCTCTCGAAGTACAACCCGCTGACGCGCGCCGCCGGCGGTCTCGCCGGCTGGCAGCCGGGGCTGGTGGAGTTCGTCCGTGCCGCGGGCGGGCAGCTGACGCGCCAGGCCGTGCGGCGGCTGGCGTTCGGCAGCCGCGACGTCGCACCGAGGCTCGTCGACTTCATGCTCGAAATGCTCGAGGTGACGCCGGTCCGCGGGCTCGTCAACTTCGTCGACACGCTCGGCAGCCACAACCGGTACGCGGCACTGGCCGGGCTGAAGCACGCGGAAGTGCTGGTCATCGGCGGTGACTCGGACCGGTTCACGCCGTTCTCGCACGCCGAGCGGATCGCGGCCGAGCTGCCCGACGCGGAGCTGGTGCGCGTCCGCGGCGCCGGCCACATGGTGCAGCTCGAGCAGCCCGAGCTGGTGAACAGCCATCTGATCGATCTCCTGCAACGCTGTTCCGGTGCGGACGGCGAAAACTCGTCCCGGCGAACCTGGTGGTGGCAGCGTTGACGCATGAGTTCCCGACGCCCGAAGACACGATGGAGTTCGGGCGGTCCCTGGGCCGGTCCCTGCGCGCG
This sequence comes from Amycolatopsis ponsaeliensis, assembly GCF_030182635.1. Classification (NCBI taxonomy): domain Bacteria; kingdom Bacillati; phylum Actinomycetota; class Actinomycetes; order Pseudonocardiales; family Pseudonocardiaceae; genus Amycolatopsis; species Amycolatopsis ponsaeliensis. The sequence continues at coordinate 70,761 of NZ_JAPZLD010000021.1, forward strand.
GGTGACCTGGTGCTGCTCGCCGGTCCCCTCGGCGCGGGCAAGACGACGCTGACCCGCGGCATCGCGGACGGCCTCGGCGTGGGCGGCCGCGTCAGCTCACCGACGTTCGTCCTGGCCCGCGTCCACCCGGCGGGCCCGGCGGGGGTGCCCCTGGTGCACGTGGACGCGTACCGCCTGGGCGGCGACCTGTCCCAGCTGGACGACCTCGACCTGGACACGGACCTGGAACGCTCGGCGATCGTGGTCGAGTGGGGCGAGGGTTCGGCGGAGCGGCTGTCGTCGGACTACCTGGTGGTCAGGTTGGACCGCCGCGAGGACGACGTCCGCGAGGTGACGCTCGAACCGCACGGCACCTGGGCCGATCGCGTTCCGGAGCTGACCCGCGCGTGAGCCCGGCACGACAGTTCGTCGTGCTGAACGACGCGCCGTTGGGGGACGGCGCGGACGAGGACCTGCTCGAGGTCACGTCGGTGGCTCGCGCTCTCACGGATCTCATCGTCGCCTCGCGAGACACCGCACCCTTCACACTGGCCGTCGACGCGGCGTGGGGGATGGGCAAGAGCAGCCTGCTGTACCGGCTGCAGGCGACCCTGTCCGCCGAGCCCGCGGTGTCCACGGTGTGGTTCAACGCGTGGACCTCGGGCCGGGCGAGCGCACTGGAAGGCCTGATCAAGTCGGTCCTCCTGGGCTTCGACCGCAACGTCATCCGGCGCGCGCTGCGTTCGATGTCGAAGCGTGCTCACCTGCTCGGCGCGGTGCGAAGCCTGGGCCTGGTGGCGGCCAGCTTCTTCGGCCTCGGCCGGGTCGTGGACGAAATGTGGCAGCGGATGTCGCTGGACGCCCGGGCCCGCAACCAGATCAAGGGCGTCCTGCGCGACGCGTTCGGGGCCTGGATGGCGAAGGGCGCCGCCTCGGACGGCGGCCGGCTCCTGGTCGTGTTCGTCGACGATCTGGACCGGTGCGCGAGCGACCGCATCGTCGAGGTGTGCGAAGCGATCAAGCTCTACCTGGACGTGCCCGGCATCGTGTTCGTGCTCGCCTGCGACCAGAGCGCGCTGTGGCGAGCGGTCCAGGAGTCCGCGGGCATCGGCGACCCCGCGGCGGCGGTGGAGTACCTGGAGAAGATCGTCCAGATCAGCTACCGCATCCCGGCGCCCTCGCCGGAGCAGGCGATGCGCCTGGTGGACGGGTATCTGGACCGCTCGCGCACCGCCGGACTGTTCGGCGAGCCGCTCAAGAACCTGATCATCGGACGCTCGGGCCGCAATCCGCGACGGATCAAGCGGCTGATCAACAGCTTCGTGCTGGAGTACCACCTCAACCGCTCCTGGGACGCGATCGGGCTGGAGAACCTGGTCAAGGTGATCATGCTCCAGCACTTCTACCCGGCCTTCTACCGGCTGCTCACCAACCCCCGCCACCTCGACCTGATCAGCGAGTTCCTCGAGTACCACGATTACCGCACGGCGGCCCGGCAGGGCGGGGACGTCGACGCGGACCGCTGGGCGGAGCTGTTCGCCTCGAAGGGCCTGCGCCCGCCGCAGTCGTCCGAGCTCGACGAGCTGGAGCGCGAGCTGCCTGCCGAGTACCCGGCGCTCGCGGCGGACCGGGACTTCGTGACGCTGCTGCGCAGCATCGACGGTCCCAGCGAACGGCTGATGGAGCAGCTGCAACGCCGTCCGTTGACCTTGTTCCAGCCGCTGGTGGAGCGGCCGGACGAGCCAGAGCCGCTCGAGCCGCCGTTACGCGGCCGGCGCGCGGTGCGCGCGCGGCTTCGCGCCGGCGAGCCGTCCCGGCCGGCGCTGCGCGACCTCCGGATCCTGTGGATCGACGATCAGCCGCCGAACAACGCCGGTCTCGCCGACTACCTGCGGTGGAGCGGGGTGCACGTGGACGTGACGACCGGCCGGGCGAAAGCTTTGGCGGCGTTCTCGCGGCACCGCCCGGACGCGGTGCTGTCGGACTTCCGGCGCGGGACGGAAGAGGACGCGGGCATCGACGACCTTGCCTTCTTCCGCGGCGAAGAGGTGGCGTACTCCGGACCGGTGCTGTTCTTCTCCGGGAAGATCCCGGGCTTGGTGCTGCAGGAGCGGATCCGCGAGCTGCGCGCCGACGGTCCGACGAACAACGAGGAAGACGTCGTGCAGTGGCTGGAGCGGGTGGCGGCGGCGAAGAACGCCTAGCCGGCCGGGCTGACCACCGCCCGTGCCACGCCCAGGTCCACCAGGTCCTGGGGCCGCAGCCGCAGCTGGTCCGCCAGTTCCGGGACCTCCGAAGCCGGCCGCTTCAGGATGGCCGCCGCGGCCTCCGGGGACGTCACCGAGAAGTACGCGTCCGGTGTCACCCACGTCGAGCCCGCCGCCGCGAACGCCAGCGCTCCGCCTGAACCGCCCTCGCCGATCACCAGTGTCGTCACCGGGATCGATGCCGTCGCGACCGCTTCGAACATCGCCGCGATCGCGCCGCCCGCGCCCGCCTGCTCCGCCGCCGCGTCGTTGGCCGCGCCCGGGGTGTCGACCAGGGTCAGCACCGGGATACCCAGCCGCGAAGCCAGCTTGACCAGCCGCGCCGCCGTCCGGAAGCCCGAGGGCAACGTCGGTGTGCCGCACTGGGCCGCGTACGCGATCGTCCGGCCGTCGCGCCAGCCGAAGCCGCACGACACCCCCGTGTCGACGCCGCCCGCGCGGTCGCCGCTGACGTCCGAGCGCCAGTCGAAGTACGCGTCGAGGTACTCGACGGCCCGCGGCCGGCGCGGGGACCGTGCCGCCTCCACCGCTTCCCAGCCCGTCGAAGGCAGCGAAGCCGAGCGCAGCGCGGAAGGCGGGGGAGCCGCCGCCGAGGAACGCGCCGTCAGCAGCCGCAACCACCGCTCCAGCACGGCGCCGAGTTCGTCGGGGGAGACGATCGCGTCGACCTGACCCCACTCGTACTTGGCCTCCGCCGTGTACGCCTCGGGCGAACCCGCCGGCCGCACCCGCGAGCCCGCGAAGCCGACCTGCGCCTCCGGCAGCGCGAGGATGACGTCGGCGCCCGCGCCGAGCGTCGCCCAGCCGCCGCCGGTCGTCGGGTCGCGCAGCACGGAGATCTGGGGGATGCCCGAAGCCCGCGTCAGCGCCGACGCCCGCGCCACCCGCTGCAGCTGCATCAACGCGCGCATGCCCTGCTGCATGCGGCTGCCGCCGGTCGAAATCAGCGAGACCACCGGCAGCCGTGCGTCGCGGGCGTGCGCGAACGCCGCCTCGATCCGGTCGCCGGTGCGCTGCCCGAGCGAGCCGCCGAGGAACCCGAACTCGAACGCGACCAGCACGGCCTCGACGTCGCCGACCTTCGCCGTCCCGCAGACGACGGACTCCTTCTCGCCGGTGCGCTCTTCGGCGGCGGAGCGTGCTTCGCGGTAGCCGGGCCAACCGATCGGCCCGTCGGCCGGCTCGTCGCGCAACAGCGTCGGGAACTCCACGAAGCCGTTGGCGATCGCGCCGACGATCTCGCGCGCCGGCTGCCTAGTCACCGAGCGCTCGCTTCATGACCTTGCCCATGTCGTTGCGCGGCAACGCGTCCAGGTACCGGACGACCCGCGGGCGCTTGTGCGGCGCGAGCAGCTTCGCGACGTGGTCGGCCAGCTCCTCGGCCGCGGGCGGCGCACCGGAAGGCACGATCCACGCGACGATCCGCTCGCCGAGGTCGTCGTCCGGTTCGCCGGTGACGGCCGCTTCCGCGACGCCGGGGTGTTCGAGCAGCGCGTTCTCGATTTCGCCGGCGCCGATCTTGTAGCCGCCGCTCTTGATCAGGTCGGTCGCCTTGCGCCCGACGATCTTCACGTACCCGTCGGTGTCGCGCGTGGCCATGTCGCCGGTGCGGAACCAGCCGCCGTCGAACGCGGCCGCCGTCGCGTCCGGGCGGTTGAGGTACTCGGTGAACAGGTTGGGCCCGCGCACCTGGATCTCGCCGACGGTCTCGACGTCGTCGATCGCCTCCCCGGCGTCGCCGACCAGCCTGAGCTCGACGCCGCGCAGAGGGACGCCGACGGTGCCGGGCTTGCGCTCGCCGTCCGCGCGGACGCTCGTGTTCATCAGCGTCTCGGTCATGCCGTAGCGCTCGACGACCTGCTGGCCGGTCGCCGCGGTGATCCGCTGGTGGTCGTGCACCGGCAGGGCCGCGGACCCGGAGACGAGCAGCCGCGCGCTCTTCAGGGCGTCCGCCAAGGCGGCGTCCGAGCCGACTTCGCCGGCGATCCGGTGGTACATCGTCGGGACGCCGAACAGCATCGTCGCGCCGGCCGACAGTTCTCGCGCGACGCCCTCGGTCGAGAACCGGCCGAGGTGGCGCACCGAGCCGCCGCGGCGCAGCGGGCCGAGGATGCCGAGGATCAGGCCGTGCACGTGGAACAGCGGGAGCGCGTGCACCAGGACGTCGCCGGCGGTCCAGCCCCAGGCGTCCTCGAGCGCGTCGAGCGTCGTCGCGATCGACCGGCGGGGGAGGACGACACCCTTCGGCGGCCCGGTGGTGCCCGACGTGTAGACGATCAACGCGGGCGTCTCGGGGTCCGGCTCCTCGGCGGTTTCGCCTGCGGAGCCGGTCAGCGGGATGTCCCGGCGGGGCAGCTCCGCCAGGCCCGCGGGCAGTTCGACGCCCGGTTCGGCCAGCACGAGCTGCGGCTCGCTGTCGGCGAGGATGTGCGCCAGCTCACGCTCGCCGATCTTCGGGTTGAGCGGCACGGCCGGGACGCCGGCCAGCAGCGCGGCGACGACGGCGACGCTCGTGTGGATGGTCGGGGTCGCCCAGACGGCGACGCGGCCATGGGGGAGCCCCGCCGCGAGACCACCGGCGACCGCCGCTAGCTCCTCGTAGGTCAAGGCCTGTTCGCCGAACCGGAGGGCTTCTTTGCCCGAAGCTGATATGAGAGTGGGGAACAACGGGTCGGGCACCGCGGGGACCTCCCAGTGTCGGACGCGTCTCGCACGTTACCGTGCGGATCAGTCCCCTGCAGCAAGCGGCCGAAGACCCTGGTCGTACGCTTGCTTACCGTGTTGGTACTGGCGATCGATACCTCGACCCCGGCGGTGACCGCGGGCGTCGTCATGGTGGACGGCGACGGGGTCGAGACGCGCGGCGAGCGTGTCACCGTGGACCCCCGCGCCCACGGCGAGCTGATCATGCCGCACGCGCTGGCCGCCGCCGAGGCCGCCGGAGTGTCGCTCAAGGACCTCGACGCGATCGTCGTCGGCGTCGGTCCCGGCCCCTTCACCGGCCTGCGTGCCGGGATGGCCACCGCCGCCGCGCTCGGGCACGCCCTCGGCCTGCCGGTGTACCCGGTCTGCAGCCTCGACGCGCTGGCCGCCGACGTCGCCGCGGTCGACAGCGCTTTCCTCGTCCTCACCGACGCCCGCCGCCGCGAGGTCTACTGGGCCGCCTACGACGCCGCCGGGAACCGCACCGACGGCCCGCACGTCCAGCGGCCGGCCGACCTGGAAACGGACATCAAGGTCGCGGCCGGCGACGGCGCGGTGCTGTACACCGCCGCGCTCGACGTCCAGCCGATCGAGCCGCGTTTCCCGTCGCCCGCCGGACTGGTGAAGGCCGCGCGGAGCGCGTTGCTGGCGAAGGAAACGCCCGCGCCGCTGACGCCCCTGTACCTGCGGCGTCCCGATGCCGCCGAGCCCGCCGCGCCGAAACGGGTGACCGCGCCGTGAGACTCGGGCCGCTGCGCCGCCGGGACATCGCCCGGTGCGTCGAGATCGAGCAGATCCTCTTCCCCGGCGACGACCCGTGGAGCTCCCGCGCCTTCCACTCCGAGCTGGACGCGGGCAACTTCTACCTGGCCGCGCGCCCGGACGAGACCGACGAGCTGCTCGGGTACGCCGGGCTGGCCGTCGTCGGGCGCCGCCGCGGCGAGTACGAGGCGACCGTGCACACGATCGGCGTCGCGCCGGAGTACCAGCGCCAGGGCATCGGCAAGGCGCTGCTGCGAGCGCTGCTGGAGCGGGCGGACGAGTTCGAGGCGCCGGTGTTCCTCGAGGTCCGCACGGACAACGACTCGGCTCTCGCGCTGTACGAGAGCCACGGCTTCGAACGGCTCGGCATCCGGAAGCGCTACTACCAGCCCTCCGGCGCCGACGCGTACACGATGGTCCGCCCGGCGCGGACGCGAGACGAGGTGGCGGGCTGATGTCGCGCATCATCATGGGCATCGAGAGCTCGTGCGACGAGACCGGCGTCGGCCTGGTCCGCCTGCACGACGACGGCGCGGTCGAGCTGCTCGCCGACGAGGTCGCCTCCAGCGTCGAGCAGCACGCCCGCTTCGGCGGCGTGGTGCCCGAGGTCGCGAGCCGGGCCCACCTCGAAGCGATGGTCCCGACGACCGAGCGGGCGTTCGAGAAGGCCGGGCTGTCCCTGTCCGATGTGGACGCCATCGCGGTGACGGCGGGGCCGGGCCTGGCCGGCGCGCTGCTCGTCGGCGTCTCCGCGGCGAAGGCGTACGCGACGGCGCTGGACGTGCCGCTCTACGGCGTCAACCACCTGGCCGGGCACATCGCGGTGGACACGTTGCAGCACGGGCCGTTGCCGGCGCCGTGCCTGGCGCTGCTGGTCTCGGGCGGGCACACGCAGCTGCTGCGCGTCGACGACATCGCGTCGTCGATCACCGAGCTGGGGTCCACTGTGGACGACGCGGCCGGCGAGGCGTACGACAAGGTGGCGCGGGTCCTCGGCCTGCCGTACCCGGGCGGGCCGCCGATCGACAAGGCGGCGAAGAACGGCAATCCGTCCGCGATCGCCTTCCCGCGCGGCATGACCGGCCCGCGCGACGCGAAGAACGACTTCTCGTTCTCCGGCTTGAAGACGTCGGTGGCGCGCTGGGTCGAAGCCGCGGCTCGCCGCGGCGAGGAGATCCCGGTGGACGACGTGGCGGCGTCGTTCCAGGAGGCCGTCGCGGACGTGCTGACGATGAAGGCGATCCGGGCGGCCAAGGAGCAGGGGATCGGCACGCTCGTGATTTCGGGTGGCGTGGCGGCGAACTCGCGGCTGTCGTCGCTGGCGGCCGAGCGCTGTGCCGCGGCGGGCATCGAGTTGCGCGTGCCGCGGCCCCGGCTGTGCACGGACAACGGCGCGATGATCGCGGCTTTGGGCGCGCACGTGGTGGCGGCCAAACGCCCGACTGCGCGGCTGGACTTCAGCGCGAACCCGGCCCTGCCGGTGAACGTGGTCTCGCTCTAGCCCACCCGGCCCACCCAAAGGTCTTGAATGAGTCATTCAGGACCTCCGAAGACCTGAATGACTCATTCAAGACATCGCGGAGGGCGGGTGTCAGGAGGCTGCGGCGTGCCGGTGTGCCGGGGAGCCCACCCCGAGCAGTTCCTCGATCGCCGCGACCGCCAAGGCTGCCGCATCGCCTTCGCCGTAAGGGTTTCCGACCTGCGCCGGCCGTAGCTCGCCGCTCAGCAGCCGCGCTGCCGTGTCCGCGATGCGCTCGGTGTCCGTGCCCACCAGCCACGCGCACCCCGCCTCCACGACCTCCACCCGCTCGGTCACGTCGCGCAGGACCAGCACCGGCGTGCCGAACGTCGGCGCCTCCTCCTGGATGCCGCCCGAATCCGTCAGCACCAGCGACGCGAGCCGCAGCGCGCGGACCAGGTCCGGGTACTCCAGCGGGTCCGTCACCGTCACGCGCGGCACGCCCTCCAACGCGGCCTCCACCTGGCCGCGGACCTGCGGGTTCGGGTGCGCCGGGAACAGCACCTGCACGTCCGGGTGCTCGGCGACGATCAGCTGCACCGCGGCCAGTGTCCGCTCCAGCGGCTCGCCCCACGACTCGCGCCGGTGCGACGTCACGAGCACCAGCCGCTCGCCCGCCTCCGCGATCTCCATCTCGAGCAACGCCAGCGCCGTGTCGCGCGCCGGGAGGTCGCGCGCCGCGATCTCCAGCACCGCGTCGACCACCGTGTTGCCCGTGACCGCGATCCGTTGCCGCGCAACGCCTTCCGAGCGCAGTTCGGCCGCCGCGCCGAGCGTCGGCGCCAGGTGCAGTGCCGCCAGGCGGGACACCATCTGCCGCGCGCCCTCCTCCGGGAACGGCGCGGTGAGGTCGTGCGTGCGCAGCCCGGCTTCGAGGTGCACCACCGGGATGCCCAGCCAGAACGCGGCCAGCGCGCCGGCGAGCGTCGTCGTGGTGTCGCCCTGCACGACGAGCGCGGCCGGGGCGAACCGGCGCAGCGCGTCGTCGAGTGCGGGCAGCAGGCCCGCGACGAGCTCCGCCTGACCGCCGGTCACGCGCGGCGGCACGTCCAGCCACGCGTCCGCGACCAGGCCGAACGGCGACAGGGCCTGCTCGACCATGCCCGCGTGCTGCCCGCTGTGGACCAGGATCGGCCGCAAGGTCGGGTGCGCGTCCATGGCCAGTGCCAGCGGCGCGAGCTTGAGCGCTTCCGGGCGGGTCCCGGCCAGCAACATCACATCCACCCCGCGGTGCTCCTTCTCCACGTAGTCCAGTGTCCAGGAAATTTCCACCGAATGGCCGCCGGCGTGCGAGGGGCGCACGCCGACGGCCCTATCTCAGTCCCGCGCCCGGGAGAGGCGGCGGTTGCGGCGGTGGACGGCGATCAGCGCGACGGTCCCGAGCAGGACCAGGAGCACGCCGACGGCCAGCCACCACCCGACGTCGGCCCCGGTGGCGGCGAGGGTGCCCACCCCGCCACCGGCCACGCCGACGCCCGCACCCGGCATCTTGTACATGCGGGCCTCGCTCAGACCTGGGCGGAGCGACGGCGGTAGATGCGCGTCCCGACCGGCAGCGCGACGGCGCCGAGCAGGCCGAGCCCGATCCACAGGCCCGCACCGGACGCCAGCGGCATCGGCGGCGCGGCCGGGCCGCAGGTCGCCGACGACACGATCACGTCACCCGAGCCGAGCGAGCCGACGACCCCGCCGAGCAGCTTCACGTGCAGGGCGTTGACCGTGAGGCTGCCGTCGGCGTTCTTGATCTGCTCGTTGAGGATGATCGTCGCGATGTTGATCCCGGCGATCGCGACCTTGACCTGGGTGTTCGGCGCCGGGTTGGCGTCGACCGCGCCGACGCTGCCGAGCTTCGCGTCGGCCAGCGTGCTGCTGCCCTTGACGCCTTCCTGGGTGGCGGTGCACACGGCTTCGACGGTCTTGACGCCGACGGTGCCGAGTGCGGCCTTGAGCAGCGGCAGGCCGACGTCGGCGGTGGTCGCCTTCGCCGTCACCGCGCCGGAGTTGTCGTCGCGCTTGGCTTCGGTGGTGATCACGCCGGCGGTCAGGATGCCGGGCGCGGCGGCGCTCGCCAAGGTGCTCGTCGTCGGTCCGGCGGTGCTGGCGGCCGCGAGCGGCCCCACGTGCACCGCGGGCTGGGCGAGCAGCGTCACGTCGACCTTGACGCCGTACGCGGACCCGTCGCCGGGCGCGGCCGAAGCGGGCGCCGCGCCGGCGAGCACGAAGCTCGCCACCACCGCGGCGAGCAGGCCGCCGCGGCGCACGAGGGAGCTTTTCATCAACTGATCCTCCGAATTCGCTGGGTTTCCCTGGAGTTCGCGTGACGGCGGCGCGGATCGACCGGCTTGCCTCGACTCGGCACGCGAATCGACTATCGCGAAGTGCGGCCCGAATAGCACACGAAATTTCCCGAATCACCGGATCGGGTATTCCGGGACGTCGTTTCCGCTGGTCGTTTCGACATCACCCGGTCGGCCTAGCAAGTTCGCCGGCGATTCTGCCGAATGGCCCGCCAAACCCCACCTCCGAGTGGAATCGCGAGGCGTCCATGACTTACGCTCGCCCCGGGGTCCGCAGCTTGAACGAAGAATCGACACCGAGAGGACCGTCGTGGCCGTAGCGAGCGCTCCGAACTCAGGCATGACGAGGTTTCCGCTGGTCATCGCGCTCGGCGCGCTGGCCGCCGCGGGAGCCGCGGTGGTGCTGGCCGAGCGGTTCTATCGTGAACTGGAAGTGCGCCTCGCCGGCGCGATCCTCGACGTCATCACTACATCGGGTGTTTATGTCGCGCCCGATCGGGAGTCCGTTTACTTTGGGTTGAGTAGCGCTACTCCATTCGGGTTGAGAATGACGCCGGAATGTTCTTCCGCGTTCCTTTTGCTGCCACTGCTCGTTGTGACGATGGCGATGCTGTACTTCCGGCCCGCCAATGCGAAGCGGCTCTTCTTTTCCCTTGGCATTTCCGCGATCGTCGTCGTGCTGGTGAATCAGCTGCGCATTCTCACGATCGTCGGGCTGGTGCACGAGTACGGCACCGACGAGGGCTACTACTGGGGCCACACGCTGCTCGGCTCGATGGTCAGCGTGCTCGGCGGCGCCGTCTCGCTCGTCCTGTTCGTCTGGCTGGCCACGCGGAAGAAGAAGGCATGAGCGTCAAGGTCCTGCTGGCGATCACCCAGGCGTTCGCGCTGACGATGAGCGTGGCGTTCCTGGTGTACGTCGTCCTGATCGTCGTGCCGTACCTGCGCCGCAAGCCCGCCCCGGTGGGCGATCCGGCGGACTTCACCTGGCACTTCTTCGTGCCGTGCCGCGACGAAGAGTCCGTCATCCGCGAGACCATCCGCTACCTGCGCACGACGTTCCGCAAGGCGCACGTCTGGGTCGTCGACGACGACTCCGACGACCGCACCGCACGCGTCGTCCGGATGCTGTGGCGGCGCCACGGCGGCTACGACCCGTACCTGCACCTCGTGCCGCGCGTGCGGCCCGAGGCCCGGACCGGCAAGGGTGACGCGCTCAACGCCGCCTACCGGGCCCTGAACGACTGGATGGGCCCGGAGGCGGCCCGTGACGACGTCGTGGTCGTGGTGGTCGACGCCGACGGCCGCCCGGCCCCGAACTGCCTCGAGGTCTGCGCGGCGGACCACCTCTTCGGCGACGCGGAGATCGGCGCGGTCCAGCTGGACGTGTGGATGAGCAACGTCGGGACGCCGCCGCCGTCGCGCAACCCCGTCGGGCGCTGGTTCGGCCTGAAGCTCGCGCAGCTGCAGGACCTCGAGTTCCGCACGGCGATCGCGGCGATCCAGACGTCCCGCGGCTTCACCGGCACGATCTCCATGGGCGGCAACGGCCAGTTCACCCGGCTCACCGCGCTCGACTCGATCGCCGGCCCGGACGAAGAGCCGTGGCGCGGCTCGCTGCTGGAGGACTTCGAGCTCGGCGTCCACCTGCTGACGGAGGGCTGGCGCACCGGGTTCACGCCGGATTCCCATGTGGCGCAAGAAGGTCTGTACAGCCTGCGGCGGTTCCTGGTGCAGCGCACGAGGTGGGGCCAGGGCACCATGCAGTGCGCCCGCTACCTGCGGCGGATCTGGGACTCGCCGCACGTCAGCACGCTCGGCGCCGCGGAGATGATGTACTACCTGGCCCAGCCGTGGCTGCAGCTGCTCGGCTCGCTGCTGTACCCGATCCCGTTCATCCTGCTGGTGGCGAGCACCGCGGGCGACCCGGCGCAGATGTGGACGTGGTTCACCGGCGGCGCGTGGATCCTCTTCGCCATCTACGGCTCGTTCGGGCTGCTGCCGTTCCTGGTCTGGGGCCCGATCTACCAGCTGAAGTGCTTGCGCAGCAAGAACATCCTGCGTGGGATCGGGATGGGCTTCGCCTATGCGGCGTACATCTACACGTTCTACGTGACGTCGTGGCGTGCGCTGTTCCGGCTCATCCGCGGCCGCAACGGCTGGGCGAAGACCCGCCGCAACACCGAACAGGCGGCCGGGGCGAAGGTCGCGCTCGACGCGTGAGCGCGACCTCCGCTTCCGGTCAGAACGCCGGGACGATCCGGACGTCGTCCGCCTTGACGAACGCGATCCGGTGCCCGAACTGGATCTGGACGTACTTCAGCTTGCCCTTCACGACCACGTGGTCGGCCACGTCGAACGTGGTCGCCGAGTAGTACTCCGAGCCGACCGTGCCGGCCGAGGAGTACTTCTGCCCGGCTGCCAGCGTGTACGGCAGCGGCGTGATGGCCTGCACGGTGACGTTCGCCGGGTAGGCCTCGGGCTCGGGGTAGGCGCGGCCGTAGACGGGCACCGTCGCGAGGCCGGGCTTCGGCGTCACGACCCAGCCGATCGCGGGCTTGGCGACACGGGCGTTGCGCGGGTTGTGGAACCAGCCCTTCTGCCCGAGGTACCAGATCGCGGTCCAGTCACCGCGGACTTCGGCGACGGCGTACTGCTGCCCGGTCGCGGCCCGGCTGCCGACGTCGGAGACGGCCATCGTGGACGGCGAGCCGTTCGGGTGCAGGCCGACGTCCTTCAGCAGCGGCGAGGCGTCATTCGGCTCGGAGTGCAGCACGACGGCCTCGGAACCCCGTGCGGGACAGGGGGTCCCGGCGGTGTCGCAGCCGGTGAAGATCGGCTGGTTCTTCGCGAAGTCCGGGTCGATGGTGACCAGCGACGAGCCGGGCAGCCCGAACCCGCCGAGCGGCGCGCCCAGCAGGTCGAAGTAGTGCGACCAGTCCCAGTAGGGGCCCGGGTCCCAGTGCATGCCCGCGATGGTCGACGGGACCGTGCCCGGGACGTTGTCGTGGCCGATGATGTGCGCCCGGTCGAGCGGGATGCCGTACTTGCGCGCGAGGTAGCCGACGAGCTTCGAGCTCGACCGGTACATCGCCTCGGTGTACCAGGTGCCCTTCGCGGCGAAGCCCTCGTGCTCGATGCCGATGGACTTCGCGTTGACGTACCAGTTGCCGGCGTGCCAGGCGACGTCCTTGGTCGGCACGTGCTGCGCGATCAGGCCGTCGTTGGAGCGGATGGTGTAGTGCCAGCTGACGTACGTCGGGTCCTGGGCGAGCTTGAGGACGCTGTCCCAGTAGCCCTCGGTGTCGTGGATGACGATGTGGTCGATCTTCTGGCTGACCGGCCGGTTGGCGAGGTCGTGGTTGCCGTAGTCGTCGTTCGGCAGCTCCTGGTAGGGAGCGGGAACGGACTCGCAGGCAACGGTCCGCGGGCACTCGACGTTCGCCGGGTTCCCGGGGTGCTGCGGGGTCTTCACGTCGGGGGACGCGGCGAGGGTGACCTGCTGGCCGTCGTCGGTGGTGCGGGTCATGCCGGTCTTGATCGTGTCGAAGACCTCGTCGGCGAAGGTCTGCGCGGCGTCTCCGGTGGACCCGCTGTACTTGGCGACGGCGTCGTACCAGTCGGTCTGGCCGGCGTGGTACTTCGCGAGCAGTGCGGCCCCGCCCCGGATGTTCTGGGTGGGGTCGGTTCGCAGCGTCTCGGCTTTTTGACCGGTGAGCTGCGCGGCTTCGTCGACGGTCTGCAGCCCTTGCGGCGGCGCGGTGGGCCCGGCCTTCGGGTGCAACGCGGGGCGCGCGTCGTCGCCACGTGGGTCTTCGGTGCCTTCGTCGTGGTGGGAGGTGGCGGCGCCGGCTTCGCGCAGGTCCGTGAGGTGCATCGGGCCGTAGCCGGCGGACGTACTGGGCGTGCCGGCGTTGAAGTCCCAGCGGGATTCGAGGTAGGAGACGCCGAGCAGGACGTTCTGCGGGACGCCGAACTCGGACGCTGCCGCCGCGAAGTCGCGTTGGCGCTCGTCGGTGGTGGCTGCTTGGGCTGGAGCGGCGGCTAGGCCGGTGAGGAGAGTTGCGGCGGCTACGAGTGCCGCGGATCTCGGGAGGGAACGGGACGACATGGGCATAAACCCCCAGGGTTCTGGTGCCAGGTGGTGAGAACCTAACCAGAAACTCACTCCAGGGGTAAGAGTGGTGACCGCTCCTCGTCTTCGATTGTTCAACGAGGGGCGGGGGAGGTCCAGGCTGTCTGGGGTGACGCTGTCCTTGCGTGCCGGGTTCGCGGAACAAAACTGCCGGTCAGGTCGTCGGGCGGGGCTTTTCCGCACGTCGGGTGGACCCTCCTTGCACGACTGGCACTCCCGTGGCTAGAGTGCTAACGCACGGCCCGACAGCCCCGGCACCCGCGACGGCGGGGGTGGTATGAGCCGTAATACATCCTGCCGACGCTTTCGACGACCGTGGAGGTCAACCCGGTGAGCGTGAACATCAAGCCGCTCGAGGACAAGATCGTTGTCCAGACGAGTGAGGCCGAGGAGACGACCGCTTCCGGCCTCGTCATCCCCGACACCGCCAAGGAGAAGCCCCAGGAGGGCAAGGTTCTGGCCGTGGGCCCGGGCCGGATCGACGACAAGGGCAACCGCGTCCCGCTGGACGTGAACGTCGGTGACGTCGTCATCTACTCGAAGTACGGCGGCACCGAGGTCAAGTACAACGGTGAGGACTACCTCATCCTGTCCGCCCGCGACGTGCTGGCCGTCATCAACTGACGTCCGCTCGCAGCGCATGACGCCCCGGGCCCCGCACAACGCCGGGGAGCGGGGCGTTCTTGCGTTCAAAGAAAGGTAAGCGGAACACGCTATGCCCAAGCAGATCAGTTTCGACGAGGACGCTCGTCGCGCGCTGGAGCGCGGGGTGAACAAGCTCGCCGACGCGGTCAAGGTCACCCTCGGCCCGCGCGGTCGTCACGTCGTGCTCGACAAGAAGTTCGGCGGCCCGACCATCACCCTCGACGGCGTGACCGTCGCCCGGGAGATCGAGCTCGACGACCCGTTCGAGAACCTCGGCGCGCAGCTCGCCAAGAGCGTCGCCACCAAGACCAACGACGTCGCCGGTGACGGCACCACGACCGCGACCGTGCTCGCGCAGTCGCTGGTGAAGGTCGGCCTGCGCAACGTCGCGGCCGGCGCCAACCCGACTTCGATCGGCCGTGGCATCGAGGCCGCCGCGGAGAAGGTCATCGAGGTCCTCAAGGCCAAGGCCACCCCGGTCAAGGGCCGCGAGAACATCGCCCAGGTCGGCACCGTCACCTCCCGCGACGCCAACATCGGCGCCCTGCTCGGCGAAGCCGTCGAGAAGGTCGGCGAAGACGGCGTCATCACCATCGAGGAGTCGTCGACCCTGGCGACCGAGCTGGTGATCACCGAGGGCGTCCAGTTCGACAAGGGCTTCCTCTCGGCGCACTTCGCGACCAACCCGGAGGAGCAGAAGGCGATCCTCGAGGACGCCTACATCCTGCTCGTCCGCGAGAAGGTCTCGTCGCTGGCCGAGCTGCTGCCGGTCCTCGAGAAGGTCGTCGAGGCCAAGAAGCCGCTGCTGATCATCGCCGAGGACGTCGACGGCGAAGCGCTGTCCACCCTCGTGGTGAACTCGCTGCGCAAGACGATCACCGCCGTCGCGGTCAAGGCGCCGTTCTTCGGCGACCGCCGCAAGGCGTTCCTGGACGACCTCGCGGTCGTCACCGGCGGCGAGGTCATCTCCACCGAGATCGGCATGAAGCTGGCCGACGCGGACCTCGGCTCGCTCGGCAGTGCGCGGCGCATCGTCGTCACCAAGGACGACACCACCATCGTGGACGGCGCCGGCACCAAGGACGCCACCCAGGCGCGGATCGCCCAGATCCGCAAGGAGATCGAGAGCACCGACTCCGACTGGGACCGCGAGAAGCTGCAGGAGCGGCTCGCGAAGCTCGGCGGCGGTGTCGCGGTGATCAAGGTCGGCGCGGCCACCGAGACCGAGCTGAACGAGCGCAAGCACCGCATCGAGGACGCCGTGGCGGCGACCAAGGCGGCCGTCGAGGAGGGCATCCTGCCCGGCGGTGGCTCGGCGCTGGTGCACGCGGTCAAGGAGCTCGAGGGCGGCCTCGGCCTCGAGGGCGACGAAGCGACCGGTGTCCGCATCGTGCGCGACGCGCTGTCCGCCCCGCTGTTCTGGATCGCGACCAACGCGGGCCACGAGGGCGCGGTCATCGTCAACAAGGTCCGGGAGCAGAGCTGGGGCCACGGCTTCAACGCCGCCACCGGCGAGCTGACCGACCTGCTGGCCGCCGGCATCGTCGACCCGGTCAAGGTGACCCGGTCCGCGGTGGCGAACGCCGCTTCGATCGCGCGTCTCGTGCTGACGACGGAGTCGTCGATCGTCGAGAAGCCGATCGAGGAAGAGCCCGCCGCGGCGGGCCACGGCCACTCGCACTGACGCGTTTTTCACGAAACGGGGCGGCATCCCTCAGGGGTGCCGCCCCGTTCCGCGTCCGGATAGCACGGAGGGCGGCACCCCACCCGGTGCCGCCCTCCGATGTCTGTGGGGCGCTCAGCCGCCGGACATGCTGAGCGCGCGTTTGTCGGACTTGATGAGGTGCTCGCGTTCGGACTCCGAGAGCCCGCCCCAGATGCCGTAGGGCTCGTGCACCGCCAATGCGTGGCTGCGGCACATCTCCAGGACGGGGCAGCTCAGGCAGACCGCCTTAGCCCTGGCCTCCCGCCGTGCCCGCGCCGGGCCGCGCTCGCCGTCCGGGTGAAAGAAGGACGCGCTGTCCATCCCCCGGCACGACCCTTCGAGCTGCCAGTCCCACATGTCGGCGTTGGGTCCTGGGAGCCTGCGCGTGTCTGCCATCCTGACCGCCTCCGTCAATCGGTCGATGCCGCTAGCTGCTCTGCTGTGGTGCCGATACTCCATTCGGTGCAACGGCGGTAACGTTAGAAGCGCGCCAATAGTTGTTCAAGCGATTCGGTTCGATTCAGCCGTTAGGCATCCCCCGGATGTGTGAGCAGGGGTTTCGCCTCCGGTTGCCGACTGCGCTGGGTGCCTGGATATTGAGGCTCGTGGGAGCTGGGTCGGGTACCGAAGAACCCACCCTGCCGGTGGCCTCGGTCGCCCGCCGGCTCGGGGTCGCGCCGTCCACCCTCCGAACCTGGGACCGCCGCTACGGGCTCGGCCCGAGCCGGCACACCGACGGCCGTCACCGCCGCTACGGCAGCTCCGACATCGGCCGCCTCGAACTGATGCAGCGGGCGTTGCTGAGCGGAGCGTCGACGGCCGAGGCCGCGCGCTACGCCCTCGAACAGATGCCGCGCTCCGGCCCGCCCCAGCCGGAGGAGCCCGACGAACCCCCGGGGGTCTCCGGCGCCGACGACGGTCTCGAGGTCCGTTCCCGCCTGGCCCGCCGGCTGAGCACGGCGGCGCTCGCGATGGACGTGGGCGCGGTCCAGCGCATGCTCGCGGACACGATCACCGAGCTCGGCGTCCTCCCGGCGTGGACGGGCGTGATCGAGCCGGTGCTGTCGGCGCTGGGCGCCCGCTGGCGCGGCGCGAGCGCGGGTGCGGAGGTCGAGTACCTGCTGGCGGAGTGCGTGTTCGCGGCGCTGGTCCGCGCGACCCCGGTGCTCGACGAGCCGCGCAACACGCGCCCGGTGCTGCTGGGGTGTGTCCCGGAGGAGCGCGACTCGATGCCGATGTACGCACTGGCGGCGTCGCTGGCCGGCCGCGGCATCGGGGCGCAGCTGTTCGGGGTCCCGCTGCCGGCGGAGGTGCTGGCGGTGGCCGTCCGCCGCAGTGCCCCGGCGGCGGTGGTGCTGTGGGCGCACCGGCGCGGGGTGGCGGACACGAGGTTGTTCGCGCGGGTGTCGCGGGGGAGGCAGCGCAGCCGGCTGTTCGCGTGCGGGCCGGGGTGGGACCCGGCGGGGCTGCCGGACAAGGTGGAGCTGCTCGTGGACCTGCCGGGGGCCGCGGACCGCATCGAGCACGTCCTGGTCGGCGGCCGCGGGGAAAGCCATGAGGGGCACCCCCATGGCTCTTAAGTCCATGAGGGTGCCCCTCATGGCATGCCTGGCCCCCGACTTCGGCGAGGATCCTGATCTTGTCGGTGGTAACCGCTAGAAAGGACGGGTGCACGAACCCGCCCTCCGGGCCGCCGCGTTCGGCAGCGACCCGCTGCCCGATCCCGCCGTGATGCGTGGTGCCGGTACCCCCAGGGCGCGGCTGCTGGCCGCGATCGTGCTCGGCGCCCAGGGGCGGTACGCCGCCGCCGCGGCGCTCCTGGACGTCCTCAGGCGGGCAAGCGACCCTCTCCACGCCTCCCTCGCCGCCAGCACCCTCGCCGCCCACCGGCGGCAGCTGGGCGGGCACCGGCAGGCCCGCGCCCTCGACGGTGAGGCCTTCGCGAAAGCCGCCGGCCTGGCGAGCGACCCGGACCCGGACGGCCTCGACGCGGCAGGCGCGCGGGCCGACGCCCTGCTCGGCCTGGCCGCCGACAACCTCGCCCTCGGGCGCCTCCGGGCCGCCCGGAGGCTCGCGGAGCGTGCAACAGCCGAGGACGCCGGCTGGCGAGCCCGGGTCCGCGGTGGCTGGGTCGGCGCCGAGATCGAGCTCGCCGCAGGTCAGGGCGCCGCCGCCGTGCCGCACGCCGAGCGCGCTTTCGAAACGTCCCAGGCCCGCGGTGCGCGGCGGCACACCGTGAAATCCGGCATTGTGCTGGCCGTGGCCTTGCGGGCCGCCGGGGCGCCCGATCACCGGAACATTTCGGACGGCCTTGTCGGAAAGGCAATGGCGACCGCCGAGGAATGCGAACTGCTTTCACTTTTGTGGCCCGCAGCCCTGGTCATGGCCGACCTGCGCCCAGGACACGCCGAGGAGTATCGATTCAGAGTGGCTGAGGTGTTGCACGCAGTGTTACGAAGCGCAGATCCTTGCGGGAGGAGGATCGCGGGGGAATCACCATGGGTCCCGGCCCCGGGTGGTTGAGCCGTCGGAATGGGGTGTTCCGGCATCCGGGCTAAGAAACTTCAAAAAAAGCCACCGGATCGTGTCAAGGTTCGGGCTAAAGCGTCCGATAGGGGAAGTGGAATGTCACCCGGCTGCAGGAAGGAAACCCCGTGACGACGGTCTTGATCTGCGACGACCGACGCAGTGTCCGTGAAGGGCTCACCCGAGTGATGTCCGCGGTCCCTGGGGTCAGTCGCATCGACTGCGTAGCGCACGGTGACGAGCTGCTGGCCCGGTACTCCCGTCAGCCCGTCGACGTCGTGCTGGTCGGAACGCAACGCGCGGTTCCGACAGGTGTCGAAGCCACTCGACGGCTCGTCTCCGCGAACCCCCAGGCGAACGTCATCGTGTTCGGCGCCCCGGACGACGCGGGCAGCATCGCCGCCGCGATCGCCGGCGGTGCCCGTGGCTACCTCCGCTGGGACGCGTCCCGGCCGGAGCTGGTCGCCGCACTGGCCCACACCCTGGCGAGCACCTCGGTGCCCGCGCCCCGTCAGCCGTCCGACCCGGGCGTCCAGCTGACCGAGCGCGAGCTTCAGGTGCTCCGCGGGATGAGCCAGGGCAAGAGCAACGGCCAGATCGGCCGCGAGCTCTACCTGTCCGAGGACACGGTGAAGACCCATGCCCGGCGGCTGTTCCGCAAGCTCGGCGTGCGCGACCGCGCGCAGGCCGTGGCGCACGGCTTCCGTCGCGGCCTGGTCAGCTGACCCCGTCCTCGCGACATCTCCCCGATCCTGACGGCCGGAAATACAGGTGACGACGGGCCAGGGCACACCGCCCTGGCCCGTACCTGTGTGGTCCCCATCACACTCCGGCGCCCATCCGGGCAGCCCCGGGACGAAACCCCGTCCCGGCACCCCGTCCCTCCGACGGTTCTCGTACCCGTGACGTCGTTCACTCGTTGTATCGACGATATCGATCGCGGGCCTGCACGATAATCCGTATTTCCGCGCCTCCAGGCGGTGCGGCGCGCCGGGGAGCACCGCGCGCGCCGGTCCGAAGCCGGCCGAAGGTACGGTAGCGGTCACCGGTTCGAGGCGGAGGCGACCACGGGCCGGGTTCTTTGCACACCTACGCGTAACACTGGGACTGTTGTCTGCGATGGCCAATGTGGGGGATGGACTGGATGAACCGGTCGCCGCTGCTGTCGAGGGAGATCCCCAGGCAGTGGAGCGGTTGCTGGCTGCTATCCGTCCACTGGTAGTGCGGTATTGCCGCGCCCGGGTTGGCAGGCAGGAGCGATCCTTCGCTTCGGCGGACGACGTTGCGCAGGAGGTGTGTCTCGCGGTGCTAACGGCATTGCCCTCGTACCGCGACCAAGGCCGCCCGTTCCTGGCCTTCGTCTACGGGATCGCCCAGCACAAGGTGGCCGACGCGCACCGCGCGGCGGCGCGCAACCGGGCCGAGCCGGTGGCCGAGATCCCCGACGAGGTCGAAGGCGGGGTCGGTCCCGAGCAGCGGGCGCTGCAAGGTGAACTGAACGAGCGGATGTCCCAGTTGTTGCAGGTGCTGCCGGACAAGCAGCGGGAGATCGTGGTGCTGAGGGTGGTCGTCGGACTGTCGGCGGAAGAGACCGCGGACGCCGTGGGGTCGACCCCCGGCGCCGTCCGCGTCGCCCAGCACCGCGCCCTCGCGCGGCTGAGAAAGGTCCTGGCCGCGGAGGAGGTGATCTGAGTGACCGGTCACGAGAAGGGCTACGAGCCCGACGACGTGTTCGCCAGTGGCTTGTCGTCGTCGGAGGCGGAGTTCGCCGCCGATCTGTCGGCGGTCCAAGCGGACGACGCGCTGCTCGACGCTCTCGGCGGGTCCGACCCGGCGCTTGCCGACGGTCTCGGCGACCAGGAGCTCAACGCGTTGCTGGTGGCGTGGCGAAGAGACATCGACAGTGAGCCACTGGCCGAACTGGTCGACGTCGACACCGCTGTGCGGACCGTCACCACCGCGAGTCTCGCGAAGCAGCACGCTTCGAGCGGACGCCGCCGCAGGCTGCTCGTCCCGGTCGCCGTCGCCGCCGCCGTGCTGGCGATCGCGTTCACCGGCACCGGGCTGGCCGCGCGCTCCGCGCAACCCGGCGACACCCTGTGGGGCCTGGCGAAGGTCCTCTACTCCGATCACACCCGCTCGGTCGAGGCGGCCGCGAACGCGAAGCTCGACCTCGAGAAGGCGAACCTGGCCATCGCCGGCGGCAACCTCGACGCCGCCCGCGAAGCCCTCGACGCCGCTCAGGCCGCGCTGTCGCAGGTCAGCGACGAGGACAACCGCGACCAGCTGATGGAGCAGCACCGGCAGCTCGCCGCGCAGCTCCAGAACCCGGACGCGCCGGTCCAGGGCCCGATCCAGACTTCTTCGCCGCAGGTCCCGCCCGGCGGAGTCACGTCGTCGCAGGTGCCGCCGGCCGGCTCGGCGACGTCCATCCCGGGCAGCGGCAGCGGCACGACCAGCCTGCCGGGCACCGGGACGCCGACCCCGACGCCCCCGCCGCCGACCACCGAGCCGCCGCCCCCGACCACGGAGCCGCCGCCGAGCACCACGGCCGCGAGCGGCAACGACCCCGGCACGAACACGGGACGCAGCGAGTCCGCCGGTCAGCAGAGCGTCGGCGAAGGTCAGTAGGACTCAAGACACGGAAAAGCCCTGGTGAGCTTGCTCACCAGGGCTTCTTCGTGGGTCAGTAGGCGCTTTCGTTGGCCGTCACGCCGTCGGCGAAGCCCCGGCAGTAGTCCCAGCTCACGTAGTCGCCGGGGTTCGGGTCGTAGGCCGGCTCGTGCGGGCGCATCCGCCCGTCGGCCAGCAGCTGCTCCAGGCTGGCCCGCAGGAGGTGCCAGTCGTGGTAGTGCGGTTCGTCGCACTCACCGCAGTCGACGACGATCCCGCGGACCCCGCGAGGCTCGAGGAGCGCCTGGTAGACGGCCAGATCGGAGAGATCGGCCAGCAGCTCGGTGCGTTCGGAGTCGCTGATCGGCTCGTCCAGCCGGTCCTCGTCGACGAGGAACGCCCGGGCCGGGTCGTCCGGGTCGTCCGCGAACGGGTCTGGAGGCAGGACATCATGCGCCACGGCCTGCACGGTACCGGGCGGTCCCCACGGCTCGCCCACCGCCCGGGCCGGGCCCACGCGGCGGATATCATGAGGGGAAGGCTCCGAGTCGCCACAGCGACCCCGCTC
Source organism: Amycolatopsis ponsaeliensis (assembly GCF_030182635.1). Taxonomy (NCBI): domain Bacteria; kingdom Bacillati; phylum Actinomycetota; class Actinomycetes; order Pseudonocardiales; family Pseudonocardiaceae; genus Amycolatopsis; species Amycolatopsis ponsaeliensis. The sequence continues at coordinate 92,480 of NZ_JAPZLD010000021.1, forward strand.
ATCCCGCGTCAGGAAGGCCCTTCACCCGCTATGACCAGCGACGGCATCACCGCCCCCATGCCGGCCAAGTTCGCCATGCTCGGCCTGACCTTCGACGACGTGCTGCTGCTGCCCGCCGAATCGGACGTCGTGCCCAGCGGGGTGGACACGAGCACCCGGCTGAGCCGGAACATCACCCTCGGCATCCCGCTGGTCTCCGCCGCGATGGACACCGTCACCGAGGCGCGGATGGCGATCGCCATGGCCCGCCAGGGCGGCATCGGCGTGCTCCAGCGCAACCTCCCGATCGACGAGCAGGCGGCCGCCGTCGAGGTCGTGAAGCGGTCCGAGGCGGGCATGGTCACCGACCCGGTCACCTGCTCGCCCGACGCGACGCTGGCCGAGGTCGACGCCCTCTGCGCGAAGTTCCGCATCTCCGGGGTCCCGGTGGCCGACGCGTCCGGCGCGCTGGTGGGCATCATCACCAACCGCGACATGCGGTTCGAGGTCGACCACAGCCGCCCGGTGTCCGAGGTCATGACGAGGGCGCCGCTGGTCACCGCCCAGGTCGGCGTGTCCGCGGACGCCGCGCTCGGCCTGCTGCGCCGGCACAAGATCGAGAAGCTCCCGATCGTCGACGGCGCGGGCAAGCTGCGCGGGCTGATCACGGTCAAGGACTTCGTGAAGACCGAGCAGTACCCGAGGGCGACGAAGGACCCGGACGGCCGCCTGATCGTCGGCGCCGCGGTCGGCGTCGGCCCGGACGGCCACAAGCGCGCGATGGCGCTGGCCGACGCGGGCGTCGACGTCCTGATGGTCGACACGGCGCACGGGCACTCCCGCGCGGTCGTCGAGACGGTCTCGCTGCTGAAGAAGGAGCTCGGCGACGCGGTCGACATCGTCGGCGGCAACGTCGCGACCCGGGCGGGCGCGCAGGCGCTGGTCGACGCGGGCGCGGACGGCGTCAAGGTCGGGGTCGGCCCGGGCTCCATCTGCACCACCCGGATCGTCGCGGGCGTCGGCGTCCCGCAGATCTCCGCGATCTACGAGGCCGACCAGGCGTGCCGCCCGGCGGGCGTCCCGGTGATCGGCGACGGCGGCATCCAGTACTCGGGCGACATCGCGAAGGCGATCGCGTCCGGCGCCTCCACGGTGATGCTGGGCAGCCTGCTGGCCGGCACCGCCGAGTCGCCCGGCGACCTGATCCTGGTCAACGGCAAGCAGTTCAAGGTCTACCGCGGCATGGGCTCGCTCGGCGCGATGCAGTCGCGCGGTCAGGCGAAGTCGTACTCCAAGGACCGCTACGCCCAGGACGACGTGCTGAGCGAGGACAAGCTGGTCCCCGAAGGCATCGAAGGCCGCATCCCGTTCCGCGGGCCGCTGGCCAACGTCGTGCACCAGCTCGTCGGCGGCCTGCGCTCGGGCATGGGCTACGCGGGCGCGAACACGATCGCCGAACTGCAGGAGGCCCAGCTGGTCCGCATCACCGCGGCCGGCCTCAAGGAGAGCCACCCGCACGACATCACGATGACCGTCGAGGCCCCCAACTACACGACGCGTTAGTCCGCCCCATCGGCCGTTCCCCCTGGTCGGCGTGCCCGAGAGACTCGGACGCACCGACCAGGGAGGGAACGGATGGCGATCTCACGACGGACTCTCGCCGCGACCGCAGCTGCCGCGGCGGTCCTCGGCGGCGGGGCGGCCGCGTCGGCGTCGGACACCCCGGCGGCACCGCAGGTCCAGCAGTCGCCGGGCGAGCTCTGGAAGCGCACCGAGCTGTTCTTCGGCACCGGCAAGCCGGACGGCACCGAGGTGACCGACAAGGAGTTCGCCGCGTTCTCCGACCGGGAGATCACCCCGGCCTTCCCGGACGGCTTCACCCGGCTCGACGGCAGCGGCCAATGGCGTGGCGGCTCCGGTGTGATCGTGCGGGAACACACCCATGTGGTGGTACTGCTCTACCCGTTCGCCGATCGCGATGCCGAGCGGGAGATCGAAGGCCTGCGTGCCGACTACGAAAAGCAGTTCCAGCAGGAGTCGGTACTGCGTTCGGACTCCGTGGAGAAGGTCTCCTTCTGAGTTTCCGTAACCTAGCGTGCTTACGGTAATCGGCCTATCGCCTTCCGTGGCCGTCGTAGTGTGCACTGGGGGCATGACGGTCAGCCGCTTCACGCGGGCGCTGCGCACGGTGTTCTTCACGGCCGTCGCGCTGGTGTCGTTGTTCCTCGGTGGGATCGTCTGCCTGATGTGCCAGGTGCTGGCCGGCCGTGACGCGCCCACGTACCGCGTCGACGGGCACATCGTGTCCCACGAACAGGGAGCGCTCCCCGTCGGCGGTGACGAAGACGCGGTCAGCCACACCATCGCGGTCGATGCCGGGAACCGGCTCTACCGCGTCACGGCCGTCGGGCCCGACCTCGACCTGCCCGCCGGGCAGCCGGTCGCGCTCGACGTCTCGACGGCGGACGGCAGCATCGCCTACCTCCGCGCCGGCGGCGGCGTCATCGACCTGCGGCCCGGCGTGGTGCGGCCGGTGCTGCTGATCTGCGCGGCCCTGCTCGCCCTGGGCGCCATGTACTTCGGCGCGGTCCGGCTGAACGTCTATCCACCGGTGGCGACCTGGCTGGCCCTGGCCCTGGGTGCCGTGCTCGCGCCGGTGATCGTGTTCGTGCGGGTGTAGCCGTGGCCGGGAGACTCGTCTTCCCCGCGGTGAGCGCGGCCATCGCCGGGGCCGCGCTGACTCTCGGGACGTGGGGGGTCCTCGACGCGGGCGGACCGGCCGAGCGGGAAGAAGCCACCGTCGAGAGCCGGGGCCAGCACGACTCGAGCTCGACGGGCCACCGGTACGACCTCGTCCTCCGCACGGCGGCCGGCGAGCGCTTCGAGGTCGACTCGGGCGACGCGAGCCTCGACCTGGAGCCGGGAGTGCCGGTCCGCCTGGATGTTTCCGAGTTCGGGCGGTCGGTGCAGGCCGTGGAGGCCGGCGGTCATCGGGTGAGGGTCGGGAATTCGCCCGTCGCCGTCGGCGTCTTCGTGGCGGCGATCGCGGTCATGGCGCTGGTCTTCACGCTGATCTGTGTCGCGGAAGCGGACCGGCCCGCACTGGCCGCGTTGACCGCGACGGCCGGGTTCGTGGCGGGCGCACTGCCTGTGTTGCTGCTGTTCTAACCCCCGTGCGCGGGTCACCCACGCGGACTAGCGACAATGGGGCACGGCAGATTGTCGTCGTCGGAGGAGGCTTCACGTGCGGGACCTGGTCGAGATCGGGATGGGCCGCACCGCGCGGCGGGCTTATGACCTCGACGACGTCGAGATCGTGCCTTCGCGGCGGACCCGGTCGTCTTCGGTGGTGTCCACTTCCTGGCAGATCGACGCCTACCGCTTCGACCTGCCGCTCGTCACGCACCCGACGGACGCGATCGTCTCGCCCGGCACCGCGGTCGCCGTCGGCGAGCTGGGTGGCCTGGGCGTGCTCAACGCCGAGGGTCTCTGGGCGCGGCACGCGAACGTCGAGGACGCCATCTTCCAGCTGGTCCGCGCGGCCGAGGACCTCGAGGACCCGACCGCGGTCGGGCGCGTGCTGCAGGAGCTGCACGCCGCGCCGATCCGGCTCGACCTGCTGACCGAGGCGATCAAGACCGTCCGCGAGTCCGGCGTCACGGTCGCCGCGCGCGTCAGCCCGCAGCACGCCGCGGAGCTGACCCCGGACCTGATCGCGGCCGGCGTCGAGATCCTCGTCGTGCAGGGCACGATCATCTCCGCCGAGCACGTGGTGCGCGACGCGGAACCGCTGAACCTCAAGGACTTCATCGGCCGGCTCGACGTGCCGGTGATCGCCGGCGGCGTCAGCGACTACCGCACGGCGATGCACCTCATGCGCACCGGCGCGGCCGGCGTGATCGTCGGCCACGGCTACACCCCGGGCGTGACGAGCACCGACCGCGTCCTCGGCATCGGCGTCCCGATGGCCACCGCCATCATCGACGCCGCGGCCGCCCGCCGCGACTACCTCGACGAGACCGGCGGCCGCTACGTGCACGTCCTCGCGGACGGCGGCATGACGGTCTCCGGTGACATCGCGAAGGCCATCGCGTGCGGCGCGGACGCCGTGATGCTGGGCTCACCGCTGGCCGCCGCGTCGGACGCGCCCGGCCAGGGCCTCTACTGGACGGCGGCGGCCGCGCACCCGTCACTGCCGCGCTCGCGCGTGGCTGCCGGGCCGGACTACGCCGTCGACCTCAAGACCCTGCTGTTCGGGCCGTCGTCCGACGCGGAAGGCGTGGTGAACCTCTTCGGCGCGCTCCGCCGTGCGATGGCGAAGACGGGCTACTCGGACCTCAAGGAGTTCCAGCGGGTGGGCCTCACCGTCCGTCGGTGAGGTGCTCGAGGAACGCGGCGAAGGCGGTCGTCGAGTAGACGAGGATCGGCCGGGGCACGGGTTGCTTGGTGTCCCGCACGCCGACCACTCCCGGACCGCCGCCGATCTCGACGCAGGCGTTCTCCTCGAAGTGGCTGTGGCTCGACTTGCGCCAACCGGTGAGCTGCTGGGGGCCCATCGCGGTCCCTCCCGGAAATCGTGTCCCGCCCGACGGGTCTCGCCGACGTGGACATCGAGCACTTTGATAATTACCCACAAACGGCTCGTTGGATGCGCCAGAACGGGTGACTGGCCAGTAACTTACCTCTGGTCAGGACGCGAACCCCGGGTTACGCTCAAGGTGTGACTGCCAGTAACACCACCACCAGTGCAGGTGGCCCGGACTACGACGTCGTCGTGGTCGGGTCGGGGTTCGGCGGCAGCGTCGCGGCGCTGCGGCTCACCGAGAAGGGCTACCGGGTAGCCGTCGTCGAGGCCGGACGCAGGTTCGCCGACGACGAGTTCGCGAAGACGTCGTGGGACCTCAAGCGCTACCTGTGGGCACCGCAGGTCGGCTGCTACGGCATCCAGCGCATCCACATGCTCAACGACGTCATGGTGCTCGCGGGCGCCGGTGTCGGCGGTGGGTCGCTCGTCTACGCGAACACGCTCTACCGGCCGCTGAAGCCGTTCTACGCCGATCAGCAGTGGTCGCACATCACGGACTGGGAGTCCGAGCTCGCGCCGCACTACGACCAGGCGAGCCGCATGCTCGGCGTGGTCACGAACCCGACGATCACGCCATCGGACGTCGTGATGCGCGACGTCGCGAAGGACATGGGCGTCGCCGATTCCTTCCACCCGACGCCGGTCGGCGTGTACTTCGGCAAGCCCGGGTCGAAGGCGGCCGACCCGTACTTCGGCGGCGCCGGGCCCGCGCGCACCGGCTGCACCGAGTGCGGCGCCTGCATGACCGGCTGCCGCGTCGGCGCGAAGAACACGCTGGTCAAGAACTACCTCTACCTCGCGGAGCAGGACGGCGCGAAGGTCATCCCGCTGACGACGGTGACGTCCGTGCGCCCGGTCGGCGGCGGCTACGAGGTCGACCTGAAGAAGACCGGGACGACGTCTCGCCGGTTCCGGACGACCATCACGGCCGAGAAGGTCGTCTTCGCCGCCGGCACCTGGGGCACGCAGAACCTGCTGCACAAGATGAAGGACACCGGCACGCTGCCCGGGCTGTCGCGGCGGCTGGGCGAGCTGACCCGCACGAACTCCGAGGCGATCATCGGCGCGGCCCGCACCGACGTCGACGAGAGCCGGAACTTCAGCCGCGGGGTCGCGATCACGTCGTCGATCCACCCGGACGAGAACACCCACATCGAGCCGGTGCGCTACGGCAAGGGCAGCAACGCGATGAGCCTGCTGCAGACGATCGCGACCGACGGCGCGTCGCCGGTCCCGCGCTGGCGGCAGGCCGTCAGCTTCATGTTCAAGCACCCGGTCCAGACGGCGAAGCTGCTCAACGGCTACCGCTGGAGCGAGCGCACGGTGATCCTGCTGGTGATGCAGAGCCTCGACAACTCGATCACGACGTACACGAAGCGCGGGCTGTTCGGCCGGCGCAAGTACACGTCGAAGCAGGGACACGGCGAGCCGAACCCGAGCTTCATCCCGGCGGGCCACGAGGCGAACGAGCGCACGGCGGACCGCATCGGCGGCATCGCGGGCGGCACGTGGGGCGAGATCTTCGACATCCCGCTGACCGCCCACTTCATCGGCGGCGTCCCGATCGGCGCGTCCGCCGAGGAGGGCGTCATCGACCCGTACCACCGCGTGTTCGGCTACCCGGGCCTGTCTGTGGTCGACGGCGCGGCGATCACGGCCAACCTGGGCGTGAACCCGTCGTTGACGATCACGGCCCAGGCCGAGCGGGCGTTCTCGTTCTGGCCGAACAAGGGCGAGGCGGACCAGCGGCCCGCGCAGGACTCGTCGTACGTCCGGCTGGAGCAGGTGGCGCCGAAGAACCCCGCGGTCCCGGCGGACGCCCCGGCAGCCCTGCGGCGGTCCTCGTAGGCGGACTGGGCGCGGCGTCCGGTGTCTTGAATGAGTCATTCAGGGCGTGCGAGGTCCTGAATGACTCATTCAAGACGTTTGCCGGGGCGACCACGCTCGAGCGGTGCGGTGGTCGGCCGGGCGCCGCGATCTTCTCCCGGCGGACGCCGCGGCGGTCCTAGACTCGGGGCCGTGACGGCATCCGAGAAGGCGCACGCGCTGCTCGACGGGGTACGGAAGCTCGATGACGAATGGGCGCGGGCCATCGGTGGCCTCGGCGAGCCCGAGCTGCGCGCACCCAGCGCGTTGCCCGGGTGGTCGCGCGCCCACGTCCTCGCGCACGTCGCGCGCAACGCCGATGGCCTCAAGAACCTCCTGACCTGGGCGAACACCGGTGCCGAGACGCCGATGTACGCCAGCCCCGAGGCTCGCGAAGCCGACATCGAGGTCGGGGCGCAGCGCGGGGCGGCCGACATCCTGGCCGACTTCGTCGCGTCGGCCGCGCGCTTCGAGGAGTACGCCGCCGGAATGCCGGACGACGCCTGGGCGCGGGAGGCCCGCAACCGGCAGGGCGCGCCCGTCAGCGGGGCCGTCGTCGCGCGGATGCGGGTGTCCGAGCTGACCATCCACCTCGCCGACCTCGACCGGGGGTACGACCTCGACCGCGTCCTGGACCTGCTCGGCCCGCTCGCCGGCGACGTCGTCCAGCACGCGATCACCTCCCGGAGTGCGCACCTGCCCGCGCTTCGCCTGGTCGCGGGCGACTCGGAGTGGACGATGGGTGCCGTCCCCGGCGCGACCGTCACCGGCACGAGCGGGCAGCTGCTGGCCTGGCTGAGCGGACGTTCCGGCGGCGAGAGCCTCGACGGCGACGTGCCGCGGATCCCCGCCTGGTCGTGAAGTGCTCGTGAACTGACCGCGTCCGTCCTCCGTGTACCGATCAGGGGCGCGGACAGCCGGGTCCGGCCCTAAGCTAGGCGTCCCCCGGCAGCGAGGAGTCCGATGTGGACAGCGTGAGCAGGCCGGCCCGGTGACCGGGCAACCCGGCGGACGGCCGCACGTCTTCGACCACATGGACAGAAGGGCGTTCCTGCGCGTCGCGGGCGTGTCGGCGGCCGGTGCCGTCGCCGCCGCGTGCGGGCCGGGCGTCCCCGCGACGCCCGCCGATTCGACGAGCGCGCTGCCGGAGACGACGTCCGCGCCGCCCGCCACGCGGCTGCCCACCGGCCCGCCGAACTGGGACGACCTGCGCACCAAGCTGGCCGGCGGCCTGGTGCGCCCGGGCGGCGACGGCTACAGCACCGCCAAGCGCGCCTTCAACCCGCTCTTCGACGGCAACAACCCGGTCGCCGTGGCGAGCGCGAGGAACGCCGAGGACGTGCAGGCCTGCGTCCAGGCCGCCGCCGGGCGCTTGACGCTCGCCGCGCGCAGCGGCGGCCACAGCTACGCCGGGTACTCGGTCCCCGAGAGCGGGCTCGTCATCGACGTGGCCGCGATGAACAAAGTGGACATCCGGGGCACGCAGGCCGTCATCGGCGCCGGCGCGAAGCTGAAGGACGTCTACGCCGGCCTGGCGGCGGCCGGGCGCGCGCTGCCCGCCGGCTCCTGCCCGACGGTCGGGATCGCCGGGCTGACCCTCGGCGGCGGCATCGGCGTGCTCGCCCGCAAGTACGGCCTGACCTGCGACCACCTGAGCTCCGCCCAGGTCGTCACGGCCGACGGCAAACTGGTGACGGCGTCCGCGAGCTCCGAGCCGGATCTGTTCTGGGCGCTGCGCGGCGGGGGCGGCGGCAACTTCGGCATCGTCACCGAGTTCACCTTCGACACCGATCCGGCGCCGAACCTGACGGTGTTCTCGCTGCACTTCCCGGCCGGTTCCGCGGCCGGCGTGCTCGGCGCGTGGCAGCAGTGGATCGCCGCGATGCCGCCGGAGCTGTGGGCGAACATCGTGCTCTCCGGTGGCTCGCCGGTCCAGTGCCGCGTCGGCGGCTGCTACGTCGGCAACGCGCCCGCGCTGAACACGCTGCTGAACAACCTCACCACCAACGCCGGTGCGCGGCCGACCCAGCGCACCGTGAAGAGCCTCGACTTCCTCGGTGCCATGAACTACTTCTCCGGCAGCTCGGCGCGGCAGTCGTTCGTCGCGTCCTCACGGATCATCACGAGCCCGGTCGACCCCGCGAAGGTCGTCGCCCTCGCCGACGGCCGGACGGGCATGGACCTGCTCATCGACGGCCTCGGCGGGAAGGTCGGCGAGCCCGCGAAGGACGCGACGGCGTTCTGGCACCGCGACGCGCTGGCCAGCGTCCAGATCTACGCGCCCGCGACGGCGAAGACCCGGGCGAAGGTCACGCAGTCGGTCGGCGACGTCGCCGCGGGTCTCGCGGCGGCCGGTGCGGGCGGCGGGTACGTCAACTACATCGACCCGGCCCTGCCCGAATGGAAGGCCGCCTACTACGGCGACAACGCGAAGCGGCTCGGGGACATCGCGAAGAAGTACGACCCCTTCAACGTCTTCCGGTTCGGGCAGGGCGTCGTCGTTTAAAGGTCGATGCCGGTGAAGACCGTGACGCGCTCCTCCGTCAGGTCGTGCATGGCCGCGAGGACGCCTTCGCGCCCGACGCCGGAGCCCTTGACGCCGCCGTAGGGCATCTGGTCGGCGCGGTAGGACGGGACGTCGCCGATGATCACGCCGCCGACCTCCAGCTCCGCCGACGCGTGGAAAGCCAGCTGGACGTCGGTGGTGAAGACGCCGGCCTGCAGGCCGTACGCGGATTCGTTGACCGACCGGAAGGCCTCGTCCACACCGTCCACAACGGACACCGCGAGCACCGGGCCGAAGATCTCCTCGGCCCACGCCTTGGTGTCCGGCGGGACGTCGGTGAGCAGGGTCGGCGCCACGGTCGCGCCGTCGCGGGTGCCGCCGGTGAGCAGCTTCGCGCCCGCGCCGACAGCGTCGTTGACCCACGCGACGATCCGCTCGGCGGCGGCTTCGTCGACGACCGGGCCGACGTCGGTGTTGCGGTCGTACGGGTCGCCCGTCCGCTGCGCTTCGACCGCCTCCACCAGCGCGGGTACGAACTCGTCGGCGACGGCGGCGTCCACGATCACCCGCTGCACGGCGATGCAGGACTGCCCGGCCTGGTAGTTGCCGAAGGTGGCGATGCGGTGCGCGGCGCCTTCGGGGTCGGGCCAGTCGCGCAGCACGACGGCCGCCGCGTTGCCGCCGAGCTCCAGGACGACGTGCTTGCGTGGTGCGGCGTCCTTGAGCGACCAGCCGACCGGGCCCGAGCCGGTGAACGACACGACGGGCAGCCGCGGGTCGGCGACGAGCGCCTTCGTCTCGTCGTTTCCCAGCGGCAGCACGGAAAACGAGCCTTCGGGCAGGTCCGTCTCGGCCAGGATCTCGCCGAGGATCAGCGCGGAGAGCGGCGTGCGCGGCGCCGGCTTGACGATGATCGGCGCGCCGATCGCCAGCGACGGCGCGACCTTGTGCGCCACCAGGTTGAGCGGGAAGTTGAACGGCGCGATGCCGAGCACCGGCCCGCGCGGCACGCGGCGGGTCAGCGCCAGCCGTGCCTCGCCCGCCGGGTCGGTGTCGAGGCGCTGGACGTCGCCGCTGAACCGGCGGGCCTCCTCGGCGGCGATGCGGAACACCGACACCGCGCGCTTGACCTCGGCCTCGGCCCACTTGAGCGGCTTGCCGTTCTCGGCGGTGATGACTTCGGCGATCTCTTCGGCGCGGGCGGCGAGCACCCGGGACACGTGCTCGAGCGCGCCGGCGCGGACGTGCGCGGGGGTGGCGCGCAGCTCCTTCGCGACCGACACCGCGGCGGCGACCGCGCGTTCGACCTGCTCCGGCCCGGGCACGGCGACCGTGGCGACCTCACTGCCGTCGTACGGGTGGTGCACGACGAGGGTGGTGGCGCCCGGCTCCGGTCGGCCGGCGATCCAGGCGGGGCGCGGCTCGGGGGTGATCATGTCCATGCGTACCAACGTAATCCGGGTGGGAACCCCCGAAAGTGGAACCCACCCGGTCGGGTCACGGCTTGATGAGCACCTTCAGCGCCTCGCGGTCCGCCATGGCGCGGTAGCCGTCCGGCACGCCTTCGACGTCGATGGTGCGGTCGAAGACCTTGCCCGGCTGGTACTTGCCGTCGAGGACGTCCGGCAGCAGCTCGGGGATGTAGTGCCGCGCCGGGGCGACGCCGCCGGTCACCGTGACGTTGCGGCGGAACACGCCCACGCCGATCGGCCCGTCCTCGTACTGCGGCAGGCCGACCCGGCTCACCGCGCCGCCCGCGCGCACGACCCCGACGCCCACCTCGAAGGCGCCCTTCGTGCCGACGCACTCGAGGACGGCGTGCGTGCCCTGGCCGTTCGTCAGCTCGCGCACCTTCTCGACGCCCTCCTCGCCGCGCTCGGCGACGACGTCGGTCGCGCCGAACTCGCGCCCGAGGTCGGTCCGGGCCTGGTGGCGGCCCATGAGGACGATCCGGTCGGCGCCGAGCCGCTTCGCCGCGAGGACGGCGGAGAGCCCGACGGCGCCGTCGCCGATGACGGTGACGTTCTGGCCCTCGCTCACGCGCGCCTTCACCGCGGCGTGGTGGCCGGTGGAGAAGACGTCGGACAGGGTCAGCATCGAGGCGAGCAGGTCGTCGTCCTCGGTGTGCGGGAGCTTGACCAGCGTGCCGTCGGCCTGCGGGACGCGCACGGCCTCGCCCTGGCCGCCGTCGACGCCCTTCGCGCCCCAGCCGCCGCCGTGCAGGCACGACGTCTGCAGGCCTTCGCGGCAGAACTCGCAGGTGTTGTCGGACCAGACGAACGGCGCGACGGCGAGGTCGCCCTTTTTGACGCCTCGCACGTCGGCGCCGGTCTCCTCGACGATCCCGAGGAACTCGTGCCCGATCCGGCGGCCGTGCTCGCGGGGCGGCATGTCGGCGTACGGCCAGAGGTCGCTGCCGCAGATGCAGGACCGCACGACGCGCAGGACGACGTCGGTGGGCTCGGCCAGTTTCGGGTCGGGAACCGTCTCGACCCGGACGTCGCCGGCGCCGTAGATGACTGTCGCTCGCATGCCAGTGCCTTTCCCGTGGAGGTCGTGACAAACGTCGGGGGTGGGGCGGCGTCGTCGCGCCTAGATTTTCGTCCATGACCACGCACGCCGCATCCCGCACCCCGTTCGGGGCACTCGCCACCGGCACCCGCCGCCCGTACCTCACCGCGACGGTGTTCCTGGTGACGCTGGCGTGCGGGATCGCGCAGCTGGCGCACCGGCCGCTGTACGACGCGGTCGTCCGCGACGCGGCGCGCATCGACGACGGCGAGTGGTACCGCCTGGTCACGGGGATGTTCTTCCAGGACGGCTGGGCCTTCGGCCTGGTCTCGAACCTGCTCTGGCTGGCGGTGTTCGGCACGCTCGCCGAGCGCGTGTTCGGCCGCGTCCGCTGGCTGGTCCTCTACTTCGGCTGCGGCCTGTTCGGCCAGTTCATGAGCTACATCTGGCTCAACCCGGTCGGCGCGGGCAACTCGATGTGTGTCGTCGGCCTGATCGGCGCGCTGGCGGTGGTCGTCATGGTGGCGTCACGGCGCTACGGCGTGGTGCTGCCGGTGCAGTTCCGGGTCATGGCGTTCGCCGTGCCGGTGCTGGCCGTGGTCGACACGGTCGTCCACGACAACCACGGCCTCCCGTGCCTGCTGGGGATGGCGCTCGGTTTCCTGCTGCTCCCGCGGCAGGCCCGCTGACCGCGGGCGGTCCGGAGCCGGCGTGGGGGTGGCTCCGGCCCGTCCGTCTTTCAGTCCGGGTAGCAGCCGCCGAGCTGCCGCCAGTGCGCGACCAGGTGCGGCTGCACGGGCACCGCGAGGACCTCCGCGAGATCCGCTTCGGCCTGGCGGGCCGCTTCCTCGGTGCGCTCCCACTCCTGCTCTTCCGACCGGCTGCCGAGCACCCCCACCGGCTGCCCGCCCGCGCCGCTGCGCAGCTCCGCCCGGGCCTGGGCGGCGGCGATCCGGTCGCAGCGCAGCTCGTCGGCCCGGCCCAGGTCCTCGGCGTGCCGGGCGTCGAGGACGATCCCGCCGCCCGAGCGCACGCCGTAGCGGACGGCGATCCGCAGGAGGTCGGTGCTGAACGCCCGCGTTTCGGCGGGCACCCACGACAGCCGTTCCCAGTCGGGCGGCGGCTGGTCGTCGGGGCGGCAGACCGCGTACCCGGGCACGTCACACCAGGTCAGCCGGCCGGGCGGGCGGAGTCGGTAGAGCATGCGGTCCCCTCGGCGGCGGCGGGCCCCCGGTCGGAGCCGCCCTCGATACCCGGTGAATCGGGCCCGTAGTGACTCGGCGTTACAGCGCCGATGATTACCGACCCGGCCACAGCTACGGCCGGATCGGTCCGCGGCAACGGTCACGTCCCGCTGGAGGGCCGGCCTACTTTTGGCCGAGTCGGTAATCGGATCTTCGGTCAGCGGCTCCGGTGGAGGTCGCGCAGCAGGAGGACTTCGGCGCAGTGGTGGATCATCTCGCGGTGGATGTGCAGCACCAGCGTGGCCATCGGGTACGCCGCGTACGGGCCCTCCGCCGGGCCGCACGGCCTCGCGAGCGCGTCGTCGTCGAGGGACTTCACCCCTTCGAGCCACCGGGCGTAGTACTCGTCCAGCAGGGCGACCGCGTCGGCCGCCGTCCCCGGGTACGGGTAGTCGTCGTAGGTCATGGCCGGGCCGCCGAAGTGCGACGCCGCCCGCATGCCCAGGACGCCGACGAGGATGTGGTTGAGGCGCCAGGCGATCGTCGTGACCGGCGGTGGCTCCGGCGCGGGGAAGGCGAAGTCGACGGTGAACGGGCCCGTGCCGGGTTCGTCGTCCGACTTCCGCGGCCGCACGGTCCAGCAGCCCGCGACCGGCTCCCAGAAGTACTCGTCGTCGGTGAGGCCCTCGAGCTTCGGGCGCACCAGCGCGGTCCAGTGGAAGTCCAGCTGGTCGGTCAGTTCCTTCGTCCAGTTCACAGCCATACCGCGCACCGTAGGCCCGATCGAGGACAGGGGCGGCCCTGAATCCGGGGTGACCCAGCCCACCTGGGACGATGGAGGGGAATCCCGCCGCTGCCAGGAGGTCCTCAGGTGCCCAACCCCACCGGTCCGGTTCTCGTCGTGGACTTCGGGGCGCAGTACGCGCAGCTGATCGCCCGCCGCGTCCGCGAGGCACAGATCTACTCGGAAGTCGTGCCGCACAGCGCGTCCGTCGAAGAGATCCTCGCGAAGAACCCCGCGGCCATCATCCTTTCCGGCGGCCCCTCGAGCGTGTACGCCGAAGGCGCGCCGGGCATGGACCCGAAGCTCACCGAGGCCGGCGTGCCGATGTTCGGCATCTGCTACGGCCACCAGCTGCTGGCGAGCGCGCTCGGCGGCGTCGTCGAGCCGACCGGCGTCCGCGAGTTCGGCCGCACCGAGGTCCGCGTGACCGGCGACGGCGGTGTCCTGCACGCCGGCCTGCCCGCGCACCAGCCCGCCTGGATGAGCCACAACGACAGCGTCACCAAGGCCCCGGAGGGCTCGGTCGTCACGGCGTCCTCCGACGGCGCCGAGGTCGCCGGCTTCGAAGACGTCGAGCGCCGCTTCGCCGGCGTCCAGTACCACCCGGAGGTCGCGCACTCGCCGCACGGCCAGGAGGTGCTGCGCCGCTTCCTGCACGAGATCGCGGGCATCAAGCCGCAGTGGACGACGTCGTCGATCGTCGAGGAGCAGGTCCAGCGGATCAGCGACCAGGTCGGCGACGGTCGCGCGATCTGCGGCCTCTCCGGCGGTGTCGACTCCGCGGTCGCGGCCGCGCTGGTGCAGCGCGCGATCGGGGACAGGCTGACCTGCGTGTTCGTCGACCACGGCCTGCTGCGGGCGGGGGAGCGCACCCAGGTGGAGCGCGACTTCGTCGCCGCCACGGGCGTCAACCTGGTCACCGTCGACGCGCGGGACCGGTTCCTCGACGCGCTCGCGGGCGTCACGGACCCGGAGCAGAAGCGCAAGATCATCGGCCGCGAGTTCATCCGCGTGTTCGAGCAGGCCGAGCGCGACCTCAAGGCCGAAGGCGACTACCGGTTCCTGGTCCAGGGCACGCTGTACCCGGACGTCGTCGAGTCCGGCGGCGGCGAGGGCACGGCCAACATCAAGAGCCACCACAACGTCGGCGGTCTGCCGGACGACCTGCAGTTCGAGCTGGTCGAGCCGCTGCGGCTGCTGTTCAAGGACGAGGTCCGGAAGGTCGGCACCGAGCTGGGCCTGCCCGAGACGATTGTCCAGCGCCAGCCGTTCCCCGGCCCCGGCCTGGGCATCCGCATCATCGGCGCGGTCGACGCCGAGCGTCTGGAAACCCTGCGCGCGGCCGACCTGATCGCCCGCGAGGAACTGACGGCGGCCGGGCTGGACCGCAGCATCTGGCAGTGCCCGGTGGTGCTGCTCGCGGACGTCCGCAGCGTCGGCGTCCAGGGTGACGGCCGGACCTACGGGCACCCGGTGGTGCTGCGGCCGGTGTCGTCCGAAGACGCGATGACCGCCGACTGGACGCGCCTGCCCTACGACGTCCTCGAGCGGATCTCGACGCGCATCACCAACGAGGTCGCGGAGGTCAACCGGGTGGTCCTGGACGTGACGTCCAAGCCGCCGGGCACCATCGAGTGGGAGTAAGTCCGTAGACAGGACTCGAGGCCCCGGCGTGGGATCCAGGGCCTCGAGAGAGTGGTGGCTTCCGGTTCAGCGCCGGCGTTTGCTGCCGAACGACGCGCCGAGGAGCATGAGCCCCACGAACACCGCGCCGCCGGCGATCACCCAGCGGAAGTCGAACTGCGGCAGCCAGCTCGCGCCGTCCGAGAGGACGTAGGCCGACACGAGCAGCGTCGCGATCCCGACGATCAGGGTGAAGACGTCCAGCCCGCCGCGCTTCGCGGGCGGCTGGGTTTCCGTCGCGTTGTCGTAGGCGTAGGGGTTCTGGTCAGCCACGGCGCACCTCCACGTTGCCCACGCTGTTCTTGACGTGCAGGGTGATCTTCTGGCCGCCGGGGCCGTCCTTGCCGTAGTCGGTCCCGGTCAGGGCGTCCTGGCTGATGCCGTCGGTGGAGCGGTTGAAGCACTCCGTGGAGCCGGCACCGGTGTGGCAGTCGAAGGTGACGTCCGCCGTGTCCGGCACGGTGACCGTGGTGTCGCCGGCGCCGTTGACCACGTTGGTGGTGATCGGGGAGGAGCCGGCAGGCAGCTCGGTCAGGTCGAGGTCGATGTTGCCCGCGGCGTGCTGGTAGAGCGGCTTCAGGTCGGTCACCGAATGCGGCGTCTCCTTGAGGTCGCCGGCGCCGCCGCGGAAGTCGAAGTTCTCGAACGGCACGGTCGTCAGCACCATCCCGGCGATCGCGAGCGGGACGGCGAGCCCGATCAGGCCGCGTCCACCGCGGGCGAAGGCCCCGGTGACCAGGCCGATCCCGACCACGCCGAGCACCAGGCCGACGATGTGCTGCGCGGAGAACCAGCTCGCGCCGTTGAGGTTCGCCAGCACGCCACCACCGGCGGTCAGCACGGCGAGCGCGAAGGTCACCGAGCCGATCTTGGAGTTGCGGCGCCGTTCAGGACGCTGGTAGGTCGGCGGCGCGGAAGGCGGCGGCGTCGAGGACGGCGGCTCGGGCAGGTCCCAGCCTGCCGGATCGGCGGCGAGCGGGTCCCACCCCGGCTTCGTCTCCGCGGCCGCGGTCGCGGTGTCGGTCATGGTGAAGGCTCCGTTCCCGGTGAAGGCTTGTGACCGCGCGACGACCGGCGCGGGCCGGTTCTCCTGGCCGCGGTTGCGGTGCAGCAGGTAGAGCGCGATGGTGATGAGCGCGAAGCTGATGAGCGCGCCGCCGTCGAACCAGGAGCCGCTGAAGCTGCCCCCGATGCTGACGACGGTGAGGACGCCGAGAACCACGGCGAAGGCCGGCGAAACCGACGACCGGCCACGCCCGATCAGGCTTTCGAAGCCGGAGACCTCATCGCTCTCGCCCGGCAGGAAGAGCCACCCCAGCAGGTAGAAGGGAACGCCGAAGCCGCCGAAGATCGTCGCGACGACCAGGGCGATCCGCACGACGACGGGATCGATCCCATACCGGTACCCGATGGCGGCGGCAACGCCGGCCACTTTCCGCCCGACGTGCGGCCGCCTCGGCCGGCTCACCCAGAAGTCCTTCACGGTCTCCTCGAAGCCGTTCAACGGACTCGGCTTCGGTGCCCGTGTCTCACTCGCACCACTCATACCGAAGAGCATGCGGCACGTGCGGTCGGCGGACATCCGGGATGGTCCCTGAGGTTTCCCGGAGACGGATTCGGGGCCGGGGTGTAACGAGCGAGTTCCGGCCACGACCTTGGTTCCGAGCCCGAAGCGGAGGAGGAGCTTGCGGTGGCCCGGAGGAAGAAGGCAGCGAGCGTGGGCGGGTGCGTCCTGCCGGCGCTGGGGATCGCCGCGGTGGGTGCCGTGGCGATCTCGGTCTTGAGTTTCGTCTCGGCATACCCGGTCATCTCGCTCGTCGGCGGCGCCGCTGTGCTCGGGGTGACGATCTACGGGCTCGTGCTGTGGCAGCAGCGGCGGGCACGTGAAACCCGGCAGGCGTGGGAGCTCGACGTCGCCCGGTCACAGGAGATCGCGCGCTACCACGCGATGGCGCCGAACGAGTTCGAGCGCGCGCTCGCGTTCCTGTGCGCGCGGGACGGGTGTTCCCAAGCCCAGGTCACCGGCCGCGCCGGCGACCTCGGCGCGGACGTGGTCGCTTACGCACCAGACGGCCGCAAGATCGTGCTCCAGGCGAAGCGGTTCAGCGGGACGCACAAGGTCGGCGGCCCGGACCTCCAGCGCTTCGGCGGCACCTGTTACACCGTCCACGGCGCCCGCGTCGCCGCGGTGGTCACCACCTCGACGTTCACGAAACAGGCCCGGCAGTACGCCGCTCACCACGGCATCCGCCTGTTCGACGTGCACGGTCTCGCCGCCTGGGCGAGCCGGACCGGTCCGGCGCCCTGGCACTGATCGGGCGGTCCGGGATTTTCCCCGATGCACCCCCGCCCGACCACGTGTGACCATGGACCACGTGCAGGAAGCCCTCGACCACGTAACCCCCGACCAGGTGGCCGTCCCGGACAAGCCCAAGATGTTCCGGCGCCGGTCCGGCCGGGCGATCGCGGGGGTCGCCGGGGGGCTCGCCGATCACCTCGGGGTGCCCGTCGTCTGGGTGCGGACGGCCTTCGCGCTGCTCGCCGCCCTCAACGGGGCCGGCCTGCTCGCTTACGGGCTCCTCTGGGTCTTCGTCCAGCAACAGACCGAAGAAACCGCGACCGCGCCCACCTCGAAGGAACGCCAGCAGGCGTTCGGCCTGATCGCGCTCGGCGTCGGCCTCGCCGTCGCCAGCGGGACACTCACCGGGTTCATCAGCGGCTGGGTCGCCGTGCCGCTCGCCGTCGCGATGATCGGTCTCGCCGTCGTCTGGCGCGAGGCCGACGAGTCGCAGCGTCGCCGTTGGCGCGTCGGCGCGAAGGACGGCTTCGCGGGAGCGTTCCTCGGTGGGGGTGGCTGGTCGGCCGCGATCCGGATCGTCGCCGGCGTCGCGCTGGTGATCACCGGCATCGGCGTCGTCGCGCTGCGCAGCGGCAGCCTCGACCAGGTCCAGTTCGCCCTGATCGCCGTCATCGCGACGCTCATCGGCGTCGCCGTCCTGACCATCCCGTTCTGGCTGAGGCTGGTCCGCGACCTTTCCGACGAGCGCAAGGCCCGCATCCGCACCGACGAACGCGCCGAGATCGCCGCGCACCTGCACGACTCCGTCCTGCAGACCCTCGCGCTGATCCAGAAGCAGAGCGAGCAGCCGCGCGAGGTCGCGCGGCTGGCCCGCAGCCAGGAACGCGAGCTGCGCGGCTGGCTCTACGGCCCGAACGGCTACGGCAAGCCGGCCGAGAAGGACGAGGAAACCCCGACCAGCGGCCAGCTGTCCGAAGCGCTCGCCACGGCGTGCGGCGAGGTCGAGGACACGTTCGCGATCTCCGTCGGCCAGGTCGTCGTCGGCGACGCCGAGCTCGACGACGCGCTGGTCGCGCTGGTCCAGGCCGCACGCGAGGCGATCGTCAACGCGGCGAAGCACGCCGGCGTCGAGGAGGTCAGCGTCTTCGCCGAGGTCGAGCCGACGTCGGTGACGGTGTTCGTCCGCGACCGCGGCAAGGGCTTCGACCCCGACCTGGTCCCGGACGACCGCCACGGCCTCGCCGACTCGATCCGCGGCCGGATGACCCGGCACGGCGGCACGTGCAAGGTGCGCACCGCGCCGGGGGAGGGCACCGAAGTGCAGCTCGCCATGCCGGTGAAAGCGGGCAAGGGGGCAGCGTGAGGCGGCTATGCTCGAACTCGTGACTGACAGCCAGCGTGAACCGGTGAAGGTGTTCCTGGTCGACGACCACGCGCTGTTCCGCGCGGGGGTCCGCACCGAGCTCGACTCGATCACGGACGAAGTCCGGGTGGTCGGCGAGGCCGGTTCGGTGGCCGAGGCGGTGGCGGGCATCGCCCGCACGAAGCCCCAGGTGGTGCTGCTCGACGTCCACATGCCCGACGGCGGCGGCGCCGAGGTGCTGCGCCGGGTCCGTCCCGAGCTGCCGGACGTGGTGTTCCTGGCGCTGTCGGTGTCGGACGCGGCGGAGGACGTCATCGCGGTCATCCGCGCGGGCGCCCGCGGCTACGTGACGAAGACGATCTCATCGAAGGAGCTGGTCCGCGCGGTGGTCCGCGTCTCGGACGGCGACGCGGTGTTCTCCCCACGCCTGGCGGGCTTCGTCCTGGACGCGTTCGCCGACCGCCCGGGTTCGGCGCCGATCAACGACCCGGAGCTGGACCTGCTGACCCCGCGCGAGCGCGACGTGTTGCGGCTGCTGGCGCGCGGGTACGCGTACAAGGAGATCGCGTCGGAGCTGTTCATCTCGGTGAAGACCGTCGAGACGCACGTTTCGAGCGTCCTGCGGAAGACCCAGCTCTCGAACCGCTACGAACTGTCTCGCTGGGCCTCCGACCGCCGTCTCGTCTGAGGCTCTTCGGGAACGAGAGTCATGTCGTGACCGTGCACGAAACTGCCCACGACTATTTCGGAACTCGGGTGGTGGTAGCGCTGCTCGAACATCTTCCCCATGCCGGTCACTTCGTGGCGCGCGAAGATCTGCAGCCTGATGAACGAGCTCGAATGGGCTGACTGCAACTCGCGGACGTTCGAGTCGATGCGCAGACGATAAGCGTTGTCGTGCTCCTTGCTGGATCTGTCGCGGCGAGGCAGCACGAGCGGTGGGTTGCCGCACTTGAGCGTCGTACGCCGGTTGACGCTGCCACCCCTGGCACCTATCGGTGTGACGAGATGCGCCTCGACGCGGAGATCCACCGCGGCGCGACGGCTCAGGTTCACCACCTTGATGCGGAACACCGGCGAAACGGGATCCTCGGCGATCTCCGGTGAAATGATCAATTTCGGGGTCAGGCGGCTGAGGATCAAAATCCACAATGCCGATGCCACGACACTGGACAAGATTCCGACCGCAATGGCTTCTACCGTTTCCATCCGCACTCCGCGATGCCGCGCTCATTGGTCGGGCGGAATGTCGGATCTGTCGGCTGTGTCGTTACGGCGGACCGCGCTTCAGTCCGCCAGAGGAGCGAGCGGCCGCGGTGCGCGCCCGGTGGTGTCGTCACCAAGCCCATCCGCCTGGACACCCGGCACTTCCACGACCACTCGCTCCGGCTTCTGGAGGCGGGTCAGCGCGACCCCGCCGAGGACGACCACCATGCCCGCGATCACCCGCAGGTTCAGCTGCTCGCCCAGGAACACCGCGCCCAGCAGGACCGAGACCACCGGCAGCAGGTACCCGACCACCGACGCCGCGACCGCGCCCTCGCTCGCCAGGAGCTGGTAGTTCAGCGCGAACGCGAAGCCCGTCGAGCCGATGCCCAGCACCAGGATGGCCAGCAGCGGCCCGGGGGACACGTGCACCGGTGTGAACCCGCCCGCCGGCAGCGCCAGCACCAGCATCCCGCTGGCCAGCAGCATCTGCCCGGCCGAGATCGCGTACGGCGAAGACGTCGAAGACGACAGGTACTTGCCCTCGTAGACGAACGCGAAGCCGTAGCTCGCCGCCGCCGCGAGGCATGCCAGTGCGCCCCAGCTCAGCAGCCCCGATGCCTGCCACGGTGCGAAGATCAGCAGGATCCCGCCGAGACCCACCAAGAGCCCCGCCAGCCTGGTGCCGGTCATCCGCGACGACGTCCCCATCATCGGCGCCGCCAGCAGCACCCACAGCGGCGTCGTCGAGTTCAGCACCCCGGTGATCCCCGAGTCGACCGTCGTCTCGCCGATCGCGAACAGCAGGAACGGCAGCGCGTTGTGGAAGAACGCCGCGACGGCCAGGTGACCCCACACCCGCCGGTCGCGCGGCAGGCGGGCCCGCTGCAGCCGGCACAGCACCAGCAGCATCGCCGCGCCGAGCACGAGCCGCGCCAGCACCAGCTGCACCGGCGAGAACATCCCCAGCCCCAGCTTGATCCAGAAGAAGCTCGAGCCCCACATCAACGCCAGCGCGCCGATCCGCAGCAAGGTCTTCGTCTCGCCCACCCCAGGTCCTCCTTCGCTGATCAAGCGCCAGCTTCGTCGCGGAAAGACGTAAGGACAAGCGAAATTAACTGCATGAACCGTTAAGCTCAGCTGTACGATCAAGGGCATGCTCGACGTCCGCCGCATGCAGGTCCTTCGCGCCGTGATCACCAGCGGGTCGATCACCGCCGCGGCCCGCAACCTCGGCTACACGCCGTCCGCGATCAGCCAGCAGCTGTCCGCGCTGGAACGCGAAGCCGGCACCGAACTGCTCGAACGCGTCGGACGCGGCGTCCGGCCGACGCCGGCGGGCGCGCTGCTGTCCGAGCACGCCGAGACGCTCAGCGCCGAGCTCGCGAAGGCCGAAGCGGCGCTGACCGAGCTCAAGGAGGGCCGCATCGGCCGCGTCGCCATCCGCTACTTCGCGACGGCCGGGGCGTCCCTGGTCCCGCCCGCCATCGCCGCCGTCCGCCGTGAGCACCCCGGCGTCCGCCTGGACCTCAAGCTGGTCGAGCCGGACGACCCGATGATGGACGTCGAAGCGGGCAACGCCGACGTCGCGATCACCGTCTTCCCGCGCAAGCGGCCGCCCGGCAAGGGTGTCGAGCTCGTCCACCTGCTCGACGACCCGTACCGGGCCGTGCTGCCGAAGACCCACCCGCTGGCCCGCAAGCGCGTGCTCGACCTGACGGAGTTCGCCGAGGAGCCGTGGGTCGGCGTCGACGGCTTGCCGGGCGTCTGCCGCGACATCCTCGACAGCGCCTGCGCGTCCGCCGGGTTCACGCCGAACGTCGTGGTCGAGTCCGAGGACTACCAGACGGCGCAGGGGTTCGTCGCCGCCGGCATCGGCGTCGGCCTGATCCCGGAGCTCGGGCTCGGCGCGCAGCACCCGGGCGTCGTCGTCCGCAAGATCCGCAACCCCGAGCCGGTCCGCGCGATCCACGCGGCCGTCGCGTCCCGGGCGTGGGGCCACCCGGCCGTCCGCACGCTGCTCGAAGCCATGCGCGCGGCGACCGCCAAGGTGGCCTAGACGAAGAACAGCTCCGAGACGAGGATGCCGACCAGCACCGCCGCGAGGATCGCGGCCACGGTGATCAGCGTCTTCTTCGACACCGGCAGGTTCCACGCCTGGGCCTGCGGCTGGGGTCCCGGCGCGGGCGGCGGCGCGTACTGCGTCGGCGGCGCCACCGGCTGCATCCGCTGCGTCTCCTCCGCCGGGGAGTAGCCCGGCGCGGCGACGGGGACCTGCTGCTGGAACTGCGGTCCGGACGGCGGCATCGGCGGCCCCGCGGCCGCCAGCCCCGGGTTGAAGGGCGGCGGCGGGGGCGGCGGCATCCCCGGCGCGGTCGGCGGGATGAACGCCGTCTCGCGGCCTTCGGTGATCGCGCTCAGCGACCGGACGGTGTCCGCCATCGTCGGCCGGGTGGTCGGATCGGAACGCAGCATCTTGCGCAGCGCCGCGGTCAGCACGCCCGCGTTCTGCGCCGGCCGTTCCGACGACTGCCCGTCCTCGCCGAAGGGCGGCACGCCCTCGACGGACGTGTACAGCGTCGCGCCCAGGGAGAAGACGTCCGCTGCCGGCGTCGGCGGCAGTCCCCGCGCGACCTCGGGCGCCACGTACGCCGCGTGAGGCCCGCCGCCGCTGATGCCGATGTCGGTGAGCTTCACGCCGCCGTCGTCGGCCAGCAGCACGGTGCCCGGCTCGAGCGTGCGGTGCACGAACCCGGCCGAGTGGATCGCCGTCAGCGCGTTGCCGAGCTGGATCCCCAGCTGCGCCGCCTGGTCGGGGGTGAGCCTGCCGTGCTCGGCGAGGAACGTCGCCATGCTGCGTGACGGGATGTACTCCATCACCAGCCAGACGTCCTGGCCGTCGGGCAGCACGTCGAACACCTTGATCGCGCTGGGGTGCTCGATCCGGGCCGCGTCCTTGCCCTCCTGCATGGCGCCCGCGCGCGCCTGCTCGGCGCGGTCGCCCGCGCCGACCGGCAGGTACATCCGCTTCATCGCGACGGTGCGGAAGAGCCGCGTGTCGAACGCCAGCCACACGATGCCCGCGCGGCCGCGGCCGATCGGCTGGTCCAGCCGGAACCGGCCGCCGACGATGGTGCCTTCAGAGCTCAACACAAACCTCGGGAGATCAGGAGTTGCCGGCGGGCGGCGTAGTTGACGTCGACGGTGTGGTGGGCGTTGTCTCGACGGGCGTGGTCGATGTCGGCGTCGTCGTCTTCGGCGTTGTCTTCGGAGTCGTTTGCGGCTCGGTCTGCCGCGACGTGGTCCGCTTCGACGAAGTCGTCTCCGAGACCGGCGGCGGCACATCCGCCGTGCTGGGCGACTCTTCCGTCGTCGACGGCAGTGACTCCGACGTCGCGGCGGGCGTCGGCCGGTTGCTCGAAATCGGTGAGGCCGGCGCCTCCGGGTTGTTCGGGCTCAGCAGCCAGACGGCCAGCGCGACCAGGCCCACGACCACGACGCCGCCGATGATCGCCGGGCGCTTCCAGGCGCCGGGCTTCTCGTCGTCATCGTCGGCCGGGCTGGTCTGCGGACGCCGCGGCGGAGGCGGCGGGGCCGGCTCGTCGTCGTAGTCGTCGTAATCGTCCGCGTACGGGCCCTGGTCGTGCGGGGGCACCGGCACCGCGCGGGTGGCGGCCAAGCCGGGCGGCACGCCGCCGACGTAGTGCTGGTCGTCCTCGGGGTAGCGCCGGTACCCGTCGTAGTCGTCCTCCGGGTAGCCGGTGCCTTCCGGGTAGTCGTCCTCGTCGTAGTACGGCACGGCCTGCGTCGGGGCCTGGCCGTCGAGGAGGCTGCCGGAGTGGCCCGCGGGGATCTCGTCGAACATCTGGGTCGCGTTCGGGTCCGCGACGGCCGCCGCGCCCAGGATGCCCGCGGACGGCGCCATCATGGTCTCGTCCGCCGGCCCGCCGAGCGGCAGCTCACCGCGGGCGACGGCCGCCAGCAACTCTTCGCACTCTTCGGCGGTCGGCCGGTGCTCGGTGTCCGGGTGCAGCAGCACGGCCAGCACGCTGGCCAGCGGGCCGGACTGGCGCGGCGGGTTGATGTGCCCGGCCGCGACCGCGTGCAGCAGGCTCAGCGTGTTCTCCGACAGCCCGAACGGCGGCTGGCCCTCGCACGCCGCGTAGAGCGTGGATCCGAGGGAGAACACGTCGGACTCCGGACCGGGATCACCCCCGATGGCGACCTCGGGGGCCAGGTACGCGGGCGTGCCGGCGATCATCCCGGTCTTGGTGACCGTGACGTCGTCCTTGGCGCGCGAGATGCCGAAGTCGGTGATCTTCACGACGCCGTTGGCGCCGAGCAGGATGTTGCCCGGCTTGATGTCGCGGTGCACGATGCCGACCGCGTGCGCCTCGCGCAGCGCCGCGGCGACCTGGGCGCCGATGCGCGCCACCTCGGTCGGCGGCAGCGTGCGGCGTTCCTGCAGCACGGCGGCCAGGCTGGTGGAGTTGAGGTACTCCATGATCAGGCACGGCTGCCCGTTGTCGTCGGTGACGACGTCGAAGACGGAGATCGCGTTCGGGTGGTGCAGGCGGGCCGCGATCCGGCCCTCACGCATCGTGCGCTGCCGCGCGTCCTCCGCGTCGTGCTCGTCCAGGTGCGGCTGGAGAAGGAGCTGCTTGATGGCCACCGTGCGGCCCAGGACCTCGTCCTGCGCCTGCCAGACGGCTCCCATCGCGCCCGTGCCGATCCGGCCCGCGATGCGGTACCGACCGGCGACCAGGCGACCCTCGTCGCTCACGCGACCTCCCTTTGGGCTCCGACTTCACCAGGGCGTGAGGATCGGTGCCTGGTGACGCGGCCACGCGCACGCCGCTTCGCTGGAGCGTATGCACATGTCGTGGGCTGTGTGCCGACTCTCCCGAGATCGGCCCGTGACAAGGCTAGGCGCTCACTCTGCGCACACGAATCCGGTACGGGCACTTGAACCACGGGTGAAGGCGTGATCGCCGAGGGCTACATGTATTGGGCCGAGACGAGCTCGGCTTCGGTGATCAACCCGCCCGTGTCGGCGACCCGGAACAGCTGGGTCACGCGCACCAGGGCGCCGTCCGGCCGGTGGAGCGTCGCGACCGCGAGGATCGAGCCGTCCGGCTTGATCTGCGTGTCGGCCTCCTGGACGTCGATGGCGTCCATCGAGCTCCAGGTGCGGACCAGCTCACCGGCCGCGCCGTCGGCCAGCGACGGGCTCAGCAGCGCGAGCGCGCCCGTCGAGTCCCGTGCGATGGCGGCGTAGAAGTCCTTGACGGCTTGGATCTTCCGGGCCGCGCTGCGCGCGTCGGCGGCCTTGTCCGGCACCGCGTCCGCGGTGGCGGGCGCGGCCTGGGTCCGCGGACCGTCGGTGGTCGACTCGTCGGCCGACGGCGCGCCGCCGGAGTGCGTGCCCGAGGTCGGGGCGCTGCGCTGCTCGGGCGCGCCGCCGCCGGCCTGGTGCTGCGGGACGGCGAGGCCGCCGAGCTCCGCGGCACCGGTGAAGCCGGCGGGCGTGGACTGGCCGCCTTCGGACACCGCGCGGTGTGCGCTGGTCAGCATCGGCGCGGCGACCACCGCACCGGCGACGAGCGCCCCGGCGGCGACGAGCCCGGCCAGCTTGGCGCGGCGGACGAACCGGCTCTCCGGCTCGTCGGCGTCTTCGGCCTGCGCCGCCTCGCGGACGGGTTCCGGGCGCGGCGGCAGGAACCTCTGCGGATCGCGGAAGACCTGCTCGAGATAGTCGCGGTCGGCATCGCCGACGCCGTCGAGAATCTCGGCCGGGATCACGTCCTCGACGCGGACGGCGTTGGGTACCTCACGCCGTGTGCGCTGCCGATCAAGCACGAATGTCCTCGCTCTGGGGTTCCGGGGACGGTCACTCGGCCGTTCGGCCGGGTTTCCGTTGGTCCGGATGGCCGACTCGTGGCCGGTTCCGGATCCGCTGCCGTCAGGTAACACCTGTGCGGACGGGCACCACCAGGCTCTGTCGCCGGAATGCCGTCGCGATACGACGAGCGGCAGCTTATGTCACCCACCCGGACCAGGGGTAACCGCTCGGCGCACCGCACGTGCATCGGAACGGGCGAACCGCACGTGCAGGGTTGGTTACTGGCCGTCAGCGGCGATTTTGTCGCCGTCCCCGAACGTCAGCGTGCGCTCCTCGATCGTCTTGGTCCCGTCGGTGTGGGTGATCTCGACGGTGTTCACCGTGACGCCGCGCTGCTGGTCGACGCTGATCTTCCGGACCTCGAAGTACGCGACGTCCGCGTACCGCTCGGCGAGGGCCTGCGGGCCCTGGTCGTGGAGTTCACCGGTGGTCACCGCCGACGCCGCGGCGGGGTCGGTGGTGACGGTGTTGAAGAACTTTTCCGAGTTGTCGCCCATGGTCTGCGCGTCCGGCGGGAACGAGTACCACCAGGGCGGCTTGACCGGGGTTTCGCGCTGGGCGGGCGTGACCGGGGGCTTCTGCGGCCGCGCGCTCGGCGTGGTCGTGCCGGACGTCTCCGAGTCGGTGGTGCCGCCGGTCCGCGGCGGCGCGGGGACGCCGTCGACGGGGCCCGCGCCACCGCCGCTGGTCCGCCCGGCCGGCTGGTCCGCCGAGGGCGTGCTGTCGTCCGGGCCCGGCGCGGAACCGCCCTGCCGGGACGGCGGCTCGACCCCGCCGGTCGGGTCGATGATGGTCGGCGCGCCCTGGTAGCCCGGCCACGCGCCCTGCACGGCCTGGTCCACCGGCGGCTTCCCGACCAGGTAGGACCCGGCGAAGAGCAGCCCGACGACCACGGCGCCGGACGCGCCGGTGGCGAACCAGGCCGCCTTCTTCCACGTCTTGGGCGGGGTCACGGACGCGGGCACCGACCCGATGGTGAAACCGCCGACGCCGAGCCCGTCGATCGGGGGCGCCGCGTAGATGCGGACGTCGTCGTCCTCCGGGTCCGCGCTGCGCGGCTGCGGCGTGGCCAGCGAGACGCGGGTGCGGCGGGCGGCCAGGTCGGCGCGGGACGCGGGGCGCGACGGCGAGGTGTCCTCGACGTCGTCGGCCAGGGGGAGGCTGCCGTGCGCCGCGGGGAACAGCGGGGGTGCGGGCCGCCGGTCGCGGGGCTGGGGCAGCGACGGCTGCGGGAGCGTGCCGGACATCGGCGGGAGCGGATCCGCCTCGGACCCGTGCTGCACGAGCGGGTCGACCCCGGGCCTCGGCTGAGCGAGGGGGTCTGCCCCGGACCTGTGCTGCGCGAGAGGATCTGCCGCGGACCTCGGCTGCGCGAGCGGATCGACCTCGGACCTCGGCTGAGCGAGGGGGAGGGACCCGGACACGGGCGGGTCGACCGGCGGCGGGCCGGCCGCGTGGCGCCGCCCGGCGCGGTTCTGGGACAACGGGGGTGTCCAGCCGTCCGTGGTGCCGAGCCGGTGCCGCCCGGGATGCGCGGGCGCACTGCCGCGTCCGTGGAACTCCGTGCCGTGGGTCATGTCGGCTCGACCACCTGGCGGACCCGCCGTGACGCCGTCCGGCGGAAGGAGAACCCGATCGGAGCACCGTCCTCACGAGCGGCTTCGCGTTCCGAATCCTGCGCAGATGCACGCGCATGCGAGACTGGGCGCGCGGGGCCGGTGCCCCCGCGCGCCTCCCGGGCTTCGCCCGACCCAGACGCAAGGGTCCTCACGGCGTCAACCCTAGGAGCATCCGGCGTAGAAAGTCGCCCCCAAACCTGCAAGTTGCAGAGGTTTCACTCGGTCGGGCGCGACCGAAAGGGGGAAAGTGACGCTACGAAATCTCACCCAGCGCCATCAGCCCAGCTCAGCGGGTTTCAGCCGCCGGTGCGATAACGGTCACGGGTGGACTGCAGCGCCTTCGTCGCCACCACGCCGCTACCCGCCGCGACGAGAATCGCCAGGATGTCGAGCGTCGGTCCCCCGGCCGTGAGCAACCAGGCGAACAGCGAAGCCGCGGTGGTACCGCCGGCAACGGCCCAGCGCCCGCGCACGTACTGCGCGACCGGCGCGCCGCCGGCCCGCTTACCCGCCGCGTTGTTCAGCATCGCCAGATACCCCACATGGCCCAGCGCGGCCAGCACGCTCGCGAGCGCGACGATGACGGCGATGAGGTTCACGAGCCAGTCCATGACCACAGTCTGCCCGTAGCCGGGGCCCCGGTGCCTCAGGGAAGACCCGGAATTCGGACAACCGTTACCGGCCCAGCCTGCCGCGGCCGAGGTTCAGCAGCGCCATCGCCAGCTGACGGCCGTCCGGGCCCAGTTCGCGGTAGCGCGCGAGGACGTCCATCTCGCGGTTGTAGACGATGCGCGTGCCACCGGCGGCCATCCGCGCGGCCCCGATCGTCTTGGACACCTCGACCCGGCGTTTCACCAGCCGCAGGATCTCCTTGTCCAGCCAGTCGATCTCCTGCCGGAGCGACGCGATGTCGTCCCCGGCCGGAGTGTCCTCGGCGGGCTGGCCGTCGGCGTTCGTCGCTTGTGCGTTCATCGGGACCTCTTCCTTGAAGCCCGGATCCGGCCCCAGGGACGGCGACAGCCCCGGGTCCGTGGACTCCGGGGCTGGCGGTGATGGCGGTTCGGGCACTACGCGATCACGGGAGCCGGAGTCCGGGTCCCGTAAAAAAATCGCTCTGCGTGCCGCATGGGGTCAGTATGGCACAGCCGTGCCGGGCAGCTCCCGGAACGAGCGCACCCTGGCATGAACGAAGAGGCTCACCGCGAGCCAGAAGATCGGGAACGCCGGCCAGAAGACGCCGGCGCCCAGCACCGCCCAGCGGACGATCGCCACGACCGCGATCGCGACCACCACGGCGAGGTGCAGGCGCAGCGCGGGGTGCCGCCGCAACGCGGCCCGGGTCAACGGGAAGCCGGGGCGGGCCGGCGCGGGCCGCGGCAGGTCGGCGGTGAGCGTGGCCAGTTCGTCGGTGAACCGGGCGGCGTAGACGTGGGTGAGGCGCTCTTCGACCTCGTCGAGGGTGAGCCGGCCTTCGGAGCCGGCGGTCTGGACGGTGGTGGCGACGCGTTCGCGATCGGCGTCGGCGGCCCGGATGCGGGCGGTGCGGTTGTCTTCCATGCCAACCGATGCTCCGCGCGGCGGGCCCGCCGCGCGTCAGGCGCCAGGCGACACCTCCCGCTACGCCTGGCGCGGTAGCCCACCCGCCCGGGGTAGCGTGGACAGACGATGGACACCCTCTTCGATCTCCCCGCCGAGACCCCCGCGCGCAAGCCCGCTTCCGGCGGGCAGGCCGATCTGCTCGACGACCTGAACCCGTCCCAGCGCGAAGCCGTCACCCACGCCGGTGGCCCGCTGCTGGTGGTCGCGGGCGCGGGATCGGGCAAGACCCGGGTGCTGACCCGCCGGATCGCCTACCTGCTCGGGCAACGCCGCGTGCACCCCGGCGAAGTCATGGCGATCACGTTCACGAACAAGGCCGCCGCCGAGATGCGCGACCGCGTCGCCGCGCTCGTCGGGCGCCGCGCGAACGCGATGTGGGTGTCCACGTTCCACTCGATGTGCGTGCGGATCCTGCGCCGGGAAGCCAAGACGCTGGACATGTCGTCGAGCTTCTCGATCTACGACTCGGACGACACCAAGCGGCTGATCACGTTGGTGGCGCGGGATCTGGACATCGACCCGAAGCGCTACGCGGCCCGCACTTTGGCCATCCACATCTCGAACCTGAAGAACGAGCTCGTCGATCCCGACGAGGCGTCGGCGAACGCGGCCAACGACCTCGAGCGGCGCGTCGCCGAGGTCTACGTCGAGTACCAGCGGCGGCTGAACCAGGCCAACGCCTTCGACTTCGACGACCTCATCATGCGCACGGTCTCGCTGCTGCAGGCGTTCCCGGACGTCGCCGAGTACTACCGGCGGCGCTTCCGCCACGTGCTGGTCGACGAGTACCAGGACACGAACCACGCGCAGTACACCCTGGTCCGCGAGCTGGCCGGGACGACGCCGAACGAGTCGGGCGTCGAGCCGGCCGAGCTGGTCGTCGTCGGTGACGCGGACCAGTCGATCTACGCCTTCCGCGGCGCGACGATCCGGAACATCGAAGAGTTCGAACGGGACTTCCCGAACGCGCACACCATCCTGCTGGAGCAGAACTACCGCTCCACGCAGACGATCCTGTCCGCGGCCAACGCCGTCATCGAGCGGAACCCGAACCGCCGCGCGAAGCGGCTGTGGACGGATTCGGGCGACGGCGAGAAGATCGTCGGCTACGTCGCGGACAACGACCACGACGAAGCCGCGTTCGTCGCGGGCGAGATCGACGCGCTGGCGGAGAAGGGCGAAGCCGACTACTCCGACGTCGCCGTCTTCTACCGCACCAACAACCAGTCCCGCGTCTTCGAAGAGATCTTCATCCGGCTCGGCCTGCCGTACAAGGTCGTCGGCGGCGTGCGGTTCTACGAGCGGCGCGAAGTCCGCGACATGATCGCGTACCTGCGCGTGCTGGCGAACCCGGAGGACACGGTCAGCCTGCGGCGCGTGCTGAACGTGCCCAAGCGCGGCATCGGCGACCGCGCGGAAGCCGTCGTGGCGACGCACGCCGAGCGCGAGCGGATCTCGTTCGCGGCCGCGCTGCGGGACGCCGTCGAGGGCAAGGTGGCGCTGCTGAACCCGCGCTCGGTCAAGGCGATCGGCGGGTTCGTCGGGCTGCTCGACGAACTGGGCGACCTGATCACTTCCGGCGCCGAGGTCCACGATGTCCTCGAAGCCGTGCTGGAAAAGACCGGTTACCGCATCGAGCTCGAAGAATCGGACGACCCGCAGGACCACACGCGCGTCGAGAACCTGGACGAGCTCGTCACGGTGGCGCGGGAGTTCACCGAGATCACCGCCGAGGTCGTCGCGGACGAGAACGCCGAGCTGGTCGTGGAGCCCGGGGTGCCGGCGCCGGGGTCGCTGCCCGCGTTCCTCGAACGCGTGTCGCTGGTGGCGGACGCCGACTCGGTGCCTTCTCCGGACGGTGGCGAGGAAGGCGACGGCGGCGCGGGCGTGGTCACGCTGATGACCGTCCACACCGCGAAGGGCCTGGAGTACCCGGTGGTGTTCTGCACCGGCTGGGAGGACGGCGTCTTCCCGCACATGCGTGCTCTGGGCGACCCGACCGAGCTGGCCGAGGAACGGCGGCTGGCGTACGTCGCGATCACGCGGGCGCGCAAGCGGTTGTACGTCTCGCGCGCGATCACGCGGTCGGCTTGGGGCCAGCCGTCGATGAACCCGGCTTCGCGGTTCCTCGACGAGCTGCCGGGCGATCTTGTCGACTGGCGGCGGCTCGAGCCGTCCAGCGCCGGGTTCGGCTTCGGGTCCGGTTCGCGCGGCGGCGGCACTCCGCGGGCGGCGACCACGTGGGGCGGCAGGCGGTCTTCTTCGCCGTCTTCCTCTTCGGGCACGCCGTCGTTCGGCAAAGGCTGGAAGGACACGGTGGCGCTGAAGCTGGATGTCGGCGACCGCGTCAGCCACGACAAGTACGGCCTGGGCACGGTGATCTCGTGCGACGGCGTCGGCCCGCGCGCCACGGCGACGATCGACTTCGGCGCGGCAGGCAAGGTCCGCCTGATGCTGATCGGCAGCGTGCCGATGGTGAAGCTGTAACACCCGTCCGAGTGAACCCGGCGGCGATCCCGGCGATCGCCGCCGGAATCGTCGTACCCCACCGGTAGAACGGACCCCGCAGTCGAACACGAGTTCGACGGAGGGGGTAGTGCGGTGTGGACGCGGTGCTGTTTCACCTGTTGGCCGAAGGGGTACAAAAATACCTGCGAGGAGTCCTGGGGTCGACGGCTCCGGATCGGGGTCCGGGCCCTTCGGGGGCTTCAGGAATTCCCTCGCGTGCGGGAGCGGAGGCGTGCCGGCTGGCCGCCGCCTGGCGAGCGCTGCTCAGGCAGCACGAGCTCGGAGCGGACGGGCGATGTGTCACCTGCGGCCGGGGACGCCGCTGGACGACACGTCGAGCCGCGCGTGTCCGCTCCGCGGGGGGCGCAGGGGGAGCTGTGCCCTGGGGCTGGTTGCCGGTCCGGAGGTCCACGGAGCTGTGCACGGTGTGGCAGGTCGCGGTGGCGTACTTCGTCCGGCGATTGCCGGGCGGGCAGCGTTAGCCGTTTCCAGGCGCTGAGGCGCTTTCCGGCGGCTTCTGCGGGGCCGAAGGTGATCTCGGATGCCCCGAGGGGTGCGGAGCGGCCTGGAGGGCTCTCGATCGCCGATGCGGCTCGCCGCTCTACGAGAGGGATCCGCCGCGCTTGGGCTGTCTTCGCGGCCGTGGTCCATAGCTGTCTGCCTGTAGCAGGCGATCGCGCTCGGACTGCCGCGGTCTCCCGGCCGGAGCGGATGTCCGCTCGGGTGAGGGGCGCCTTCGGCCCTCAGCGGCGGATCATGGCTCTACAGCCGGGTTTCCCGGTGCTCGTGGAGCACCGGTGTGGAACGAACGGATCAGAGGACGATGCCGCGCGCGGCCAGCCAGGGCCGGGGGTCGATCTTCTTGGTGCCGTTCTGCCACACCTCGAAGTGCAGGTGCGGGCCGGTGCTCTGGCCGCGGTTGCCGATCTCGGCGATCTGCTGACCGCACTTGACCGTCTGGCCTTCCTTGACGGAGAAGCTGTTCATGTGGCCGTAGACCTGGATCGTGCCGTCGTCGAGCTGGACCCGCACCCACAGGCCGAAGCCGCTGGCCGGGCCGGCCTCGATCACTTTGCCGTCGGAGGCGGCGTAGATCGGGGTGCCGATCGAGTTGGCGATGTCGATGCCGAGGTGGCTCGTGCCCCACCGGGCACCGAAGCCCGAGGTGAAGGTGCCGTGGGCCGGCAGGCAGGTCTTGGGGCGAGCGGCTTCTTCGGCGGCCTTCTTGGCGGCGTCGGCTTCACGCTGCTCACGGGCCTGCGTGATGGAAGCGCTGTCGGAAAGCTTCGCGGCCTCGGCGGAGGCGTCGACGGTGTGGCCGGTCGGCAGGAGCTCCGGGGCGCCCCCGATGCCCGCACCTCCCGCGGTGAGCGACGCGCTGGCGTCGTGGCTGTTGGCCAGCGGGGTGTAGGCGGCGTCGGAGTCGGTGACTGTCTTGAGGGTCGAGCCCGCAGCGGCGGCAGCGAACGCACCGGCAGCGACCGCGGCGACCACGACCCGGCCACGAAGGGCCGAGGAGGGCGGGGCGATGCGGTGCGCACCCCGGACACGAACGACTGCACCTTCGAGTGCGTCCTTCAGTGCCGGGGAAGGAGCTTGGCCGCCGGGGGAGCGGTGTGAAGCCAAGACAGGGCCTTCCATCGTCGGGGAGCCGGGTCGGAGGACTGCGGGCGGGGGAACCCG
Organism: Amycolatopsis ponsaeliensis; assembly: GCF_030182635.1. Classification (NCBI taxonomy): domain Bacteria; kingdom Bacillati; phylum Actinomycetota; class Actinomycetes; order Pseudonocardiales; family Pseudonocardiaceae; genus Amycolatopsis; species Amycolatopsis ponsaeliensis. The sequence goes on from NZ_JAPZLD010000021.1 coordinate 125,757, forward strand.
GTGAGCCAACCTCGGGGGTGGTTCGCTCGTCGTCCTACTTCGTGACCTGACTGTAATGGGGACCGGGGGACAGTAACGAAGGGGCACCGCTGTAAGCAAGATCTGCCCCGCCGGGCGGCCGATCGGGTGGTGTGGATCTTGCGTCCACCTGTGGAGATTACGCAAAGTTAGAGAGGGTTTACTGCATTGGTTGTGACTTGCCTTACAGCTCTTGCGGGCGGTTATGGACCGACGGGCGGGGTTGGCTGCCCAAGGGTCCGGAATAAGCGTTTGCCAGGGGATGTTCAAACATCTCCGACGCCTCACAACAGCCGACGGCGGGCGCAGGGGCTTCAGGCGGCCGCCTGACGAAGGCTCGGCCGAGAGCAAGAGTCGACCGTTCATCGACGCCCGCGAACCGCTCACCGACTCGCACCGAGTTCCAGCCCCAAGCCGCCGGGTTTGCCCGACTTCTCGGGGTTGCGCGCGCGGATCCGAGGGTTACGCGTGACGAAGCGACGCGTCCGCCCCGCTCATCAGCGCGTGCCCGGCCCGCAAGATCGGCCCACGCCGGACGCTCACCAAACGCGCCGCTCGCCAACCCGCGCTGCTAGATCAAGCTGCGCTCCTCGCCGACTCACGCCGCCGGACAAGGTGCGTCCTCGCTGACTCGCGCTGCTGGACAACCCCGCACTGCTCAACCATCCGCGTCTCTGGGCGGCCGGCGCTGCTAGATCTACCCGCGCCGCCCGATGGTTCGCATCGCCGGACAAGCTGCGCCCCTGCCGACTTGCGTTGCTGGAGACTTGCGCTGCTGGAGAAGCCGCGCCGCTCGCCAGTCCGCACTGCTGGACAGCTCGCGCCACTCGACAGCGCGTATCGCTCGCCCACTCGCGCCGTTGGCGATCCGCGCCAGCGGGTAAGCCTGCGCCCCTCGCCGGCTCGCGTTGCTGGATCAAGCCGCGCCGCTCGCCGACTCGTGCCCCGCTGGGGCCTCCCGCGCCCGCCGAGCTTGCTAGCGTCGCGGGCAATGCCCCCACGCTCAGAGCCTCCGACCGGGAGCACCCCCGGCTCCCCGGCCTCCCCGCAGGACCCCGCGGCCACCCTTCCCACCGGCAAGCGGAAGCCCCCTCGCGCACAGACTTCCCGGCAAGCGCCCGCCGAAACCACCGAATCGGCGGAAGCTGCGGCCAGCCAGCCCCCAACCGAGGCGGCGAAGGCCGGGCCCACCCGCGCGGCAAAGGCCGAGGCCAGACCTGTGAGAACTCGTGCGGCGAGCACTCGGTCCGAAGCCGCGAAGGCCGGACCAGTCCCATCGGCAACCGCCCGCCCCACATCCCCAACCTCGGTGAAAACCCGCCCCGAGCCCACCGACCCCATCCCCACCTGGGCCGAGGACACCACGCCCTCCCGCCCCCTCACCATCGCCCTGGCACTCGCCGCCCTAGGCGCGGTCGCCCTCACCGCCGCCGCGCTCACCCCGATCTCCCCAGCCGCCGAACCCGGGTTCACCAGCTGGCCGTGGCTCGCCGTCCTCGCACTCACCCCCGCCATCGCCGCCATCTGGACCGCCGCCGCTCGAAAACCCAACCTCGCCAAAGGCCTCCTCCTCGGCCTCGCCGCCCTCGCCCCCGGCCGGCTCGTGCTCGACCTGCAGTTCGCCGTCAACGGCCCCCTCACCATCCGGCCGGAGCTCTACCTCCCCGACCGCTTCGTCGGCGGCTCGGCCGTCGGTGCCGGGTTCTGGCTGCTCGTTGCCGGGGACCTGCTCACCGGGGCCGCCGGGATTGCCGCCTGGCGGGCCGGGCGAACCTACGAAGAACCCGAACGGCGACGCTGGCGCCTGCTTGTCCCGCTGCTCGCCGTGACCGCCTCCGTCGGGCTGCTCACCGCCCCCGTCGGCTCGGACAACGGCTTCCTCCTCGCCCGCGCCGCCTTCGAAGGGCCCTGGCCCGCCCTCGGCGGCTACCTCCTGCTCGCCGCCGCGCTGCCGCTGGCCGCCGTCCTCGCGCTCGCCTCTCCGTCCGAAAGCACCGCGAAAGGCACCCTGCTCGGCCTCACCGCCGCCGCCTTCGGGGTCGCCGCTCCGCCCGTGCTGGCGGGGCTCCTCCGCGACGACCTCCACGTCACCTGGGGCCCCCTCCTGGTGCTCGCGGCGACCGCCGTCATCGCCGGCCTCGCCTTCACCCGCCTCAGCGAAACGCCGAAAGAAACCGAACGTGACGTCAAGGTCCCCGGCATCTTCTGGTGGCGCCTGACGACCGGGCTGCTCGGCCTCGCCACCGCGGCAGCCGCCTTGGTCGGCAGCTTCGCGCCGCAGGTCGCCGTCACCGCGCTCAACCCCGGTGCCGCCGCCCCGGTCAGCGCCGCCGCCGAAAGCCCTGCCCGGTGGTTCCTGCTCGTCGCCGCGCTCGTCGTCGCCGTCCCCGCGCTCGGGACGCTCCTGCCGAAAACCGCCGCGACGGCCCGGCCCGTGCTCGGGCTCGCCTGGGCGGGGATCGTCCTGGCCGGCACCGCCGTCCTCAACACCGCCCTGACCGCCACCCAGGCCGGCAACCTCGCCGGCTTCGGGGGCGCGGACCTCGGCGGCACCTCCGGCGCCACCCCCGTCTTCACCTACGACCTCGGCGCCGGCGCGGCCTGGACGTTCGCCGCGCTCGTGCTCGCCGCCCTGGTCGCGCTCGCCGCCGCCGGGACCGGGGTCGTCGAACGCGAGGACGCCGACCAAGGCACCGAGGCGGGCACCGGCCTGCTCACCCCCGTCGTCGCCGGCGGGGTGCTGGCCGTCGCCGCGTTCGGGCTGCCCGTCTTCAGCGTGCCCGGCTACGTCGCGCCCGGGCTCTGGTCGAACTTCGACACGCCTTCGTGGGGACTGCTGACCGCTGTCGTGGTCATCGTCGGCGCGGCCGCGCTCGCGTTGCGGTCGCGGCCCAAACCCGCGGCGGTCCTGCTGACCGGTGCCGCCCTGTTGACCGCGCTGCACGCCGCGGAGCTGCCGCTCGTCGGCAGCTCCCTCGGCGACGCGAGCCCGTCGACCGGCTTCTGGCTCGCCCTCGCCGCCGTGGCCGCGCTGCTCGTCGCGGCCGGTATGTCGGCTGCCGGGAGCCGCGGTGAGCCGTGAGCGGACGCGGGTGCTCGTCGTCGAGTTCACCCGCCCCGACCCGGCCGCCGTCGCGCTGGGCCGCGTGCTGCGCGACGAAGGCATGGAGGTCGTCCACGCCGGCCGGCTGGACACCGCCGAGCAGATCCTCCGGACCGCCGAGCAGGAGGACCCGGACGTCGTCGCCGTGCTCGGCGAGCGGCCGCCGCCGGATCTCGAACAGGCGCTCGACCCCGTCCGCGTGGTCCCGGTCGCCGGGAAATCCCCGGAAGAAGCCGTGGAACTGTTCCCCGGTGGGCGGTCTCACACCGCGGGAACACCGCCTGACCGCGTACGGTGACCGACTTCACCAGGTGCGGAGTCCCCTGCGTCTACGCAGGTCGCTAACCTCGACTGGTCCGACAGCGCGGTCCGGTCGCGGACCACCTGCAGTGGCGTGTCGTCAGGAGACTGGAGTAGTGGACCTCTACGAGTACCAGGCGAGGGATCTCTTCGCCGCCCACGGAGTACCGGTTCTGCCGGGCTCGGTGGCTAGCACCCCCGAAGAAGCCAAGGCCGCCGCGGAGCAGATCGGTAACCAGGTCGTCGTCAAGGCGCAGGTGAAGGTCGGCGGCCGCGGGAAGGCGGGCGGCGTCAAGCTGGCCCAGACCCCCGACGAGGCGAAGGAGAAGGCGGAAGCCATCCTCGGCCTCGACATCAAGGGCCACATCACGCGTCGCGTGCTGGTGGCCGAAGCCTCGGACATCTCGTCCGAGTACTACTTCTCCTTCCTGCTGGACCGGTCCAACCGGACCTTCCTGGCGATGGCGTCCTCCGAGGGCGGCATGGAGATCGAGCAGCTCGCCGTCGAGCGCCCCGAGGCGCTCGCCAAGATCCCGGTCGACTCGATCACCGGTGTCGACAAGGCGAAGGCGCTTGAGATCCTGAAGGCCGGCAACTTCCCGGCCGACATCATCGACGAGGCCGCCGACGTCGTCGTGAAGCTCTGGGAGACCTTCGTCTCCGAGGACGCCACGCTGGTCGAGGTCAACCCGCTGGTCCGCGACCCGCAGGACAAGATCATCGCCCTCGACGGCAAGGTCACCCTCGACGAGAACGCGGACTTCCGCCAGCCGGGCCACGAGGCCCTGGTGGACAAGGACGCGGAGAACCCGCTCGAGGCGAAGGCCAAGGCCAAGAACCTCAACTACGTCAAGCTCGACGGCCAGGTCGGCATCATCGGCAACGGCGCGGGCCTCGTCATGTCCACTTTGGACGTCGTGGCGTACGCGGGCGAGAAGCACGGCGGCGTGAAGCCGGCGAACTTCCTCGACATCGGCGGCGGCGCGTCGGCCGAGGTCATGGCGGCCGGGCTGGACGTCATCCTCAACGACACCGATGTGAAGAGCGTCTTCGTCAACGTCTTCGGCGGCATCACCGCCTGCGACGCGGTGGCGACCGGCATCGTCGAGGCCCTGAAGATCCTGGGCGACGAGGCCAGCAAGCCGCTGGTCGTCCGGCTGGACGGCAACAACGTCGTGGAGGGTCGCAAGATCCTGGCCGACGCGAACCACCCGCTGGTCACCGTGGTGGACACAATGGACAACGCGGCCGACAAGGCTGCCGAGCTCGCCGCGGCAGGTGCGTGAGATGTCGATCTTCCTGAACGAGAACAGCAAGGTCATCGTGCAGGGGCTCACCGGCTCCGAGGGCATGAAGCACGCGACCAAGATGCTGAAGTCCGGCACGAACATCGTGGGTGGCGTCAACGCCCGCAAGGCCGGCCAGACCGTCACCATCGAGGGCAAGGACCTCAAGGTCTTCGGCACGGTCGAAGAGGCCATCAAGGAGACCGGCGCCGACGTGTCGGTCATCTTCGTGCCGCCGAAGTTCGCGAAGGACGCGGTCGTCGAGGCGATCGACGCCGAGATCCCGCTGGCCGTCGTCATCACCGAGGGCATCCCGGTGCACGACTCGGCCTACTTCTGGGCGCACGCGGTCGCGAAGGGCGGCACGACCCGGATCATCGGGCCGAACTGCCCGGGCGTGATCAGCCCCGGCAAGTCGAACGCCGGCATCATCCCGGCCGACATCTCCGGCCCGGGCCAGATCGGCCTCGTGTCGAAGTCCGGCACGCTGACCTACCAGATGATGTACGAGCTGCGGGACATCGGCTTCTCCACCGCGGTCGGCATCGGCGGTGACCCCATCATCGGCACCACGCACATCGACGCCCTCGAGGCGTTCGAGGCGGACCCCGAGACCAAGGTCATCGTGATGATCGGCGAGATCGGTGGCGACGCCGAAGAGCGCGCCGCGGCCTACATCAAGGAGCACGTGACGAAGCCGGTCGTCGGTTACGTCGCGGGCTTCACCGCGCCCGAGGGCAAGACCATGGGCCACGCGGGCGCCATCGTGTCGGGCTCCTCCGGCACGGCCGCCGCGAAGAAGGAGGCCCTCGAGGCCGCCGGCGTCAAGGTCGGCAAGACCCCGAGCGAGACCGCCGTCCTCGCGCGTGAGCTGTACAACAACCTCGGCTGATTCCGAGGGATAACTCCTGGTGAGGCCGGGCATCCGCTGGGTGCCCGGCCTTTCCGCGTTTCAGGACGAAACCTCCCGAGGTATTCACGCGTCTGATGGGCTGGTGGCCTGCGAGTGCGCTAGCGTTCTGCGCACACAAGCCGCCTCGTCTTTCCCGGGCGCCCTCGTGCCCCGGAGTGCCGGTCGAACCGACAGGAGTGCATCCCGATGACCTTCCCCAGCGGTGGGCCTGGCTACCCCCAGCAGGGTGGCGGCCAGCAGCCCCCCGGACCGCCGTCCAGTGGCTTCCCGGCGCAGCAGCCGCCGCACTCGCACCAGGCGTCCTCGGGCGCCGCGAACCTGACGCAGAACCTGCCGCTGCTGCTCGCCCTCGGCGTCGCGCTGTTCGGTCTCGTCCAGTACTTCCTCGGCTTCTCCGACGCCGGCGACGTCGGCCTCGGTGGTGTGTTCCTGCTGGGCGGTGGCCTGCTCGCCGGGATGCACGCGCTGCCGAAGGGGCCGAAGACGCTGCCCTTCGCGGCGCTGTTCAGCGTCCTCGGCGCGCTCTACATCCTGGACGCGCTGGTCGGGATGCAGACGTCGCCCGGCATCGTCACCGTCATCCTGATCCTGGGGATCCTGCAGATGGTCGCCGCGGTCGGTGCGCTGCTGCTCGAGTACGACGTCATCAAGCCGCCGGCGCCGAAGCCCGCCGCGCCGTCCTACGGCGGCCAGTACGGCCAGCCGGGCCAGCAGCAGCAGTACGGCCAGCCCGGGCAGCAGTACGGCCAGCAGCAGCCGGGCCACGGCCCGGGTCCGGTCGCCCAGGCCGGGGAGCCGTCGGCGCCGTTCTCGCAGGGCCAGTACGGCTCGCCGAACCCGCCGTCGACCACGCCGCCGCCGGGGCAGCAGGCCACGACGTACGCGCCGCAGCAGGGCTCGTTCTTCCAGCAGCCGCCGTCGGACAACCCGGGCACGCCGCCCGGTGGCTTCGGCAAGTCGAGCTGACGTAGCCGTCCGAAACACCCGCTGTGACGTTGTGTGTCACAGCGGGTGTTTTGCACTTCGGGGGTTACTCGACCGGGTGGGTTAGCTTCCCCACGCCGGCCGGCGGCGGCGTGGCTCACCCGGTCGGACCAGCGAGGATGTCAGGGTGCGGATCATGGACCTGCTCACCGACTCCCGCGAGGAGCCGGTGGGCGACCTCGAACCCGACGTCGTACTTTCCCGGGCGGCGCGGGTGCGGGTGTTGCTCGCCGCCGCCCTCGGCCCGCTGGTCACCGGCTACGCCGCCGTCGCGACCGTGCTGACGCTGGTGGCGCTCACCGCCCCGCGCACCGTTTTCTCCGGCACCGGCGTGCTGCTGGCCGCCGGGCCCGGCTGGCTCGCCGCGCACCAGGTCCGGCTCGACCTCGGCGTCCACCCGCTCGGCGTGCTGCCGCTGCTGCCGACGCTGGGCGCGCTCGCACTGGCCGCGCGGACGGCGTCCGGCGCCGCCGTGCGCCTCGGCTGCCGGTCACCCCGCGAGGCGCTGCCGGTGTTCGCCGCGATCACCGGCGCGCACGCGTTGTTCGGGCTCGTCATCGCGCTGTGCGCGCAGGGTTCGTCGGTGACGGCGAACCCGCTGGTCGCTTTCGCCGTGCCCGGGCTGCTCGCGGCGGCGGCCGCGGCGGTGGGCATCATCCGGTGCTGCGGGCTGCCGGACGTCGTCGCCGAGCGCCTCGACCCCCTCGCCCTGCGCGGGCTGCGGGCCGGCGCGCTGGGCCTCGCGGTGCTGGTGGCCTGCGGTGCCGCCGTCTTCACCCTCGCGACCGCGCTGTCGTGGCGGACGGTCGCCGACATGTACGAGCCCGCGCTCGGCAGCAGCTTCGGGATGTTCCTGCTGTCGGTGCTGTACCTGCCGAACGCCGTGACGGCCGTGCTGTCGTTCGTCACCGGGCCCGGCTTCTCGATCGGCGACCTGAACGTCGGGATGTTCGGCTACCGCGGCGGCGCCGTCCCCGGCGTCCCGCTGCTGGGCGGCCTGCCCGAGCACCACGCGGCGTGGTGGCCGGCGCTGCTGGTGCTGCCCGCGGCGGCCGGTGTGCTCGTCGGCTGGTCGCTGCGCAAGGTGGACGCGGACCCGGCGCAGCGCATCCGCGCGGTCGCGGTGGCCGGTGCGGTCGTCGCCCTCGGCTGCGTCCTGCTGGGCACGCTGTCCGGCGGGCGGCTCGGCGACGGCCCGTTCGACCCGGTGAGCGTGCCGGTCGGCGTCGCGTCGGTCGTCGCGTTCTGCTGGATCGTCATCCCGGGCTCGTTCACGGCGTTCTTCACGGGCGAGCACGAGCCGCCGGCGCCGCCCGAAGCGCTCGAAGACAACGAAGCGTTCGAGGACGCCGAAGAGGTCGACGTCGACGAAGCAGCCGAGGCCGTCGAAGAACTCGAAGCGTCCGAAGAGGACGAAGAAACCGAAGAGCCCGAAGCAGAACCCGACGAGGATGCGGAGTTCGAAGCCGAAGCCGACGCCGAACTCGGCCTCGAAGAACCGGCCGACGACGTCCCCGAGGACGACGAGGCTGTGACCGGAGGCACCGAGACCTGCGGCGACGTCGAGGCGGCCGAGACCGACCGTTAGGGTTGACGTGACCTGGTGAAGCGCCGTGCGCCCGGCTGCGCACCGCCCGCGGCAAGGAGCCCGCTCTGTCTCAACGGTTGGACCTGCCCACTCCGGTGAAGCTCGTCGTGCTCGCGTCGGGCTCCGGCACCCTCCTGCAGGCGGTGCTGGACGCCACCGAGCGGTCCGGCTTCCCGGCGAAGGTCGTGGCCGTCGGCGCCGACCGCACCGGCATCGAGGCCCTCACCCGCGCCGAACGCGTGAGCGTCCCGTCGTTCACGGTCCGCGTCGCCGACCACCCCGACCGCGCCGCCTGGGACAAGGCGCTGACCGAGGCCGTCGCGGCGTACGAGCCCGACCTAGTCGTGTCCGCCGGGTTCATGAAGATCCTCGGCGAGCAGTTCCTCGGCCGCTTCACGGTGGTCAACACGCACCCGGCGCTGCTCCCGTCGTTCCCGGGGATGCACGCGGTGCGCGACGCGCTCGAAGCCGGCGTCAAGGTCACCGGTTCGACCGTGCACTTCGCGGACGCCGGGGTCGACACCGGGCCGATCATCGCCCAGGAGGCGGTCGTCGTGGAAAGCGACGACGACGAGAACGTCCTGCACGAACGGATCAAGGCCGTCGAGCGCAGGCTGCTGGTGGAAACGATCGAGCGACTCGGCCGCGGTGGCTGCACCGTGGACGGACGAAAGGTGACATTTCGTGAGCACTGACCTGGGACGGCGCCCGGTCCGCCGGGCGCTGATCGGCGTCTCGGACAAGGCGGGCCTGCTGGACCTCGCGACCGGCCTGCACGCGGCCGGCGTCGAGATCGTCTCCACGGGCGGCACGGCGAAGGTCATCGCCGACGCGGGTGTCCCGGTCACGCCGGTCGAAGACGTCACCGGCTTCCCCGAGTCGCTCGACGGCCGCGTCAAGACGCTGCACCCGCGCGTGCACGCCGGGCTGCTCGCCGACCAGGGCAACCCCGACCACGTCGAGCAGCTGCGCAAGCTGGACATCGCGGCGTTCGACCTGCTGGTCGTGAACCTGTACCCGTTCACGCAGACCGTCGCGTCCGGCGCGAGCCCCGAGGACTGCGTCGAGAACATCGACATCGGCGGCCCGGCCATGGTCCGCGGCGCGGCGAAGAACCACGGCAGCGTCGCGGTCGTCGTCGACCCGGCCCGTTACGGCTGGGTCCTGGAGCGCGTCGCCGACGGCGGCTTCGACCTCGCCGACCGCAAGCGCCTCGCCGCGCAGGCGTACGCGCACACGGCGTCCTACGACATCGCCGTCGCTTCGTGGTTCTCCAACGTCTACGCGCCCGCGGACGACTCCGGCTTCCCCGAGTTCTCCGGCATCAGCTGGGAACGCGGTGAGGTGCTGCGCTACGGCGAGAACCCGCACCAGAAGGCCGCGCTGTACCAGGGACACCGGGCCGGCCTGGCGCACGCCGAGCAGCTGCACGGCAAGGCCATGTCCTACAACAACTACGTCGACACCGACGCCGCCCGCCGCGCCGCGTTCGACTTCGCCGAGCCCGCCGTCGCGATCATCAAGCACGCCAACCCGTGCGGCATCGCGGTCGGCACCGACATCGCCGAGGCGCACCGCAAGGCCCACGCGTGCGACCCGGTTTCGGCCTACGGCGGCGTCATCGCGACGAACCGCCCGGTCAGCCGCGAGGCGGCCGAGCAGATCGCCGAGGTGTTCACCGAGGTCGTGCTGGCGCCGGACTTCGACGCCGAAGCGCTGGAGATCCTGCAGCGCAAGAAGAACATCCGGCTGCTCAAGCTGCCGGAGATCGCGCACCCGGCCCCGATCGAGTTCCGCCAGATCTCCGGCGGCGTGCTGGTGCAGACCGTCGACGCGATCGACGCTCCCGGCGACGACCCGGCGTCGTGGACGCTGGCCACCGGCACCCCGGCGGACGAGCAGACCCTGCGTGACCTCGAGTTCGCGTGGCGCTCGCTGCGCTCGGTCAAGTCGAACGCGATCCTGCTCGCCGCGGACGGCGCGACCGTCGGCGTCGGCATGGGCCAGGTCAACCGCGTCGACTCGTCGCGGCTCGCGGTGTCGCGGGCGGGCGACCGGGCCAAGGGTTCGGTGGGCGCGTCCGACGCGTTCTTCCCGTTCCCGGACGGCCTGGAAGTGCTGGTCGAGGCGGGTGTGCGGGCGGTCGTGCAGCCCGGTGGCTCGGTCCGCGACCCCGAGGTCATCGCGGCCGCGGAGAAGGCGGGGGTCACGATGTACCTGACGGGGACGCGCCACTTCGCGCACTGACCCGCGCTTCGAGAGGGAGGGCTCGATGCAGCAACCACCGCCGTACGGACCGGGTCAGCCGGGGCAGCCGGGCTATGGGCAGCAGGGGCCGTATCCCCCGCAGCAGCCCGGCTACCCGCCGCCCGGATATCCGCAGCAGGGGTATCCCGGTTACGGCGCGCCGATGCCGCCGCCGAAGAAGAAGCGGACCGGGCTGATCCTCGGGATCGTCGGCGCGGTGGTGGTGCTGCTGGGCGCGGGCATCCCGCTCGGCATCTTCGCGAGCGACTACTTCGCGAGCACCGGCGCGGCACCGTCGTCGTCGCCGGTGCCCGCCGAGTGCCAGGTCCCGGCCCAGGCGCTGGAGAAGGCGGGCTTCCCGAGCTTCGCGCTGGGCGGCCCGGGCACCGCGAACGTGCCGGGGCTGAAGCAGGTCAACTGCAGCTGGAAGCCCGGGCCGGACGAGAACGTCCGCGACGCCACCCTGAGCGTCCGGATCACCGGGTACTCCGGGGAGAACGCGCGGGACTCGGCGAACCACCTGTACGAGCCGATCGACCCGGCGGTCCCGCCGACCGACGTGAAGGGCGTCGGCGACAAGGCGGTGCTGGTCCGGCTGGTCACGAAGAGCGCCTTCAGCGGTTCCGAACTGCACGTCCTGAAGGGCACGACGGTCGTCATCGTCGAGGTGTCCGGCTGGGACAAGGGGTTCTTTTCGAACTCGCCGATGCCGCAGCAGGACACCGACGACGCGGTGAAGGCGGTCGGCAGCGAGATCGTCAAGAAGCTGCGCTAGGGCGGAACAGCGCGTAGATCACTTCGTCGCGCCAACCGCCGTCGCGCCAGGTGACCTCGCGCATCACGCCTTCGCGGTGGAACCCGGCCCGCTCCAGCGTCTTCTGCTCGGCGACATTGCCGCCGTCGGTGAACGCCTCGAGCCGATGGGCACGGGTGACCGCGAAGAGATGCGCGACGAGCAGCCGGTGCGCGGCCAGGCCGGCGCCCTGGCCGCGGTGTTCCGGCAGCAGCGTCAGGCCGATCTCGAAGCAGCCGCCCGCGGGGCCACCACGGTCGGCCGCTTCCCAGCTCGCCATGCCGGCGACGACGTCGTCCGCCGTCACGGCCAGCGCCGTGTCGTGCGGGCCGAGGTAGCCGTCCTCGGCCCAGCGGCGGCGGCGCACCCGCGGGTCCGTGAACCCGGTCCACTGGTGCGTGCCCAGCACCGCCGGGTCGGTCGCGAAGCGGTCCAGGACCGGCAGGTCCTCCTCGCGGAAGGGCCGCAGCGCGACGCTCACGCGGGCGCGGGCAGCGTCTTGCAGAGCGCGACGGGGAACTTCGGGTCGGCCGCCCGGATCTCCGGGCAGCCTGCCGACTTGACCTGCGCGAACGACGTCCAGCCCGCGTCGCTCCAGCGGAAGACCGCGCGGGCGGGCGGGTCGGTCTGGCGCACCAGCAGGTCGAGGACCAGCCAGGCCGGGTCGCAGACGCGGGTGGTGCCCGCGCTCTCGGCGCCCGTCGCGGACACCGCGGCGCCGATCCAGGCCGGATCGCAGTGGTCGGCGGGCGGGGCGCAGGTGCCCTGGGGCGCGCAGTGGCCCCAGCCGGCACCGAGCTTGTGCCAGGCGTTGCCGTTGTCGCCGTTGAGGATCACGGTGCGGTCGGCGACCGGGGTGGCCGTGGCCAGCAGCAGCTCGGAGGGCACCTTGTCCTGGCAGCCGCCCGCCGCGGGCCGGGTCGAGTAGACGACGTCGGCGCGAACGTCGGTCTTGGTCTCCACGATCTGCTCGATGCGCGGCTCCCGGACGCAGCCGGGGTCCTTGCCGGGCAGGGCGACCTGCACGAACAGGCTGGTTTCCTCCGGGCCGGGGCGGATCCCGGTGACGTCGGCGCGGAACGAGCGCCATTCCACGCCCATCGTCGTCGGCCCGGGGGCCGCGGCCTTGGCACCGGGCACCCCGCCGCCCGCGGTGAGCACGACGGCCAGCACCGCACCCGCGGCGACCAGCGCTCCGGCGATCCACAGAACCGGCCGTTTGGTCATCGCCCACCCCCAGAAGTCCACCGGGGAATCTAGCCGACGCCGCAGCGTCAGGCGGGTGGACCGGGTTTTTAGCGCTGTGTGACGTTTTTCTCCAGGTACACCGCGCCGCTGATGTGCCCGCCGGCTTCGGGTGCGTCGGTGAGCCGGTAGCCGGCCCGCTGGTAGAGCGTGATGTTGCGGGTGCTGCGGGCTCCGGTGAAGAGGGCGAACCGGCGTGCCTCGGCGGGGACGTGCGTCTCGGCGTGCTCGAGCAGCCGGCGGCCGAGCCCGCGGCCGGCGAGATCCGGCGCGACCATCAGCCGGCCCAGCTCCCAGCAGTCGCCTTCGAGCCGGGCGCGGACGGCGCCGACCAGCCGGTGGCCGTCGCGCAGGACCCACACCGACCAGGTCTTCGTCCAGTCGCGGACGTCTTCGAGGGTTTCGTGCAGCGCGGGGATGTCGAGGGTGTCGTTGAGGACGGCTTCCTGGACCCAGCAGCAGCGTTGCAGGACGAGCAGTTCCGGGCAGTCTTCGGGCCGGACTTCGGTGAGCTCCACGAGGGTCTGTCTAGCGATCGGGGCTCGGCGCGGGCAACTTCATTACCTTGGCGGGGTGACCGATCTGCTCTGTGCCGCGCTGGACGCCCCCGGATACGCCCCACTGCCTTCGCGGGCGCGAGAGCTGCTGGAGACGCTGGGGGCGCCGCCGCGGCTGGGGGCGCACCTGCGGGTGGTGCACGACGTCGCGCTGTCCTTGACCGGCTGGGCGGCGGGGCGGGCTTCGTTCGACGCCGCCGCGGTGCTGTTCGGCGCGGCCACGCACGACATCGGGAAGGTCCTGCACCCGGCGGAGCTGTCCGGCCCGGGGTCGGCGCACGAGCCCGCCGGGTATGCGCTGCTGGTGTCGCACGGGATCCCCGAGGATCTGGCGCGCTTCGCGCGGACGCACGGTTCTTGGTCCGCTCCGGACGTCACCGGCGAGGATCTGCTCGTCAGCCTGGCGGACAAGGTGTGGAAGGCGAAGCGGGTGCCGGAGCTGGAGGAGCGGGTCGTTTCCTGGCTCGGCGGCCCGGCGTGGGAGACGTTCATGGCCCTGGACGACGAGCTCTCGCGGATCGCTTCGGAGGCCGATTCGCGGCTGGCGTTCCAGGGTTCGTACCCCACTGACGGGTGACTTGACACCTCGGGTGGTTCGCGGTTTTATGGTGTACGTCGAACAGGTGTTCGATGTGGAACCGCCGCCTTCCCCGCGGCGAACCAGTGCCGTCGGTCGTGTTTTGGGAGAGGCCCGACCGCCGGCCTAGTCCGTGGTGGGGAGGTGCGTGCGGTGACCGCTGTGGTGGAGCCGCCGGTGGCCCGGCTGGCGGCCCTGCCCGGGGTCAGCACGGCGAGCCGGGTCGCGGCCCAGGCCGAGCGCGCGCGGGCGGCGGGGAAGGTGCTCCCGGTCGTTCCGGCGCTCGCGGGGCTGCTGCCCGCCGCCGGGCTCCGGCGCGGGAGCACGGTGGCGGTCCACGGGGGGACATCGCTGCTGTTCGCGCTGCTCGCCGAGGCCACGGCCGCGGGGTCGTGGGCGGCTGTGGTCGGCATGCCGTCGCTGGGGCTGGCGGCGGCGGCCGAGTACGGCGTGGACCTCGGCCGGGTGGCGCTGGTCCCACGTCCGGGCGCGGAGCTCCCGGCGGTGGTCGCGGCGCTGCTCGACGGCGTGGACCTGGTGGTGGTCAACGCGGAGAAGGTGCAGGCAGCCGTGGCGCGGCGGTTGTCAGCGCGGGCCCGCCACCGCGGGGCGGTCCTGCTGGCGTCCGGCGCGTGGCCGGCAGCGGACGTCGAGCTGTCGTGCCGGTTTTCGGGTTGGTCCGGTCTCGCGGACGGTTACGGCCACCTGCGTGAGCGCAGGGTGCAGGTAAGGGTCCACGGCCGCGGCGCGGCGGCGCGCCCTACCTCGGCTTCGCTGACGCTCCCCGGCTCCGCCGGCTCTGTGAGCTCCGCCGAACGTGGCCACGCCCTCCGTTCGGAGGCCACGGCATGACCTCCCGTCCAAAGTGGACCCCCACCCGGGCCACGGCGTGTCGTCCACGCAATCACGCGAGCCGACCCTCCAGGTACGTGGGCCGACTCTCGAGGTACGCGGGCCGACCCTTCGGGTACGTGTGTCGTCCCTCCAATCACGAGTGTCGACCGCTCCGTCACACCGGCTCGGCGAGCCGCGGCCCTCGCGAGGAGGGCGCATGACCGTCCCCGCGCCACGGCGTTCCTCCGATCTCCCCACCCGGATGCTCGTCCTCTGGTGCCCGGACTGGCCCGTGGTCGCCGCCGCGGCCGTCGGGGGTGTTCCCGTTACCGAGCCCGCCGCCGTTTTCAGTGCGAACCGGGTTGTCGCGAGCAATGCCGTTGCCCGGCGGAACGGTGTCCGACGCGGCATGCGGCGGCGGGAGGCGCAGTCGAACTGCCCGGACCTGGCCGTCTTCGCCGCCGACGACGGCCGGGACGCGCGCCTCTTCGAAGCCGTCGCTCGAACTGTCGAGGCGCTCGTCGTCGGGGTCGAGGTCGTGCGGCCGGGGCTCGTCGCCGTTCCCGTCGCCGGTGCCGCCGGGTACTTCGGCGGGGAACACGCCCTCGTCGAGCGGCTCGTCGACGAAGTGTCCGCCGCGGCGGGCGTGGAATGCCAGGTCGGCGTCGCCGAAGGACTCTTCGCCGCGACGCTCGCCGCGCGGTGCGGGGAGTTCGTCGAACCCGGGCGCGTCGCCGAGTTCCTCGCGCCGCTGCCCGTCACCGAGCTCGACCAGCCCGGCGCCGAGCGCGCGGAGCTCGTCGACCTGCTGCGCCGGCTCGGCTTGCGGACGCTCGGCGCCTTCGCGGAACTCCCGGAGCGCGACGTCGTCAACCGCTTCGGTGCGACCGGCGTCCTCGCTCACCGGCTGGCGCGGGGCCGCTCCGAACGTCCGCCGCTGCGGCGACGCCCGCCGCCCGAACTGACGCTCACCGAGGAGTTCGACCCGGTCGTCGAGCGGGTCGACGTCGCCGCGTTCCTCGCCAAGGGCCTCGCGACGCGGTTCTGCGCCGACCTGGCCGGGCACGGCCTGGCCTGCACCCGGCTCGGCATCTACGCGGTCACCGAAGAGGGCGAACACCTCGGCCGCGCGTGGCGGTGCGCGGAACCGCTGACGCCCGCCGGGGTCGCCGACCGCGTGCGCTGGCAGTTCGAAGGCTGGCTGCGCGCGGCGCCAGGCCGGCGTCCGACGTCGGGTGTGGTGCGGCTGCGGCTGGAGCCCGAGGAGACGGTCGAAGGCCGGTCGCTGCAGCTGGACCTGTGGCAGAACGGCCGTTCCGACGAGGACGACGAACGCGCGGCGCGCGCGTTCGTCCGGGTCCAGGGGCTGCTCGGGCCGGAAGGCGTGGTGACGCCGTTGCTCGACGGCGGTCGCGACCCGGCGGGCCGCGTCCGGCTGGTGCCCTGGGGCGACCCACGCGAGCAGGCGACGCCGCCGGACGCGACCTGGCCGGGGCGGCTGCCGGCACCGTCCCCGGCGACGGTCCTCGACCGCCCGGTGCCGGCCCGGGTCTTCGACGCCGAGGGCCGCCCGGTGGGCATCACGGCGCGCGAGCAGCTCACGGCGGTCCCGCGCGGGCTGAGCATCACCGGCGGCGCGCCCCGGGAGGTCGTGGGGTGGGCGGGGCCGTGGCCGCTGGCGGGCGACCGCCGAAGACCGGGCCCGCGACGGGCGCGGCTGCAACTGCTGGTCGCGGGCGAGCCGGACGACCCGCCCGACGCGGTGCTGGTGCACTGCGCGGGCACGGAAAATCCACTGTGGACGGTCGAGGGAGTGTACGACTGAGCATGGACGAGGACTACGCACGAAAGCTCCGGGCCTGGCTGCGCGCCGAACCGGGAGCAACGCCCCGAGAAGAGCGCGAGTGGCTGCGCGAAGTACCGAGCCCGGCGGCTGAGGGGGGACGGGCTGCCGATGAGGGCTCGGTGGCCGGCGAGCAGCTCCCGGCACCCCAGCCCGACTCGGACGGAAGGTGGACGGTTCGCGGGCAGCTGCCTGCCGCGCAGCCCGAGCTCGACGAGGAGTGGGTGTGCCCGGTGATCGCGCTCCCGGTTCCGCGCGCATCGCAGGAGAACGGCTGCCGCATGAGCGGTGCCGAGGCTCGGAGCCGTCGGAACCACCCGTCGGGGCGGCTGCGAGAGGAAGCCGCTGAGTCCCGGGTGCCAGGTGAAGCCGATCGGAGCCGCGGGCCGGAGGAACCCGCGGAACCCCAGCGTCTCACCGAAGCCGAAGCCCGGAGCCGCTGGAACCACCCCAGCAGCTGGCACCGCCGCCGGCAGCAGGATGAGCGATAGATGGGCTGGAACAACCCACCCGTCCGCTGGAAGGACCTCGCCCGCACCCTCGCCGGCGGGGTGCCTGCCGGCGACCACGGTGACAGCCCCGCCTGGGGCCGCCGCCGCGAGGCCTACCAGCGGCCCGGTGATCTCCCCACCCGGCGCAACGACGACGGCGGCGAGACCGTCCGCGTCCCCTACGCCGAGCTGCACTGCCACTCCAACTTCAGCTTCCTCGACGGCGCCAGCCATCCCGAAGAGCTCGTCGAAGAAGCCGCTCGCCTCCAGCTCGACGCCATCGCCCTCACCGACCACGACGGCATGTACGGCGTCGTCCGCTTCGCCGAGGCCGCGCGGGAACTCGGCGTCAACACAGTCTTCGGCACCGAGCTCAGCTTCGGCCTCCGCAACCCGCAGAACGGCGTCGCCGACCCCGAAGGCGAGCACCTCCTGCTGCTCGCCCGCGGCGACCAGGGCTACCGGGCCCTCTGCCGCGCCATCACCGCCGGACAGATCCACGAAAACGCCGAAAAGGGCAAGCCCATCTACGACCTCGACGCCGTCGCCGAGGAGGTCGCCGGGCAGTGCGTCGTCCTCACCGGCTGCCGCAAAGGCGCCGTACGCTCCGCCCTCGTCACGAATGGCCCAAGGGCCGCCGCCGAAGCGTTGAAAGAACTCACCGACCGCTTCGGCCAGGACAACGTCTACGTCGAGCTCACCGACCACCGCCAGCCGCTCGACAGCACCCACAACGACGTCCTGACGAAGCTGGCCGAGGAACTGCGCCTCCCGACCGTGGCCACCACCGCCGCGCACTACGCCCGCCCTGAACGCGCCCCGCTCGCCGACGCCCTCGCCGCCATCCGCGCCCGCCGCGGCATCGACGAACTCGAAGGCTGGCTGCCCGCGGCCGGGACGGCGTTCCTCCGCAGCGGCGCCGAAATGGACGTCCTGTTCCGGCGCTACCCCGGCGCCGTCCGCCGCTCCGCGCTGCTCGGCATGGAATGCGCGTTCCCGCTCAAGCTCATCGCGCCCAAGCTGCCGCCCTTCGACGTTCCCGGCGGGGAAAGCGAAGCGGTCTACCTCAGGAAGCTGACCGAAGATGGCGTGAAGGAGCGGTTCGCCGGAAAACCCCACGAAAAGCAGGCGATCGACCAGATCGAGCACGAACTGGCGATCATCGAAGACCTCGGCTTCCCCGGGTACTTCCTGATCGTCTGGGACATCGTCACCTTCTGCCGCAAGAACGACATCCTCTGCCAGGGAAGGGGTTCGGCCGCGAACTCGGCCGTCTGCTACGCGCTCGGCATCACGAAGGTCGACTCGGTGGCCAACAAGCTGCTCTTCGAACGCTTCCTCGCCCCGGACCGCGACGGCTATCCCGACATCGACCTCGACATCGAGTCCGACCGCCGCGAGGAGGCCATCCAGTACGTCTTCAAGAAACACGGCCGTCTGAGAACCGCCCAGGTCGCGAACGTGATCACCTACCGCGCCCGGTCCGCCGTCCGCGACGCCGCGAGAGCACTGGGCTACTCACCTGGCCAGCAGGACGCCTGGAGCAAGCAGATCGACCGCTGGGGTTCCTTGCGCAGCACCGAAAAGGACCACGACCACGACATCCCGGACGACGTCGTCCAGCTCGCCTTCGCCCTCGAGGACTTCCCGCGGCACCTGGGCATCCACTCCGGCGGGATGGTCATGTGCCACGAGCCGGTGAGCCAGGTCGTGCCGGTCGAATGGGCGCGGATGGCCGACCGCAGCGTCATCCAGTGGGAGAAGGAGGACTGCGCCGCCGCCGGGCTCGTCAAGTTCGACCTGCTCGGCCTCGGCATGCTCTCGGCGCTGCACTACATGCTCGACCTCGTCGAGGAGTACAAGGGCGAGAAGATCGACCTCGCCGAGCTGGACCTCACCGACAAGAACATCTACGGCATGCTCTGCCGCGCCGACGCCATCGGCGTGTTCCAGGTCGAGAGCCGCGCGCAGCTGGCGACCTTGCCCAGGCTCAAGCCGGACAAGTTCTACGACCTCGCCGTCGAAGTCGCGCTGATCCGGCCGGGCCCGATCCAGGGCGGTTCGGTGCACCCGTACATCCGCCGCAAGCAGGGGATCGAGGAGTGGGACTACGACCACCCGCTGCTGGCGACGGCCCTGGAGAAGACCCTCGGCGTGCCGCTGTTCCAGGAGCAGATGATGCAGATCGCGCTGGACGTCGCGAACTTCACCGCGGCGGAGGCCGACCAGCTGCGGCACGCGATGGGGTCGAAGCGCTCGGACCGGAAGATGGACCGCTTGCGGCAGCGGTTCCTCGAAGGCGCCGCCGCGAACGGGGTCGAAGACGAGCTGGCGCAGAAGATCTTCCTGAAGCTCAAGGCGTTCGCGAACTTCGGCTTCCCCGAAAGCCACGCGCTGAGCTTCGCGCACCTCGTGTTTTCGAGTGCCTACTTCAAGTACTACCACCCGGACGCGTTCCTGGCGGGCCTGCTGCGCGCGCAGCCGATGGGCTTCTACTCGCCGCAGTCGCTGGTCGCCGACGCGCGGCGCCACGGCGTCACCGTGCACGGCCCGGACATCAACCGCAGCCTCCCGCACGCCACGCTGGAACCGTTGCCGGACAACGGGCACGCCGTGCGCACCGGGCTGAGCACCGTGCGGATGATCGGGGAGGACGTCGCGAAGGGGATCGTGGCCGAGCGGAAGGCGAACGGCGACTTCACCGACATGGCCGACGTCGCCCGCCGCGTGCGGCTGAAGACCCCGCAGATCGAGGCGCTCGCCACGGCCGGTGCGTTCGCCGGGTTCGGCGGCGACCGCCGGCAGGCGCTGTGGACCGCGGGTGCCGTCGCCGGGGAACGCCCGGAGAAGCTGCCGGGTCTGGTCGGCGGGACGGCCCCGGTGCTGCCCGGGATGGACGGCCTCGACCTCGCGGCGGCGGACGTCTGGGCCACCGGCGTCTCGCCGGACAGCTACCCGACCGAGTTCATCCGCGACCGCCTCGACGCGCTCGGCGTCGTCCCGGCGAACGGCTTGGCCGACCTCGAAGACGGCGCGCGCGTGCTGATCGGCGGCGCCGTCACGCACCGGCAGCGCCCGGCGACCGCGGGCGGCGTCACCTTCCTCAACATCGAGGACGAGACGGGGATGGTCAACGTGATCTGCACGCTCGGCCTGTGGCAGCGCTACCACCGCGTCGCGCGCGCCAGCCCGGCGCTGCTGATTCGCGGGGTGGTGGAGAAGTACGACGGCGTGGTCAGCGTCCTCGCCGACCGCGTCGAGGCGCTGCCGATGCGGATCAAGGCGAAGTCGCGGGACTTCAGGTGAGGGGACGCCGCACGATCGTGACGATCTCGGGGCTGGCATCGGTCACCGGGGTGCGATCCCAGTAGCCGTACTGCTCGTCGACGACCAGACCGGCCTCCGCGATGAACTCGTCCAGGGAAGGAACATCCAGGAACCGCAAGGTGCTCTCGCTGTACTGCGGCGCGTCCCAGCCCGGACTCTCGTACGTCGTCTTGAAGCTGACGTACCCGTTCTCGAACGGCCCGGCCTCGTTCCACGACCGCACTTCGCCGGCGTCCCAGACGTTCGACGGCGTCCACCGCTCCCAGGCGCGGGCCGCCGGGTTGCGGGTGTCGAAACCGAACCGGCAGCCGGGTTTGAGGGCGCGGTGGATCGCCGAGAACGCCGTTCGCAGCTCCTCGTCGGTGAGCAGCACCTGGAACGCGTGCCCGGTCATCACGGCGAAGTCGAACTCGCCGTCCCAGGCGGCGGTCGACAAATCGCCGTGCACCCACTCGATGTCGTCCCGGCGGCGGGCCTGGATGAGCATGCCCTCGGCGGGGTCGAGGCCGACGAGCCGTCCTTCGTGGCCGGACTCGCGCGCCCAGTGCAGCAGGGAACCGGTGCCGCAGCCGACGTCCAGCACCGACTCCGCCGCCATGATCATCGGCAGGTAGAACGCGAAGTCGCCGCTGCTCTCCCGCGGGTTCATCGCGTCGTACAGCGAGGCGAGGTAGGGATCGACGTAGTCGTGGTCGGGCACGGTCGTCACCGTAGTGATCGGGCCGGGAAAGCTCACGCGGTTTTCGGGGCCAGACCGAGCAGTTCGGGGTGCGCGGCCAGCTCCTGCCAGTACGCACCGGGGTCGGGGAGCAGCCGCCGCCGGTCGAGGTCCAGCAGACCCGACACCGACGACACGGAGGCGACGAGCGTGCCGTCCGGGGCGTGGAACTCCTGCACGACGCGGGAAGTTTTACCCGAGCCCCACTGGAAGTCGCAGCTGACCGAGACCTCGCTGCCCGGGACGAGCTCACGGTGGAACCGCACGGTCGTCTCCAGGTTGACCGGGCCGATCCGGCGCGCGGTCAGCTCGGCCGGGTCGATGCCCGCCGCCCGCACGCACACCCAGCGCGCGTGGTCGGCGTAGGCGAGGTAGGCCGCGCCGCGGACGTGGCCGTTGACGTCGAGGTCGTCAGCGCGCACCGCGATGGTGACTCGGAACATGGGGACGATCGTGGCGCGCGGGCCGGGCCGGCGTCTGGAACTTTTCGGCCACGCGCACGAGTGCCGCGGGGGAGGAACCGGACAGGCGCCGGCATTCGCGGCCGAGGTGCGACTGGTCGGCGTACCCGAGCCCGGCGGCGACGCCGGCCAGCGACGCCCGCCCGGCCGAAAGCGACTCCAAAGAGCGCAGGAACCGCTGGAACCGCCGGATGCGGTGCAGCTGCTTCGGCCCGGCGCCGACCGCGTGGACGAGGTGCCGCCGCAGCGCGCGTTCGCTGAGCCCCACGGCGACATCGGACGTCCGCGTGGCCGCACCGAGAGCTTGGACGGCAGCCAGCACGCGCCGGTCCGGCGTCGCCCTCCGGCGAGCGACGAGCGTCTCGAGGATTCCGCGCTGGGTGTCGGGATCATCCGTAGCCGCCAGGACTTCCTCGGCGCGACGGGCGTCCGCGCCCCAGAGATCGCTCAGCCTCGTCACGGCCGCCAGTTCCGGCATGGCCGTGCCGAGCACGGCGGCCGCAGCGCCGCACCGCAGCCGCACGCCGACGCGGGAGGCTGACGCCGGGACCCACAGCCGCAGGGGAGCGCCGACGGTGACGACCACGGCGAGCGAGGCGCCGTCCCAGACGAGGTCCGCACAGCCGTCCGGGAGGACGCGCAACGGACGTGCCCAGCCGGTGTGTCCGTGCCAGCCACAGGCCAGGACTCCGGCCAGCGCGGCGGGCGGCGCGACTTCGCGGTAGCTCGACCGCGTGCGCGAGGTGACCGCCAGCGGCCGCAGCGGAACTCCCATGGGCCCAGTATGCAGCGGTCAGGAACTGACCTATTTCGATCTTACCGTCGGGACCACACCGAACCGAGGAGGAAACATGGTTCCCGACGGCTACACGACGGTCACCCCGTGGATCATCGGCCACGACACCGCCGGTCTGCTCGACTTCCTGAAGCGGGCCTTCGGCGCCGAGGAACTCGGTCGCGTCATCGGCGAAGACGGGAAGATCGGCCACGCGGAGGTCCGCATCGGCGACGCGGTCGTGATGGCGTTCGACTCGCCGGACGGCTGGGACGCGACCCCGGCATTCCTGCGGCTTTATGTGCCGGACAGCGAGGAAACCCAGCGACGCGCGATCGAAGCGGGTGCGAGCGAGGTGACCCGCCAGACGGTCTTGTTCTTCGGCGACCGCGTCGGACGCGTGCGTGATCCCTTCGGCAACCTGTGGTGGATCCAGACCCGCTTGGAGAACCTGGACGAAGCCGAAATGACGCGGCGCGCGCAGCTGCCCGAGTACATCGAGGCGATGAACTACGTCCAGGGTGCGCAGCTCTAGCCGCCGGTGTGTGTGGCACCCTGGGGCCGTGCTGGAGACGGGGGAGGACTACCGCGAAGCGGTGTTGTCCGGGCAGTGGTGGGAAAAGCGCCGGTTCACCGGGTGTGACTTCACCGGCGCGGACCTGAGCGGGCTGCGCACGCGTGGCTGCACCTTCGACGACTGCGATTTCGGCCGGGCCGATCTGTCGCGCTCGCGGCACGACGCGTCCGCGTTCCGCTCGTGCACCTTCGACCGCTCGGTGCTCGTCGAAAGCCGGTGGACGTCGTGCTCGCTGCTCGGGTCGTCGTTCGCCGAGTGCGGGTTCGGCGGCATCGCCCTCACCGAGTGCGACCTCTCGCTGGCGTCGCTCGCGAAAGCGCGGCTGCGCAAGCTGGGCCTCTCCGGGCTGCGGCTGCGCGAAGCCAACCTGACCGAGGCCGACCTCGCCGGCGCCGATCTGCGCGGCAGTGACCTGACCGGCGCCCGCCTCCAGGCCGCGAAGCTCGACGGCGCGGACCTGCGCGGTGCGCGTCTCGACGCGAACGCCCTGGTCCAGGCCGAGCTGCGGGGTGCCGAAGTCGACGTCGAGACGGCCATCGCCTTCGCCGCCGCCCACGGGCTCGTCATCCGCTGAAAAGAAGGCCCCGGCAGCGCGCTGCCGGGGCCTTCGAAGATCAGTCGATCGGGGGTTCGCCCGGGTCGAGCTCGATCAGGTCGCCCTCGGCGACGAGCTCTTCGATCGACGCCGGGAGCAGGTACGCCGACCCGCCGCCCGGCTGGTTGAACCACGGGATCGCGACGCCGGCCAGCGCCTCGAGCGGCCGCTGCACGCGGTAGACGTGGTACGGCCGGTTCACCCACTCGGGCACCAGGGACCGCTCGGCGAACGGCGTCCCCGCCGCGTACGTCAGGTTGCCGTTCGGGCCGCCGAAACGGTCCAGCTCGCTGCCCGCGGGCAGCTCGCGCAGCTCCTTGCCACGGAAGAGCGTCAGCGGCGGCTCGCCGGACATCGGGCCGATCGGCCACTGCTGCTGGCCACCGCCACCACCGCCGTTGACGGCCGGGCGGGCCGGCTCCTCACGACGCGGCGGCGCGGGCGGTGCGGGTGGCACGGGCGGTGCGGCCGGAGCACCCATCGGCGGGGCACCCGGCGACACCGGGGCCGCCAGGACGGTCGGCGTCGACGGCGGCTCACGCCGGGGCGGCGCGGGGGCCGCGGGCGGCGGACCGGCCTGCTGCTGGGCCAGGGGCGGCGGCCCGGCCGGGACCGGCGCGGGCTGGCGCGGCGGGGCCGGCGGCTCGTCGTCCTCGAGGTCGCCGAACAGCTCCTCGGCGCTCGTGAACGCCGTCTGCTCCTGGGCGGGCACCGGCTCCGGCTTGCGGACCGGGTACGACCCGGTCGCGACCTCCGGCGACAGCGTCGCGACGACCCGCTGCGGCACCGGTTCCGGCTCGGGTTCGGGCTCCGGCTCGGGAGCGGGCGGCTCCTCGGGCACGTGGCCTTCCGGGTTGAGCAGCAGCTTGCCGAGCATGAACGCGGCCGCGTCCTCGGCGTCGCCGAACACCGCGGGGTTGCTGAGCTGGCCGTCGTACCAGCCGACGCGCCAGCCGTCGTCGACCTGCTCGACGCTCCACCCGTGCTCGGCGGGCTCGCCCAGCTTGTAGCCGCTTTCGGGCACCTCGAGCTCGTCCAGCTTGGTCTGCAGGCCGGCGAGCACCGGGTGGTCCGGGGTCTCGCGGCGCAGCGCACGGCGGCCCGAGCGGGGCGGGGCGGGCTCGGGTTCGGGCGCCGGCGGCTCCGGCACCGGCAGCACGCCGGGCACCTCGGACTGGGTGATCATGGTCGGCGGGCCGGGGTCGAAATCGGGACGCTCCGGCGGCTGGAACCCGCCGCGCGGCGCCTCGTCCGGCCGGGACCGGCCCGGCGGGAACACCGGCTCGTCCAGGCCGGGCGCGAAGGCCGCGTGCGCCGGCTCGTCCTGATCCGGCTGGAACGCCGCGTGGGCGGGCTCGTCGGCCTGCTCCTGATCGGGCTGGAAGGCCGCGTGCGCCGGCTCGTCGTCCCGGTGGGAACCCGGGTCGAACGCGGGGTGCGCGTCGTCCTCGCGGTGGGAGGCGGGCTCCGGCGCCTGCTCGTCGTCGAACCCGCCCTCAGCCTCGTGCGGGGACCGGCTCACGGGGTCATGCGGCTCGTCCTCGTGCCCGATCGGCTGGTCGGGGACGTACTCCGCGGTCTCCTCGAGGTCGGGCACCCGGCCCGGCTCCGGCGAAGTGCCGTTGGAGCCGGCGGCGTGCTCGGGGTGTTCGTACTCCTCCTCGCCGTAGGCGTCCTCCTCGGCGAAGCGGTCGTCGAACTCCTGGTCGTCGTAGCCCTCTTCGGCGAACTCGGTCTCTTCGGCGTAGGCGTGCTCCTCGGCCGGGGCTTCCGGCTCGGGGGCGTGGGCCGCCGGTTCCACCGGCGCGGGCGGCTCCTGGTGCTGCTGGGGCGGCACGACCGGCACCGCCGGCGCGACCAGGGTCGGCGGCGGGCCCGCGGGCGCCTGCTGCTGGGGCGGCGGGCCCTGCGGCGGGGGTCCCTGGGGCGGCGGACCGGCCGGGCGCTGCTGCTGCGGGGGCGGCTGGTTGCCCCGGGTCAGGTACGCGCCGGCGGCCTGCAGGGTCGGCTCGTCGACCGGTGGCAGCTTGAAGCCGACCGCCCGGACGTGCTCGACCAGGTCCGACTCGGGCGAAACGCCGTACTTGCGCAGGTAGAAGTTGACGGCGGCGGGCCAGATCCACTGGCCGTCGCTGTGGAAGGCGACCGGCACGGTGGCCTCGGGCGCCGCGGCCAGCCGGTCGATGTCGTAGCCGCGCTCGGTGACGACCAGTGGCGCGTGGTCGAGGTACTCCAGAAGCCGGTCCTGCTCCTCGACCTCGAGGTCGGGGCGGTTGATCACCGGGCGGCCGGCGGGGCCGATCGTGTCGAAGATCCGGGCGATCCGGAAGTGCGGCCCCGGCTGCTCCGGGCCGAGCCCGGACATCCGCCGGATCAGCCACTCGGGCACGTTGTCCTCGGTGCGCGGGAACATCCGCAGCTCGTCGGAGTAGGCCTGCGGCGGCGGCACGAGGTTCCACACCGGCTCGTCGCGGTTGTACTCGAGGTTGTAGCTGGACGGGTGGTCGAGCTGGTAGCGCGCGTTGAACCACGTCCCGCGGCCGTCGCGGTACATGCCCCCGCGCAGCCTGCCGAATAGGGTCGCGATGTCGTGAGTGGCTAGCCACTCGTGCACCGTGCCGTCCTCGGTGACGATCTGGCCGGCGAGCTCGTGGTACCTCCCGACGGCTCGATACTCCGCGGTGACCTTGCGCCAGTCGCGCGGGGCGGCACGGAGCAGGGCAAGTCCGATCTGCTTGACCAGGGTGTCCTGCTCGGTCGCGTTCAGCTGCGTCGTCGGTTGTGCCACGGGGACATTTTGACTGTTCGCGCGCGCGAGTGCACCCCGCATGTGGGTTTTGCCGCTCGGCGACCCGGCGGCACCCGGCCTGACCTCGTGCGATGCGACGTGCGGTAGATCACAGCTTGATCGCGGGCAGCGTCGCGAGTGGACCGTGTGGGGGTGACGATCACTCTACGGGCTGCGACCACCCGCGCCTGGAAGCGACGCGCGGGGGTCGCTTTGCCAGAATGGGCCCCGTGACGGCGAAGATTCTCGACGGCAAGGCCACCAAGAACGCCATTTTCGCGGAGCTCGAGCCGCGCGTCGCGGCGCTGGCCGCGAAGGGGGTGACGCCGGGCCTGGGCACCGTCCTGGTCGGCGACGACCCGGGCTCGCACTCGTACGTGCGGATGAAGCACGCCGACAGCGGCAAGATCGGGATCAACTCGATCCGCCGCGACCTGCCGGCCGACATCACCCAGGAGAAGCTCGAGGCCGTCATCGACGAGCTGAACGCGGACCCTGCCTGCCACGGCTACCTCGTCCAGCTGCCGCTGCCGAAGCACCTCGACGCGAACCGCGTGCTCGAGCGCATCGACCCGGAGAAGGACGCCGACGGCCTCGCCCCAGTCAGCCTCGGCCGGCTCGTGCTCGGCCAGCAGGGCGCGCTGCCGTGCACGCCGTACGGGATCGTCGAGCTGCTCAAGCGCCACGGCGTCGAGCTGAACGGCGCGCGCGTCACCGTGGTCGGCCGCGGCATCACCGTCGGCCGCACGCTGGGCCTGCTGCTGACCCGCCGCAGCGAGAACGCCACCGTCACCTTGTGCCACACGGGCACCCGCGACCTCGCCACCGAAGTCCGCCGCGCGGACATCATCGTCGCCGCGGCCGGCGTGCCGGGGATCATCACGCCGGACATGGTCGCGCCGGGCGCCGCGGTGCTCGACGTCGGCGTGTCCCACGTGGACGGCAAGCTCACCGGCGATGTTCACCCGGACGTGGCCGAGGTGGCCGGCTGGATTTCGCCGAACCCTGGCGGGGTCGGGCCGATGACCCGGGCGATGCTGGTGAGCAACGTCGTCGAAGCGGCGGAGCGCTCGGTTCAGGGCCGATGACGATGACCGAGGACCGGCGGGACGTCCACGACCGCCGGAGCCGGCCGGGCCGGTTCGCCCAGCTCCCGTTCGCGGTGGTGCTGCTGGTGGTGGCCGTCGCGGTGCTGCGGATCGTCCAGTACCACTGGCGGGAGGGCGCGGCGCTGATCGGCGCCGCACTCCTCCTCGCCGGGGTGCTGCGGGCGGTGCTGCCGACGGAGCGAGCGGGGCTGCTCGTGATCCGCGGCAAGGTCGTCGACATCGTGACCTACACCGGCCTCGCGGCGGCGGTGCTGTACGTGGCCCTGACGATCATCGGCGGCCCGCTCAGCGCCTCTTAGGACGCCGAGAAGCGGCACTTTCACGTGAAAGTGCCGCTTTCGGAGCTCCGGCGAAGTCGCACGACCCGGCTGTCCCTGCGCCGGTCGGCGGGTGTGGTGCCCCAGCCAAACGTCTTGAATGAGTCATTCAGGACCTCCGAAGACCTGAATGACTCATTCAAGACAACCGCCGGCGAGCCGCTGACCTGCGCCCGCCGAGGGGTCTGTCCGGACCGGCCTCGGCGCGGGTCAGGAAGCCATCGCGAGCTCACGCCGTTCGGCGCGGGCTTCGCGGCGGTCCAGGGTGCCCGAGACGATGGCCAGCGTCAGTCCGAAGACGGCCAGGAGCGCGCCGACCCAGTTGGGGGCGACCAGGCCGAGCCCGCCGGCGATCACCAGACCGCCGAGGTACGCCCCGATCGAGTTGGCGATGTTGAACGCGGACTGGACGGCGGCCGACACCAGGGACGGCGTGCCGCCCGCCTTCTCCATGATCCGCGCCTGCATCATCGGGCCGATCATGAACCCGGCGACGCCGACGAAGAAGATCGTGATCGCGGCGCCGACCTTGCCCTGCGCGGTGATCGTGAAGATCCCGAGCACGCAGGCCAGCGCCAGCAGCGCGGCGTACAGGCCCGGCATCAGCGCGCGGTCGGCCAGGCGGCCGCCGAGCAGGTTGCCGATCGTCATGCCGACCCCGGCCAGGGACAGCAGCAGCGTGACGTTCGACGGCGAGTAGCCGGCGACGTCGGTCAGCATCGGCGTGATGTAGGACAGGCAGGCGAAGACGCCGCCGAGTCCGAACGTGACGATCGCCAGCGCGAGGTGCACCTGCGGCCGCTTGAACGCGCCGAGCTCGTTGCGCAGCGACGCCTCCGCGGGCCGGCCCTGGTGGGGCACCAGCTTCGCGATGGCCGCCGCGGCGACCAGACCGATCACGGCGACGACGCCGAACGTGGCGCGCCAGCCGACCCGCTGGCCCAGCAGCGTGCCCAGCGGCACGCCGATGACGTTCGCGAGGGTCAGGCCGAGGAACATCATCGACACGGCCTTGGCGCGCTGGCCGGGGCCGACGAGGCTGGACGCGACGACCGCGCCGGCGCCGAAGAACGCGCCGTGGGGGAGGCCGGCCAGGAACCGGAACGCGATGCCGAACTCCTGGTTCGGGGCGAGCGCGAACAGGGCGTTGCCCAGCGTGAACAGGCCCATCATGGCCAGCAACATGGTCTTGCGCGGCAGCCGGACGGCGACCGCGGTGAGCAGCGGGGCGCCGACGACGACGCCGAGGGCGTAGGCGGAGATGAGGTAGCCGGCGGTCGGGATGTCGACGCCGAAGTCGGCGGCCGCCTGGGGCAGCACGCCCATCATGACGAACTCGGTGGTTCCGATGCCGAAGGCTCCGATGGCGAGCGCGAGCAGCGCGACGGGCACGGCACTCCTTCCAGGGTGGGTAAACGATTACTTGGCCAACCCAGCCTCAGGGACTGGATCGGTTCAGTCGGTGGACACAAAAGAGGACAGCCATGCGGCCCCAGCGCCGTCGGCTGTCCTGCCCACAGTCCAACAAGGGAAGGGGTGCGTTGTCATCCCGATAACGAGTGACGATCCACACCGTAACGCGATGATCAGCGCGGAGCGGCCAGAACGCCGTTCAGCAGGCCCGGGAACAGGGTGTCGAGATCGTTGCGGCGCAACGAGTTGAACCGGGTCGTCCCCTCCTGGCGGCCGGCCACGACGCCGGCCTGGCGCAGGATGCTCAGGTGGTGGGTGATTGTGGACTTGGTCACTGGAACGGTCAGCGCGCCGCACGCGAGCTCGCAGTCCGCCGCCGCGAGCTGGCGCACGATGCCCAGCCGCACCGGGTCGGCCAGGGCGCGCAGCACCCCTTCGACGGTGATCTCGTCCAGTGCCGGGTGGAAGATCGGCGGCAGTGGGGCGGTCTTGGCCATGAGCTCATTGTACGACGCCGGTCGAAATTGTCGGAGGGCCGTAGTACGGTGATGGTCGAACTACGACGTTCGTCGAACCAATCACCCGTTCCGCTTGGGGGACCCACCCATGTCCACACCCTCGTCCTCGAGGATCTCGGTGCTGGCCTTCGGCGCGTTCGGCGTCGGGACCAGCGGGTACATCGTGGCCGGGCTGCTACCGGCGCTGACCGGCGAGCTGCACGTCTCGGCCACCGCCGCGGCGCAGCTCGTCACCGCCTTCGCCATCGCGTACGCGGTCGGCTCGCCGATCTTCGCCGCCGTCACCGGCACCTGGGAGCGCCGGACGCTGCTGGTCGCCGCGCTCGCCGTGACCGCCGCCGGCAACCTGTTCGCCGCACTCGCGCCCGGCTACGGCACGCTCCTGCTGGCCCGGGTGGTGACCGCGATCGGCGCCGCGGTGTTCACCCCCGCGGCGAGTGCCGTCGCGGCCCAGCTGACGAGCCCGGAACGCCGGGGCCGCGCGATCGCGCTCGTGTTCGGCGGGCTGACCGTCGCGCTCATCTTCGGCGTGCCGCTGGGCAGCCTCATTTCGCAGCACCTCGGCTACCGGACGGCGTTCGCGCTGGTCGCCGCGTTCTCGCTGGCGAGCGCGCTGGCCGTGCGGATGGCGCTGCCGTCGGTCGCCGCGCCGCCGCGGGTGACCCTGGCCGAACGGTTCGCCGCCGGCCGCGACCCGCGCGTGCTCGTCATGCTGGCCGTGACGGTCCTCGGGTGCCTCGCCGCGTTCATGGTCTACACGTTCGTGTCCCCGCTGCTGGCCGCGACCGCGGGCGTCCACGGCACGGCGGTCACGGTACTGCTCTTCTGCTACGGCGTCGGCGGCGCGGTCGGCAACTTCGCCGGCGGCCGGGCGGCCGACCGCTGGGGTTCGCGCGCGCCGCTGCTCGTCGTGACGGCCGGGATCACCGTCGTGCTGGCGCTGCTGCCGATCGCGACGACGACGCCGATCGCGGCCGGTGTCGCGCTGTTCGTGTGGGGGGTGGCGACGTGGTCGTTCAGCCCGCCGGTGCAGCACCGCCTGATCGAGCTGGCTCCGGGCCACGCGGGCTTGGTGCTCTCGCTCAACGCGTCGGCGATCTACCTCGGCGTCGGGCTGTCCGGCGTGGTCGGGGGCGCGGTGCTGACGTCCGGCGGGCCGCTGGTGCTGCCCGAGGTCGCGGCGGCGCTGACCCTGGTGGCGCTGGTGCTCGTCGGGACCGCGTGGGGCCGGGTCCGTGCGCCGCGGGAAGAGGTCGCCGTCTAGTCGGCGTGGGCCTGGACTTCGCAGTCCGGGCCCGGATAGACGAGCGCCTCGTGCCCGTCGGCGAACCGCACCAGGTAGGGCGGGGCGCCGTCGGGCCCGCGGACCTCGAGGATTTCGCCGCGCTGTTCCGCCGAGCCGACGGTACGGCCGTGTACCTGGATTTCGTCTCCCACTCCTGCGTGCATGACTGCACCTCCGGGTCCAGGGTAGGAGCGCGGATCGTTCCGCGGTCCCGGCGAACGGGTTAGAATCCGGGCATGAACAGCGAAATCGGAGGCGCCGCGCCTCAGCGCCGGTGAGCCCCGCGGTCCGGGTCCGCACGCCGCGCGAGCTGCGGAAGTCCCGGCGGAACAAAGCACATTCCTGTTGGGGCCACCTGGTGGCCGCCCCGCTCTGGCCGTTGCACGGCGCGAACCTCGGCACGCTCCTGCGCACCTGTGACGCGGTGGGCGCGTGCCTCGCGGTGCCGCGGTTCCCGTGGGTGCCCGAGGCGTTGCGCCGAGGAAACACGTTGCGACGCCCGGCATGCGTGCACTGGGTGCACGATCCGCCGGGCTGGCTGGCCCGCGAGCGGGCGGCGGGCACGCGGGTCGTCGGCGTCGAACTGGCGGAGGAAGCGGTGCGGCTGGCGGACCTGCCCGCCGCCCGCGGCCGCACGATCGCCGTGCTCGGCCACGAGCAGACCGGCATCCCGCCCGAGGCGCTCGACCTGCTCGACACCGTCGTCGAAATCCCGATGGTGGGCACCGGCGCGAGTCTCAACGTCGCGGTGGCGGGGAGTTTGGTGTTGTACAAACTCGCTGGACTGCTGTGAGAGGGTCGAACGGTGGTCGAGGTGGTGGAGACGGTCCGTGGCCGTGGCGGCGAGCTGGTCCTGCGCCGCGACGGCGAAGCGCTCGAAGTGATCGAGAACGGCGTCTTCCTGATGGACACGCGCAACGGCGAGTCCGAGCGCCTCCTGGTGACGCGCGCTGACCCCGGGAGCCCACGTGCTGATCGGCGGCCTCGGCGTCGGCTTCTCCCTGCGCGCGGCCCTCGACGCGGGCGCGGCTTCGGTCGTGGTCGTGGAACGCGAGCCGGCGGTGATCGCGTGGAACCGGTCCGGTCCACTTCGGACGGTCCACGGAGACGCGCTGTCCGATCCGCGGGTGCGGGTCGTTCCGGCTGATCTCGTGTCGTGGCTGTCCCGGACGTCCGACCGCTTCGACGCGCTGTGCCTCGACATCGACAACGGTCCCGAGTGGACGGTCACGGAAGGCAACGCCGAGCTGTATTCCGACGCGGGACTGACGCGGCTGGCCTCGCTGCTGAACCCGGGTGGCGTGCTGGCGGTGTGGAGCGCGGGCGCGGCGCCGGCGTTCACCGCGCGTCTCCGGGCGCACTTCGGGGACGTGCGCGAGGTCCCGGTCGAGGTCCCGCGTGGCGTGCCGGACGTGCTGTGGTTCGCGCGGAACTAGCGGTCGCGGAGAACACGGCCTGGTGCGGGCGTGGACCGGCCGCGCGCGCACACCGGAGTACTACCCGGACGCGGTGACGCTCGACCCCGCCGCCACGGCAGCCGACGTCCTCCCGTTCATCGACGGCTCGGCCCGCTGCGCGTCTGGGTGCGTTAGCCCGCCTTGGCCGCGGCCTTGGCGGCCTTCTTGAACGCGCGGACCTCACCGAGCGTTTCGGCGCTCGTGACGTCGGCGATCGACCGGCGCGAGCCACGGTCGCCGTACGACCCGGCCGCCTCGCGCCAGCCCTTCGGCTGGATGCCGCGCTGCTTGCCCAGCAGGGCCAGGAAGATCTTCGCCTTCTGCTCGCCGAACCCGGGCAGCGCACGCAGCCGCTTCAGGACTTCCGGGCCGTCTGGCTTCGGGCGGCCGTCGAGCCAGATGCCTTCGGTCCGGCCGTCGTAGTTCTCGATGATGTGTTCCGCGAGGGCGTGGACGCGGCGGGCCATCGAGCCGCCGTAGCGGTGGATGGCCGGCGGCACGACGCACATCTCGACGAACGTCTCGACGTCGGTCGCGGCGATCTTCGCCAAGGCGAAACCGTCCATCCGGTCGGCGATCTTTCGCGGGCCGGCGAAGGCGTGCTCCATCGGGTACTGCTGGTCCAGGAGCATCCCGACGAGCAGGGCGAACGGGTCGTCGTTGAGCAGCTTGTCGGCGGCCGGGTCGCCGGTCAGGTGCAGTTCGCGCAGCATGCGGCCATCTTGACACAACCGGCGGACAGGTCAACGAGCCTTCGAATACCTCGACGGTGTGGTGCCCAGGTACCGCTTGAAGTGCCGCGTGAGGTGGGCCTGGTCGGTGAACCCGGCGACGGCGGCGACCTCGGCGGCCGGCGAGCCGTCGAGCAGCAGCCGGCGCGCCCGGTCGACGCGGCGGCCCGTCAGGTAGCGGTGCGGCGGCAGGCCGAACCGCGCCCCGAAGCAGCGGACGAGGTGCGCCGGGTGCGCGCCGAGCGTCTCGGCCGCTTCGGCCAGCGTCAGCGCTTCGGGCAGCCTCGCGTCGAGGAGGTCGCGCAGGTCGTCCGCGAGCCCGCGCTTCGGTTCGTGCACTGCCGGCCGGCCGAGGTGGGTGTGGAGCCGCTCGGCGACCAGCGCGAGCCGGCTTTCGGCCTCGAGCGCGTCGCCCGGCTCGGCCAGCGACACGTGCAGCTGGTGGATGCGGGTGCGCAGCAGCCCGTCGGCGACGCTCGGCTGGTCGACCGCGGCGCCGATGAGGTCCTCGCCCAGCACCGACGTCTCCAGGTAGAGCACGCGCTTGCGGAAGCCGTGGCTGGTGGCGGCGCGCCCGTCGTGCGCGACGTTCGGCGGCAGCAGCGTCACGGCCGGCCCGAGCGCGCCGTGGTGGTGGCGGTCGAGGTCGTAGCTGATGACGCCGTCGTCGACGATCAGCAGCGTCCACGTGTCGTGGGTGTGCAGCGGGTAGGCGTGCGTGATGAAGCGCGCGTGGAAGACCTCGGCGATCCCCGGGACCGCCGGCCGCCAAGCTTCGACGTGCGCCATGTCAAGAACGTACAAGACGCGCGGGTCGCCGGCGGGGGACTCTTTCCGGCATGAGTTCCTTCGACACGAAGATCGCCGTCCTGCTCCGCGACGACCTGGCGTCCTGGCAGCGGCTCAACGTCACCGCGTTCCTGGTGAGCGGCATCGCCCACGTGACGCCGGAGCTGATGGGCGAGCCGTACCTCGACGCCGACGACACCGAGTACCTGCCGATGTTCGGCCAGCCGGTGATGGTGTTCTCGGGCACCGCGGACGTCCTCACGGCGGCGCACACCCGCGCACTGGGCCGCGGCCTGCGGATTTCCCTTTTCACCGACGAGCTGTTCCACACGGGCAACGACGTCGACAACCGGGCGGCGGTCCGCGCGGTGCCGGGGGAGAAGCTGGCGCTGGCCGGGCTGGCGCTGCACGGCCCGAAGAACGCGGTGGACAAGATCCTCAAGGGCGCTTCATTGCACCGTTGAGACCTGTCCCCGGCATCGGTCGCGCTGGCAGCATGATCGATGACGCCGCATCAGGCGGCCTCGGGATGGGGAGGTTCCGTGAATTCACTTCGTCGCGCCTGCGTGGTCCTGTCGGCGGCGGCCGGGCTGGGCTTGGCGCTCGTCCCGGTCGCTTCGGCGGATCCGGTGCAGACGGTGGACTACACCTCGGAAGCCGGCGCCGGGCCGCTGGAGGGCAGCGCCCACTACGCGACGCCGGGCGACGAGATCGCCGTCTGGGAGTACAACGGCGTGCTGAAGATCGACGTCCAGTCGGGGCTGAAGGACATGCGCGTCGAGCTGAGCGCACCGGCGGGGGAGACCCTGCACACCGGGACGTACACGGGCGCGCGGTTCCGCGGCCAGAGCGACCCGGCGCTGAGCACCCCGGGGATCTTCGTCTACACCGGCGGCCTGTCGTGCGGCGACGACTACGCGGACTTCACGATCGACCGGCTTGATGCGACCGGGGTGGATCTGACGTTCGTCCATCGCTGCGGCAGCCCGGACGGCCCGGCCACCCATGGCCAGGTCCACTTCACGGCCTGAGCCGCTCCACCGGCGGTAGCGTCCCGGCGGTCACCCACGCGACCCAGTCCGCGGGCTCGAACACGCAGTTCCCGGACCACACGCGGCTCGCGTGCCGGCCGAGCAACCGGACGGCTCGCCAGAGGTCGTCGTCGGCGTCGTGCCGCTCGAAGGTGACGCGGTTCGCGGTCGTGCGGCAGAAGACACCGGTCTGCGAGGTCGCCAGCCGGTCCCGGCGCTGGAGGAACCAGCCGTCGGGATCGGCGGGCGTGCCCGCGTCACCGCCGAGCATCCGCCAGACGATGTCGGATCCGAGCTGGGGCACCTCGGCGATGTCCAAGGTGCAAGCGTTTGCGGACGGCATGGGGAGCACGACCCGCCGCTCGGTTCGCAGCAGAGTCAGGTCGAAGGCGGCGGCTGTCACGCGGATCCGCAGCGGGGCGAAGAACTCGACGGTCACCAGTCCGTCGTGTTCCCGGCTGCTCGGCTCTTCCAGCGCGTGGTCAGGCGCCGGCGGTTCGGCCGCCTGGAGCTCCGCCGGATCGGCGCTCAGCTCAAAGACCTCGAGGACCGAGACCTCACCGGGCACGCGCCGGTACTCCGAGTACGCCTCCAGCAGCAGCGAAACCCGGCTGCCGTCCGCGGTGACCTGCGTCAGGTGGCCGTCCGCGAACCGCTCCAGGTTCACGGGGCCGTCGCGTGCACCACGAACGTGCTCCGCACCCGGTCCGCGCCCCGGTACGTGAAAGTCCGCGCCGAAACGTCCACGAACCCGGCCGACGTGGCCAGTGCCGCCGCCTCGGCGTCGTCGGTCGGGAACGTGATGTCCCTCGGCACGAAGTCCGCGAAGGCCCCCGAAGGCCGGAACCGCGCCCCAGAGACGACCGAGAACGCGAGCCGGCCACCCGGCCGCAGCACCCGCCGCCAGTCCGCGAACGCGACCGCCCCCAGGAAGTGCAGCGAGGACGCGCACAGCACGACGTCGGCCGACCCGTCCGGTGACGGCATCGGCACCGCCGGCCCGACCTGCCAGGTGATCACCCCCGACGGATCCAGCTCAGCCGCCTTCGCCGTCGCCTGAGCCACCATCGCCGGCGAGAGATCGACAGCCAGCACGCGAGACGGCTTCAGTCGCAACGCCGCGTACGCCGCGAAGCCCGTCCCCGTGGCGACGTCCAGTACGAGGTCCGGCTCGGGTGGCAGGGGCGCGACCAGCTCGTCCGCGACCCGGGCGTGGAAGGTGTCTTCGTCGTAGTGCTCGGCCGTGCTGTCGAAGAGGGCTGCCCTCGCGTCGTGGTCCACGGACCCAACCTAGCCGGGCCGACCAGCGATTTTCAGGGGCCGGCGGCCGGCGAAGCCCAGGTCGGCCCGGTGGTACCAGCTCAGCTCGCGATCACCCTCGAGCCAGCACAGCAGCACGTCGGTCCCGTCGAGCTCGGCCGGGAAGTCGACCAGCAGCGGCGCGAACCCCTTGAGCTCGGCGCCGGTGCGCTGGACCGTCGTCATCAGGTCGTCGAGCCGGGCCTGCGCGGCCTTCCACTCGGGCAGCCCGCCCAGCTCCGTCTCGCGCCCGCCCGGACGCAGCGACGCCGCGAGCTCGGCCGCGTCGGCCCGGACGCGCACCAGTTCGTCGAGGACCGGCCGCAGCCGCGCCAGTTCGTCGCATGCCTCCGCGACGGTGAACAAACCCATCGGCCGATGATCCCACCGGCGCGGTTCAGGCCTCCCGGCGCCGCCGCACCAGCGCGTTGGCCAGCCCGCTGCCGACCAGCAGGAACCCCACGCCGAGCAGGCCGCCGATGAAGAGGAAGTCCGTGATGCCGTACGCGATGTCGCTCTTCGGCATCCGGTTCACCAGGCGGAATCCCCACTCGGGCACGGCCATCGTGGCGACGCTGGGCAGCACCCCGTAGATCAGGCCGCCGAGGATCGGGCCGACCGCCGACAGCGCCCCGAGCGCGGCGACGCCGAGCAGCAGGATCGCCCCGCCGGCCAGCAGCGCGATACCCAGCGGGTCGCGGTTGGTGCTCAGCGTGGCCTGGATCAGCTGTTGCTGGCGCAGCCCGCCCCAGCTCAGCAGGCCCAGCGCGACCGGCGTGAGCAGGAGCCCGCTCAGCGCGCTGACCAGGTGGGCGACACCGCGGCGCGGCTGTTCGTCGAGCGCTTCCGTCGTGTCGTCGTAGTCCTCGTAATCGTCTTCGTACTCGCCGTACCGATGGGTCGACATGGCCGTCACCTCCCGCATGATGAGTTCACGGATGGCATCGTGCCCTGGTTCACCCGGAAGCGCGACGCTCGCTCGATGAGCGGTCGGATCGGCCTAACGGCTGGTCGTGCCCGGTGACCCTGGCCACAATCGGCGGGGGGAGACTTGATACCGGCCACTACTGGAACCATCCAGGACGGTCAAGCAGTACGCTTGTACCGCTACCGGCGAGACGTATCGAAGTAACGCGAAGATCCGCGGAAGGAGCACCGCTGCTCATGGCCAAGATCAAGGTCCAGGGCACCGTCGTCGAACTCGACGGCGATGAGATGACCCGCATCATCTGGCAGTTCATCAAGGACAAGCTGATCCACCCGTACCTGGACGTGAACCTGGACTACTACGACCTGGGCATCGAGGAGCGGGACCGCACCGACGACCAGGTCACGGTCGACTCCGCGAACGCGATCAAGAAGCACGGCGTGGGTGTCAAGTGCGCCACGATCACCCCGGACGAGGCACGCGTCGAAGAGTTCGGCCTCAAGAAGATGTGGCTGTCCCCGAACGGGACGATCCGCAACATCCTCGGCGGCGTGATCTTCCGCGAGCCGATCGTCATCCAGAACATCCCGCGCCTGGTGCCGACGTGGACGAAGCCGATCATCATCGGCCGCCACGCCCACGGCGACCAGTACAAGGCGACCAACTTCAAGGTCCCCGGCCCGGGCACGCTGACCATCAGCTACACCCCGGACGACGGCTCCGAACCGATGGAGTTCGAGGTCGCGAAGTTCCCCGAGGGCGGCGGCGTCGCCATGGGGATGTACAACTTCAAGAAGTCGATCGAGGACTTCGCGCGCGCGTCGCTGCAGTACGGCCTCGACCGCGGCCTGCCGGTGTACCTCTCCACCAAGAACACGATCCTCAAGGCCTACGACGGCCAGTTCAAGGACGTCTTCGAGGAGATCTTCCAGGCCGAGTTCAAGGCCGACTTCGACGCCAAGGGCATCTCCTACGAGCACCGCCTGATCGACGACATGGTCGCCGCGGCGATGAAGTGGGAGGGCGGCTACGTCTGGGCGTGCAAGAACTACGACGGTGACGTCCAGTCCGACACGGTCGCGCAGGGCTTCGGCTCGCTCGGCCTGATGACGTCGGTGCTGCGCACGCCGGACGGCCGGACCGTCGAGGCCGAGGCCGCGCACGGCACGGTCACCCGGCACTACCGCCAGCACCAGCAGGGCAAGCCGACCTCGACGAACCCGATCGCGTCGATCTACGCCTGGACCCGGGGCCTCGAGCACCGCGGCAAGCTGGACGGCAACCAGGAGCTGATCGGCTTCGCGAACAAGCTGGAAGAGGTCGTCGTCGAGACCGTCGAAAGCGGTCAGATGACGAAGGACCTGGCGCTGCTGATCAGCAAGGACCAGCCGTTCCAGACGACCGAGGAGTTCCTCGCGACGCTGGACGACAACCTGGCCAAGAAGATCGCCCAGGGCTGAGCCCTTTTTCGAAGCCCCCTTCCCGGTTTGCCGGGAAGGGGGCTTTCGCGTGTTCACAGCGCGTCACCGGTGGGGATGTGGACTGGCGCCTCCGGGTGGTTGCTGCGTCCGGCGCTGTCGGTCCGGGTAAAGGATTGCCTACCCTTGGCGGGGGACGGGGCACGCGGTTGGAGGAAGGCATGTCGAAGAAGACTCTGCTCATCTTGGGCGCCATCGTCCTGGTCGTCATCGTCTACGTGATGAACACGGACAAGCAGGCTTCGGGAGCTTCGGCGACCGGCTGCAAGGTGACCGTGACCGCGGACGTCCTCAACGCCCGCGAGACGGCCGACGGCAACGCGAAGGTCGTCGGCAAGTACCTGCGCGACGCCCAGTTCGACGCGTTGCCGGGCGTGCAGAACGGCTTCCGGAAGGTGGCCGACGACAAGTGGGTCGCCGCCGCGTTCACCGAACCGGTCGCCGGTTCCGCCTGCTGATCAGACTCCCAGCAGGTCGGTGCCGAGGGTGATGACGCCGCACAGCGCGGCGGTCAGCCCCAGCACTCGCGCGCGTTTCGGGTCGCGCTTCGCCGCGGCGCGCCAGTAGAGGCCGATGCCGATCACCAACATGAGCAGTTCGACGACGGCCGAGACGGCGGGCAGCCGCCAGAGCCCGAAGCCGAACGTGGGCAGGTCGCCGGCGTTGCCGGGCAGGATCGGCAGGTCGGCGCGGTGCACGACGAGGTCGAGCAGCCAGTGCGAGAAGACGACACCGCCGAGGATGAGCCCGGCTTCCCGGCCGAGCCAATGACTCGCGACC
The DNA here is from genome assembly GCF_030182635.1 of Amycolatopsis ponsaeliensis. NCBI lineage: Bacteria > Bacillati > Actinomycetota > Actinomycetes > Pseudonocardiales > Pseudonocardiaceae > Amycolatopsis > Amycolatopsis ponsaeliensis. The sequence goes on from NZ_JAPZLD010000021.1 coordinate 164,912, forward strand.
GCCCCGAAGAGCGCGGCGAGGACAAGTGCGCCGACGAGGGAGTGCGTGTAGTCGGCGTGGATGACGCCGCCGCCGTAGCCCGCGCCGTCGACGGTCTCGATGCCGCTGAGGTAGAGCGGCACGAAGACGACGTCGAGCCAGGCGGTGGCGAGCATGAGCGTCCACACGGGGATGGCCGGCCGGCCCGCCTTGACGGCGGCCGCGAGCCCGAAGTGCCCGGCGATCATCTGCGGGCCTCCGTCCAGGGGAAGCGGGCGTCGAGCACACCGAGCCCGACGGTGAAGAGGAGTACGGCGAGGATGAAGCTCATGGTTTCTCCGCGTAGTTCGTGAGGGCTTGGACGAGCATGGATTTGAGGACTTCGAAGCTCTGGCCGACGTCTTCGGGCCGCCCGAAGCCACCGGACGCTTCGAGCCCGGCGAAGCCGTGCACGGCGGCGCGGATGCAGCGCGTGGCGTGCACGGCCTGGACGTGGTCGAAGCCGAACGGCCTGAGCACGGCGAAGACGACCTCGGCGACGGCGTGAGTGGCCCGGCTGAGCTCGGCGTCGGATTCGTCGGGGGCAGTCGTCAGGGCGTTGGTGCGGTGCGGGTGGCGCAGCAGGTAGGCGCGATAGGCGTCGGCCAGAGCGCTCACCGCTGCCGGGCCTTCGCGTCCGGTGGCGGCGGTTCTCAGTGCTTCGGCCATCTCCTGGACGACTTTGAGGTCGATGAGCCGGCGCAGGTCGGCGAGGTTTTTGACGTGCTTGTAGAGCGAGGGCGCGGCTACTCCGGCGCGTTCCGCGACCTTGGCGAGGGTCAGTGCTTCGGCGCTGGACTCGTCGACGATCTTGAGGGCTAAGTCGACCACCGCTTCGGTGGTCAGTCCCGCTCTAGGGGACATCGGGTTGGCTACTTGGCATAGCTTTAAAGCTAATGTTCGTAGCTTCTGGCGTCAAGGCGCGTTTTTTGTCGGTGGTCGCTGATAGAACTTGTCTGGTCCGAATACGCAGGTGAGCGGAGGTGCGGCGACGCCCGGGGGCGGGCGACAACTGAATGCGGCATGGGCTGAGGCGAGGTGTCCGCGGGGTCTCCAGGGGGAGTTCCGCGGGCGCGAGGGCCGAGGGTGTGCGGCTTGGCGGAGGCCGGAGGAGTGGAGCCCGGGGACCGCGCTCGGACGGGGGTCGGAGCGCGGCGGCGAGACTCCTCCGGTCTGCCGGACAGCGGGTGGGGTGCGCTCCGCCGGGGTTTCGCCGGTTCGCGCTCGGGCGGGGGTGGAGCGCGGCGGCGAGACTCCTCCGGTCTGCCGGACGGCGGCAGGGTGGGCTGGGGCCGGGGTTCGTCAGGCTGCGCTCGGGCAGGGTCCGAGCGTGAAGCCGGTCGCGTGAGCGGGCGTCCCGGCCGTGTCCGAGCGGCGGCAAGCTGTGCCGGGGCAGCTTCGACCCGCGCGGCCGCGGCTGTCAGAGCGCGACCGTGAGGTCCTCTTCGGCGACCAGCACCTCCCCGCCGAACTCGGCGCGGGCCTCGGCGGCCGCCGCCGCGCGGTCGGTGCCCGGCCAGAAGTGGGTCAGCATGAGCCGGCGCGCTCCGGCTCGCTCGGCCCAGTGGCCCGCCTCGGCCGCGGTCATCAGAAACCGGGGCTCTCCCTCCGCCGGTGGGGTGCGGAGGGTGGCGTCGCAGATGAACAGGTCCGCGTCGCGGCCGAGGTCCGCCAACGCCGGCGACGGTCCCGTGTCCCCGGTGTAGGCCACCGTGAGCCCGGGCGCCGTCAGCCGCACGCCGAAGTTCGGCAGGTAGTGCGGCAGCTCGTGGGTCGTGAGCCGGAACGGTCCGACGTCGGCCGGTGCGCCGAGGTCGTGCACCTCGAACAGCTCCGACGGGTGCGGCCGCGGCTCCATCGCCTCCAAGCGCCGGAGCGTGCCGGGCGTGCAGTGCAGCGGCAACCGCGGCGATCCGCTCCCGGCCTGGACCGTGTAGTACCAGGCCCGCCCGAGCGCGCTCACGTCCGCGCAGTGGTCGGGGTGCTCGTGCGTCACCACCACGGCGTCGGGCAGCCCGTGCGCGAACAGGCGCGACGCCGCGCCGTACCCGAGATCGAGGACGACGTGGAACTCGTTGTGCGACAACAGGAATCCCGCGCACGCCCGCCCGGGTTCCGGGAACCCGCCGCAGCTGCCGAGCACCGTCAGCTCACCCATGCCCGGCAGTCTGTCAGAGCGGCCACCGGTCCGGCGGACGTGAGCCGGTAGCGTGCGGTGCGTGCTGACCGTCTCCACCGTGAACGTCAACGGCCTCCGCGCCGCCGCCAAAAAGGGCTTCGTCGAGTGGCTCGCCGCCACGAAGGCCGACGTCGTCTGCTGCCAGGAGGTGCGCGCCACGGCGGAGCAGCTTCCCGCCGAGGTCGTCGAACCCGAGGGCTGGTTCGCGGTGCACGCCCCCTCCGCCGTCAAGGGACGCAACGGCGTCGCCGTCTACAGCCGCACCGAGCCCGAAGAGGTCCGGATCGGCTTCGGGGAGCCCGAGTTCGAGGACAGCGGCCGCTACCTCGAAGTCCACCTGACGAACGTCGTGGTCGCGAGCCTCTACCTGCCCAGCGGGGACGTCGGCACCGAGCGCCAGGACGAAAAGGAACGCTTCATGGCCGCGTTCCTGCCCTACCTCGTCGAGCTCCGCGCCAAGGCCGCCGCGGCCGGGCGCGAGGTCGTCGTCGTGGGGGACTGGAACATCGCCTACGACACCGTCGACCTCAAGAACTGGCGCGGCAACCGCAAGAACTCCGGCTTCCTCCCCGAGGAACGCGCCTGGCTCGGCCGCGTCTACACCGAGGCCGGCTACACCGACGTCCAGCGCCGCCTCGACCCCGAAGGCCCCGGCCCCTACACCTGGTGGTCCTACCGCGGCCAGGCCTTCGACAACGACTCCGGCTGGCGCATCGACTGCCAGCTCGCGACCCCCGGCCTCGCCGAGAAGGTCGTCGACGTCGTCGTGGAACGCGCCGCCGCCTACGACCAGCGCTGGTCCGACCACGCGCCGGTCACCGCCACCTACGACATCTAGGCCGCGCGGGCGGCGCGCCAGGTCGCGCTGTCCACGAAGTGGTTGTCGAACCGGTCCTGCGACGCCAGGATCTCCGCCGGCGACGCCTCGCCCCGCCGGATCCGGTCGATCATCCGGAAGTACTCGAAGCGCTCGACGCCGGGCGTGAACACGATCAGCACGTCCGCGCCCGACCGCGCCGTCGCGCCGAACGCGTGGTTCGTGTGCGGCGGCACGAACAGCATGTCGCCGGTCCGGACCGTGACGACGTCTTCGCCGTTCAGGACCTCGAGTTCGCCGTCCAGCATGAAGAACATCTCGGCCGACGAGGTGTGGAAGTGCGGCGTCGCGCCGTCGCGCCCGCGGCCCAGCGACGCGCGGTTCGTGCTCAGGTGCCCGCCGGTCTGGGAGACGTCCGCGAGCAGGGTCATCGTGTCGGGGGTCGAGCCGAGCTGCTCGGCTTCGTCGTGGCGTACCAGCAATGTCGTCATGCCAGCGATGGTTCCACGCCTGATAGTTCGCTGTCAAACTATCAGGCAGCGAATAGTGCTGGCGTCGAATAGAGTGGGCGGGGTGAGTGACGAAGACGCCGTCGACGCCGTCGTGTCGGCCTGGCACCGCGAACGCCCCGACCTCGACCTGACCGCCATCGGCGTGGCCGGCCGGATGGGCCGGCTGGCGCTGGTGCTCGGCCCGGCCCAGGAGCGGGTGTTCGGCAAGTTCGGCCTGCAACGCGGGGAGTTCGACGTCCTGGCCGCGCTGCGCCGGTCCGGCACGCCCTACACGCTGATCCCGTCCGAGCTGTCCGCGACGCTGATGATGTCCCGCGCCGGCATGACGAGCCGCCTCGACCGGCTGGAGAAGGCCGGGTTCGTCGAGCGCGCGCTGGACCCGAACGACCGCCGCAGCTTCCGGATCCGCTTGACGGACCAGGGTTTCGACGCCGTCGACGCCGCGATGACCGAGCACACCGCGAACGTCTCCGAGCTCCTGTCGGGACTGTCCGGAAAGGACCTGGGCCTGCTCGACGACGTCCTGCGCAAGCTCCTGGACCACCTGGATCCCCAAGTCTGACAACGAAAAAGGGCCTCCCCGGCGGTGTGCCGGGAAGGCCCTTCTCGCCGCGCCCGGCTCAGCAGGACAGGTTGTCACCGGTCGGGACCCCGAGGATCCCGGTGATCTGCGTGTACTTGTCGATCCGGCTCTGGACCTGCGCCGGGTTGCCGCCGTTGCACTCGATCGAGCCGTTGATGCTGCGGATGGTCTCGCCGAAGCCGCGCTGGTTGACCATGGCGTCGTGCGGCGTCATCGTGCCCGGGCCGGTCTGCGTGTTCCAGTACCAGAGCCCGGTCTTCCAGGCGACGGCCGCGTCCTGCTCGACCTGGTACGGGTTGTTGAGCAGGTCGATGCCGAGGGCGTCGCCGGCGGCCTTGTAGTTGAAGTTCCAGCTGAGCTGGATCGGGCCGCGGCCGTAGTAGGCGGCCTGGCCGGCCGGGCAGCCGTAGGGCTGGCTCGCGTCGCAGTAGTGCGGGTAGTTCGCGGTGTTCTGCTCGACGACGTAGACGAGCCCGCCGGTCTCGTGGTTGACGTTCGCCAGGAACGCCGCCGCTTCCTGCTTCTTGACGGTGTCGTCGCCGGTGTTGGCGAAGCCGGGGTAGGCCGCCAGCGCGTCGGTCAGGCCGCTGTAGGTGTAGAAGCTGTTGCGGCTCGGGAAGATCTGGTCGAACTGGGCCTCGCTGACGACGAAGGAGGCGTCCACCGCGGCGGCCGCGGTGGTGGCCGGGAGCACGACGGCGGCGGCCGCCGCGGCGAGCGCGCTCACCGCCACGCCGGTGCGCTTAAGGAACCGGGTAATCGACATTCGGGACTCCTCTTGATCACGCCGGTCGTGCGCGGTCCGACCGAGCCGAATGGGTTACACCAAGAGGTATAGACCAATCACTTTCGTGTTAATAGTTTTCCGAATAAGACTGCGCGATCGGAGCAGTGGCGACTGCGGCGAATGGCAGAGGGTGAGCCCCGATTGCGATGAACGGGTGATGAACGGCCGGACAACGACCGGTCATTCTCTACTTTGCGTAGGAGCGTTCCGTCTTCCGCAACACCCACTCGGGTGGCGGCCTGAACCATGGGGGCGCCGGGGTCGTGTTCTCGGTTGGGCGCTAGTCTCGGCCGCCGAGTCGGTCAGTACCCTCGGGTCTTGACACACTCGGTAGCTTTTTGACCAGCAGCACGCATCGTCTCACTCGTATGGGTGAGTCTTTCGGTAAGTACACTGCGCTCGTCAATCGCGGGAGGCACTCCGGTGCGCAACCCAGGTCGAACCCTGATGCGGTCCACGCTGCGCGCGTCCCGCGCGGCCGCGGTGGTCGCGCTCGTCCCGGCCGCGCTGCTCTTGGCCGGCGGCGGGAACGCGTTCGCCGACGTCGTGACCGCGCAGGCGGACTCGGGCGCGGAGAGCTTCGGTGTGCTCGGCCCGGTCGGGCTGGTGGCGGTCGCGCTCGGCATCGTCGGCATGACGCTGGGTGTGCTGCGCCAGCGCCGCAAGGCCCGCGTCGCAGAGGCTGCCCCGGCGGTCCCGGAAGCACCCGGCCCGGTCACGGCGATGGCCGAAGCGGTCCTCGGCGAGCCCGACGCCACGCCGACCCGCCCGTTCCTCACTCAGCACCCGCACGCCTGACCCACCCGGCGCGCCTGCCACACACAGGCTCGGCTCAGCTCGACGCCGTGTCGGCTCCCCAATCACGCGAGTCGACCCTCCAGGCACGCGAGCCGACCCTCCAGGTACGGGGGCCGACCCTCCGGGTACGCGAGTCGAACCCCGAGGTACGCGAGCCGACCTCTCGATCACGTGAGTCGACCTCCCCATCACGCGAGTTGACCTTCGCGATGTCTGCCGCGCGTCGCGGCTTGGAAGAATCCCCAGCTTGGGCCCCCTCGGCACCCACCACGCGGCCCGGCCTGGAAGAATCCTCACGTGTCCGAAGAGCAGACCGTCGCCGCCGAACGCCGTCCGCGGGTCCTGTCCGGGATCCAGCCCACCGCCGACTCGTTCCACCTCGGCAACTACCTCGGTGCGCTGCGCCAGTGGGTGCGGCTGCAGGACACCCACGAGCCGTTCTACTGCGTGGTCGACCTGCACGCGATCACCGTCGAGCAGGACCCGAAGGTGCTGCGGCAACGCACCCGCGTCTCGGCCGCGCAACTGCTCGCCATCGGCATCGACCCGCGGCGCAGCGCGCTGTTCGTGCAGAGCCACGTCCCGGAGCACGCCCAGCTGAGCTGGGTCATGGAGTGCCAGACCGGGTTCGGCGAGGCCGGCCGGATGACGCAGTTCAAGGACAAGTCCGCGAAGCAGGGCTCCGACCGTTCCAGCGTCGGCCTGTTCACCTACCCGATCCTGCAGGCCGCGGACATCCTGCTGTACCAGGCCGACGCGGTCCCGGTCGGCGAGGACCAGCGCCAGCACCTGGAGCTGACGCGCGACCTCGCGCAGCGCTTCAACAACCGGCTGGGCAAGACGTTCGTCGTGCCGGAGCCGTACATCATCAAGGACACGGCGAAGATCTACGACCTCCAGGACCCGACGGCCAAGATGAGCAAGTCGGCCTCCAGCGCCAACGGCATCGTGGAGCTGCTCGAGGACCCGAAGCGCTCGGCGAAGAAGATCCGCTCGGCGGTCACCGACACGGGCCGCGAGGTCAAGTTCGACACCGAGAACAAGGCGGGCGTCTCGAACCTGCTGACGATCTACTCGGCCCTGACCGACCGCACGATCGCGGACCTCGAAGCGGCGTACGAGGGCAAGGGCTACGGCGACCTGAAGAAGGACCTCGGCGAGGCGTTCGTCGAGTGGGTGACCCCGATCCAGCAGCGCGCCAAGTCCTATTTGGACGATGTCGCGGAGCTGGACAAGGTCCTCGCGGCGGGTGCGGAGCGCGCCCGCGACGTGGCGTCGAAGACGCTGGCCAAGACGTACCAGCGGATCGGTTTCCTGCCGCCGGTGCGGTGAAGCTGATCCTGCTGAACGACCCGCCGGGCAGCGGCAAGTCGACGCTCGCCCGGCGCTACGCCGACGCCCACCCACCGGCGCTCGCCCTGGACGTGGACCGCATCCGCGCGATGATCGGCGGCTGGCGCGCAACACCCGGCGAGGCCGGTCTGCTGGCGCGCGACCTCGCGACGGCGGCGGCGCGCACGCACCTGGCCGCGGGCCACGACGTCGTAGTGCCTCAGCTGCCGGGCCAGCCCGGGCTTCTGCCGCCCCGGAGCCACCGACCCGAAAGCAGCCCCCGCCCTTCCCTTGGGGGCGTCCCCGAGTCCAGTCTATCGGCGCCCACCGACGGTTCTGGGTTCTGCGGTGCTGGGTGAGCGGCCTGTCCACAACTGCCGGGGACTGTGGACAACCAGTCGGCCGCGCCGAGGGATTCCCGAGCCGCAGGAGTGCCGGAATGCGCGCAGCCGGGACTCCTCGCCTCCCTCACGTAGACCGCTCGCGTTGCGGGAGTCACCAGGCGTGGTTAGCGTTTCACAGTGGCGAACGAAGAGAAGGAAAAGCTCCTGCCGCGGCTGCGGCGGAAGTACCCGTGGCTCGATCACCTGATCCGGGCGAACGAGGCCTTCACCGAGCGGTACGGCAACCACTACGCCGCCGCGATCACCTACTTCAGCGTCCTCTCGGTCATCCCGATCCTGATGGTCGCCTTCGCCGTGGTCGGCCTGGTCGTCAACCATGACCCGCACGTCATCGAGCAGATCAAAAACAGCATCAACAACTCTGTGCCCTCGGGCCTGCGCAGCCTCGTCCAGGGCATCGTGGACGCCGCGATCGGCGCCGGCAGCGGGATCGGGATCTTCGGCCTGCTCATCGCCCTCTACTCCGGCATCGGCTGGATGGCGAACCTGCGTGACGCGCTCACCGCGCAGTGGGGCCAGGAGAAGCAGCCGCAGCCGTTCGTCAAGCAGACGCTCAAGGATCTCGTCGCGCTGGTCGGGCTGGGTGTCGCGCTCGTCGTCTCGTTCGCGCTGACCGCGATCGGTGGCGGTGTCGGGAACTTCCTGCTCGGGCTCGTCGGGTTGGCGGACGAGACCTGGGCGAAGGTCCTGCTCCGCATCGCGACCATCGTGCTCGGCCTGGCCGCCAACACCCTCGTTTTCCTCTGGGTCATCGCGCGCCTGCCGCGCGAACGCGTCGCGCTGCGCAGCGCGGTCAAGGGCGCGGTGTTCGCCTCCATCGGGTTCGTCATCCTGCAGCAGGCCGCCACGTTCTACCTGGCCAGCGTCACGAAGTCGCCGGCGTTCGCGCTGTTCGGCCCGGTCATCGGCCTGCTCGTCTTCGCGAACTTCGTCTCGCGCTTCCTCCTGCTCGTCACGGCGTGGACCGCGACGGCGAAGGAGAACCAGCACGAGGTCATCGCGCCACCGGCGCCGGTGCGGCTCGAGCAGAACGTCACCGTGCAGCGCGGGCCGGGATTCGGCGCCGTCGCGGGGGCGTTCAGCGCCGGTGCGCTGCTCGCGTGGCTGGGTGGCCGCCGCAAGCCTTGACAGCGAGCGGGTCGGTAAAGAAACTGAACCGGTAAGAAATCTGAACCGGAGGTTTCATGCTGGACGCCGCCCGCGAGTGCGCTGCCCTCGCCAAGACGCTCGCGCCCGTCACCGAGCGGAACCGCGCGCTGCCGGCCGAGCTGGTCGCCAAGCTGACCGACGCCCAGCTCCTGCGCAGCGGCGTCCCCGCCCACCTGGGCGGCCCCGAAGCGCCACCCGCCGTCAGCCTCGAGACGGCGGAGACGGTCGCGCGTGGCGACGCCTCGGCCGGCTGGTGCGTCTCGATCGCCGTGACGAGCAGCCTGCTCTCGGCCTACGCCCCGCCGAAGTGCGCCGAGGAGGTCTTCGGCGACCCGAAGACCGTTGCCGCGGGCGTCTGGGCGCCGCGCGGGGCCGGTAAGAAGACAGACGGCGGCTACATCGTCTCCGGATGCTGGCCGTTCTGCAGCGGCATCCCGCACTGCGACTGGCTCTTCGCCGGGTTCGTGCACGAAAGCGAGCTGTACGTCGCCGCGCTGCCCAAGGCCGAGATCGAAGTCCTCGACACCTGGCACACCAACGGCCTGCGCGGCACCGGCAGCCACGACTGCGTGGCCGACGAGCTGTTCGTCCCCGAGCACCGCGTCTTCTCGGTGATGGGCGGCCCGCCCGTGGAAGCCGTTGCGCTGCACCGCTTCCCGCTCTTCGGCTACTTCGCGCTCTCGGTCGCGGCGGCCGCGCTGGGCAACGCGCGTGGCGCGATCGACGACCTCGTCGAGCTCGCCTCGACGCGCAAGCCGCTCGGCTCCAGCCGGTCGCTGGCCGAGCGGTCGCAGACCCAGGCCGCCGTCGCGGAGGCGGAAGCCGCCCTGCGCGCCGCGCGGCTGCTTTATTACACGAGCATCGACGACGCCTGGCAGGCCGCGCAGGGCACCGAACCGGTGCCGGACCAGCTGAAACTCGGTTTGCGCCTGGCTGCCACGCACGTCACGCGCACCGCCGCGAAGGTCGCCGAAAGCATGTACGACCTGGGCGGCGGCGCGGCGATCTACGAGACTTCGCCGTTGCAGCGCCGTTTCCGCGACGCCCACACCGCGACCGCCCACTTCCAGGTCAACCCGGCCAGCTTCGAGCTGTCCGGCAAGCTGCTGCTGGGCGTCCCCGCCCGCACCGAACAGCTCTGAGGAGTCCCGTGCCCGTCAACGCCCAGTACCGCCTCGCCGCCCGCCCGGCCGCCGGACTGCCGAAGGACACCGACTGGCAGTACACCGAGGAGGCCGTCCCGTCACCCGGCGAGGGGGAGTTCCTGGTCGAGGTCCGGTACCTCTCGCTGGACCCCGCGATGCGCACGTGGATGAACGCCGGCCGGTCGTACGTGCCGCCGGTGGGGATCGGCGAGGTCATGCGCGCGGCCGGGATCGGCCGAGTCGTCGAGTCGCGCCACCCCGCCTTCAAGACCGGTCAGGACGTCTTCGGCACCTTCGGCGTCCAGAACTTCGCCGTCTCGGACGGCAAGGGCGTCACGATCGTCGACACGGCGGTCGCGCCGGCGCCGGCGTTCCTCGGCACGCTCGGGATCAGCGGGATCACCGCGTACTTCGGACTGTTCGACGTCGGCCGCCCCGAGCCGGGCCAGACCGTCGCGGTGTCCGCCGCGGCCGGGTCGGTCGGGATCGTCGTCGGGCAGCTCGCGAAGATCCACGGCTGCCGCGTCGTCGGCATCGCCGGCGGCCCGGAGAAGTGCCGGACGCTCGTCGAGGAGTACGGCTTCGACGCCGCCGTCGACCACCGCGCCGGGAACGTCCGCGCGGACCTGAAGGAGCACGCGCCCGACGGGATCGACGTCTTCTTCGACAACGTCGGCGGTGACGTCCTCGAGGCGGCGCTGGCCCGGCTCGCGCGCGGCGCCCGGATCGTGCTGAGCGGCGCGGTTTCGCAGTACAACAGCACCGAGGGGCCGCGCGGCCCGGCCAACTACATGCAGCTGCTGGTGCGCCGGGCCTCGATGACCGGGTTCGTCTTCTCCGACTACACCGACCGGTACCCCGAGGCGATCAGTGCGTTGGCCGGCTGGGTGCGCGAAGGCAAGCTGAAGTCGCGCGAAGACGTCGTCGAGGGCGGGATCGCGAAGTTCCCGGAGACGCTGCTCAAGCTGTTCCGCGGCGAGAACACCGGCAAGCTGGTGCTGGCGCTGTGACCGACTTGACGCACCGCTTCACGGCGGACTCGGTCGGGCGCGCGCTCGACCTGGTCGGCGAGCGCTGGAGCCTGCTGATCCTGCGGGAGTCGTTCTTCGGCGTGCGGCGCTACGGCGAGTTCGCGCGCAACCTGTCGATCCCGCGCCCGACGCTGTCCGCCCGGCTGAAGACCCTCGTCGAGGCGGGTGTGCTGGCGCGCGTGGAAGAAGTGCCGGACCGTCCCGAGTATCACCTCACGCAGGCCGGGCGGGACCTCTTCGGCGCCGTCGTCACGCTGATGCAGTGGGGCGACAAGCACCTCGCGGGTCCCGATGGTCCGCCGATCCTGTTGCGGCACAACGACTGTGGCGAAGTAGCTGAGACGTATGTCGCGTGTGGACACTGCGGCGGCGCGATCACCACCGGCAAGGTGACCCCGGAACCCGGGCCCGGTTTCCGCTAGTTCGCGGCCTTCTTGCGCCGGCGCCCGACCACGAACGCGCCGACGATGATCAGGAACACCACCAGCGTGATGATCCAGCCGGTGACGCCGAACGGGTCCTCCTTGGCCGCCGCGGCCGTGGACGTCCCGCTGCTGACACTGCCGTCGGGGAGCACGGTCGGCGTGCTGCCCGTGTCGGTCGCCACCGGGGCCTGGTAATTGATCTGGCCGACCGGCGCGGCGCGGTCGGCCTCCAGCGCGAAGCCGTAGTCGAGCAGCTTGGCCGCCTGGTCGACGACCTTCGTCGGCTTCTGCTCGGCGCGCAGCATGACGACCGCGAGCCGCTTGCCCTTCTGCTGCGCCGCGCCGACGTAGGTGTGGCGGGCGTCGTCGGTGAAGCCGGTCTTGCCGCCGAGGAAACCGGGATAGACGCCGAGCAGCTTGTTGTCGTTGTAGACCGGGATGGCCGGTTTGCCGCCGGTCGCCGGGAACTCGAAGTTCTTCGTCGAGACGACCTTCGCGAACTCCGGCTGCTTCATCGCGTAGTGGAAGACCAGGCTCAGGTCGTAGGCCGAGGTCGACATGCCCGGCCCGTCGAGCCCCGACGGCGTCGCGGCGCGCGTGTCGTGCGCGCCGATGCGGGCGGCCAGCGCGTTCATCTTGGTGACCGCGGAGTCGACCCCGCCGAGCGCCGTGGCGAACGCGTGCGCGACGTCGTTGCCCGAGTGCATCAGCAGGCCGTGCAGCAGCTGGTCGACGGTGTACTGGCCGCCGGCGACGAGGCCGACGCAGGTGCACTCCTGCTCGGCGTCCTCCTTCGTCGCGACGATCACCTGCTGCGGGCTCAGCTGGGTGACCACGACGAGCGCGAGCAGCGTCTTGATCAGCGACGCGGGCCGCTCACGGGCGTGCGGATCCTTCGCGGCGATCACCGCGCCGGTGTCGAGGTCCTGCACCACCCATGACGCCGCGGTGTTGCCGTCCGGCGGGTTGAGCGCGCCGTCCGGGGTGACCAGGCCGCACTCGGCCATCCGCGGGCCGCCGACCGGCTCGGCGGGCACGGCCAGCGCCGGCGGGGCCTGCTTGCCGGGCGCGGGCTTCTCCGACGTGTCGACGGGGGCCGGCGGCGCCTGGCGGTTCGCGCACTGGCCCGGCTGCGGCGCCGCGGCGGCGAGCGCCGGGGTGCTCAGGGCCAGGAGGGCGGCGGCGAGCGTCGTCGTGAAGACCTTGAGCGACCGGGAGACAGCGGAGTGCACCCACGCAATCTAGCGCCGAGGCGCGCGTCGCATACTCAGGGGCATGCGCATTTCGCGAGGCACCTCGCTGTTCCTGCTGGCCTTCGGCGTGTGGTCGTGGATCATCTGGATCACGTTCGCCAAGAACCTGTGGGCGAGCGACCAGTCCTGGACCCCCGACGGCTCGCCGACCGCGTACTTCGTGGTGCACGCGGTGCTGACGGTCGTGTCGTTCGTGCTCGGGACGATCATCGGCGTGCTGGGCTGGCGCGGGGTGCGCGCGTCCCGCGTCGCCTCCTGACTTTGGTCGGTGGCGCGGTCCCCGGGGCCGGTTTAGGTTGACGCCACTGACTCTGGAGGTGGAATGTCCCGTTTACGCCGAATGGCGGCTCCGCTCGTGCTGGCCGTCGGGGGCGGCCTGTTCGCCGCGGCACCGGCCGCCGAGGCCGCGCCGGTCGCCTGTGACACGACGAGTACGCCGTACACGTACGTGGTGACCTACCAGCCGGGCACGCGCGCGTCGTCGGTCGACAAGGAGCTGGCGGCCAAGTGCGGCACGAAGGTGGCGTACTACGGCGAGATCGGCGTCGCGATCGCCACCTCGCGCAACGCGGACTTCCAGCAGAAGATCGGCGTCTACCGGGCTTATTCGGGCGGAAAGGACGTGGCTTCCGCTGGTGCGGCCCGCTCCTCTTTGGGGGCGGTGCGGACGCTGGAAGACACGCAGTCGGTCGCTGCCGAGGGTGACCTGTCGGCGCAGCAGTGGGACATGAAGGCGATCCACGCGCCGGAGGCGAACAAGAAATACCAGGGCAGCCGTTCGGTGACGGTCGGCGTGCTGGACTCGGGCATCGACGCGACGCACCCGGCTCTTCGCGCGGCCGTCTCGCCGTCTGAATCGGCCGGCTGCATCACGGGTGCTGCGGACACTTCGCCGGCGTCCTGGGCCCCGACGACGTCCGACCACGGAACGCACGTGGCGGGCACGATCGCGGGCAAGGACCCGGCGGCGGGCTTCACGGGCATCGCGCCGGGCGTCAAGCTGGCGTCGGTGAAGGTCGTCAACGACGACGGGTACATCTTCCCGGAGTCGGCGGTGTGCGGGTTCGTGTGGGCGGCCAAGCACGGCTTCCCGGTGACGAACAACAGCTACTACATCGACCCGGGCATGTTCTTCTGCTCGAAGGAGCCGGGCGACGCGGCGGCTTACGAAGCGGTCCGGCGCGCGATCGAGTTCTCGACGCACCACGGGGTCCTGAACGTGTCGGCGGCGGGCAACTCGGGCTTCGACACGACTGCTCAGACGACGGACCCGAACCGTCCGCACCCGGTGGATTCGTCGTGCGGAATCCTCCCGAAGGCGATCGACGGGGTCGTGACGGTGTCGTCGGTGGGCTACGCGGGCACGAAGTCGTCGTTCAGCAACTACGGTGAGATCGACGTGACGGCGCCGGGTGGCGACTTCTCGCAGACGCCTCCCACCGGCGCGGGGCCGTCATGCCCGCTGTCGACCACGGTGTTCGGCGGGCTTTACGGGTCCAAGTGCGGGACGTCGATGGCTTCCCCGCACGCGGCTGGGGTCGCGGCCTTGCTGGCTTCGAAGTTCCGCGGGCTTCCGCCGCAGCTGCTGGCTCGCGTGTTGGCGGGCGAGGCGGACCCGGTGAAGTGCGCGTCGGCGGAGACGGAGTGCACGGGGCCGGCGAAGAACAACTCGTACTACGGCCACGGCCTGGTCAACGCTCTGGACGCAGTCCGCTAACCCGTTTGGTCATGAGGGGCACCCTCATGGACTTTAAGTGGCTCTTCGTATTGATGTGTGGGTGGTCATCGGCCTGGTAGTTCGGGTCGGTGGCCGCCCAGGGAGAGCATGGCCAGTGCCATGAGGGATTCGGGTGTGCGGAACCCGAAC
>NZ_JAPZLD010000022.1:0-178014 GCF_030182635.1 Amycolatopsis ponsaeliensis
GGGGCGGGGGCGCCCGGGGGGGGGGGGGGGGGGCCGGCCCCCGCGCGCGGCGGGCGCCCGCCCCCCCCCGCCGGGGGGGGGGGGGGGGCCGCCCGGGGCTGTGGGTTCTTCAAACCCCCCTCTAAACCCGTTTAACCCCCCCCCCGACCCTCGGGTGCGGACCCGCGGGTGGTCTTCGTGTTCTCCGGCTACGGCTCCCAATGGTCCGGCATGGGCCGCCTCTTCCTCCGGTCCGAACCCGCCTTCCGCGCCGAGGTCGAAGCGCTCGATCCAGTCTTCCGTGCCGAAACCGGGTCCTCCCTGCGCGACCTCCTCGACCGCGAACCCGAGGACCTCGCCACCACTCAGCTCGCCCTTTTCGGCATGCAACTCGCGCTGGCCGGGCTCTGGCGGGCCCACGGCGTCACCCCCGCCGCGGTCCTCGGCCACTCCATGGGCGAGGTCGCCGCGGCCGTCGTCGCCGGGGCTCTTGACCTCGCCGACGGCCTGCGGGTCATGACCACCCGGGCCCGGCTGCTCGCCGAACTCGACCAAAGCGGGGACGGCGCCATGGCCGTCGTCGAACTTTCGCCACAGGAACTGGCCGAGTTCCCCGAAGTCACCGTTGCCGTGTACGCCTCGCCCACCCAGTGCACCGTCAGCGGCGCCGCGGACCAGGTCGACGCCCTCGTCGCGCACGCCGAAAGCCTGGGCAGGCTCGCCCGGCGGCTCCCCGTCGGCGGTGCCGGGCACTCCGCCGCCGTCGACTCAGTGCTCGACCGGTTCCGCGCCGACCTCGAACTTCAGCCCAGAGAGCCGGAAGTCCCCTGCTACACAACAGTTCTCGACGATCCCGAAGAGACACCGTCCTTCGACGTCGAGTACTGGGCGGCGAACCTGCGCCGTCCGGTGCGGTTCAGCCAAGCTCTCGCCGCCGCCGCGAAGAACGGGCACACCGTGTTCGTCGAAGTGTCGCCGCACCCGGTCGCCCTCGCCGCCGTCGAACAGACCACCGGTGCTCAGGCCCTGCCGTCGGCGAGCCGACGGATCGACGAACGGACCGCCTTCCTCACCAGCCTCGCCCGGCTGCACGTCGGCGGCCGTCCCGGCGTGCTGGCCGCCCGGCCCCGGACGGCCCTGGTCGACCTGCCGGGCCCGGTCTGGCGGCACGAGCAGTTCTGGCCGAAGCGCCGCGCCCAGGCTCAGGGCAGCCACCCCCTCCTGGGTGTCCACATCGAACACCCGGACGGCCACCTCTGGCGGGGTGACGTCGGCACCGAAACCCTTCCCTGGCTCGCCGACCACACCGTGCGGGGGACGCCCGTGTTCCCCGCCACCGGCTTCCTCGAACTGGCCCTCGCCGCCGCGCGCACCGGCCGGATCCGCGACCTCGAACTGCGGGAAGTCCTCCCGCTCGACGCACACACCGAGGTGACGACCAGCCTCACCGGCACCGAGTTCGGCGTCCACGCGAAGTCTGCGAAGGGCGAGTGGGTCCGCCACGCCACGGCCCGGATCGAGACCGGCGGAACGCCGTCGGCGCCGTTCGGCGAGGTCGATGGCGAGCCCCTGGACCTGTACCGCCTCCTGACCGACTTGGGCCAGGACTACGGCCCGGCCTTCCGCGGCCTGCGTCACGTCCGCGCCGCCGACGGAAAAGCGTCGGCGGCGATCGCCCCGCCCGACGCCGACCACCCCGCCTACCTGCTGCACCCCGCCCTCGCCGACGCCTGCCTGCACGCGCTCGCCGCGGCCGTCGGGGACGCGGACGCCCTCTATCTGCCGCTCACGATCGGCGAGGTGGTGCTCGCCGGCGAACCACGCCGCGGCGTGCGCGTGGACGCCGTCCTGACCTCGAAAGACCCGTCCGGTGACGGCCTGCTCGGCAGCGTCCAGCTCGTCGACGCCGACGACGTCGTCCTGGCTGAGTTCCGTGACGTCTACTGCCGCCGCTTCCGTGACGCCGCGCTGGACCGGCTCCTGTTCGAGGCGGCCTGGCAGCCCGCCGACCTGCCCGCCGCGCCGGAGCGGACCGGCCGCTGGATCGTGCTGTCCGAAGAGGACGGCGACCTCGTCAGCGCCCTGCTCGGTGATCGGGCCGCGCTCGCGAAGCTGCTGCGCGACGGCGAAACGAGCGGCGTTCTGGTCCTGCTCGGCGGCGGGACCACGCCGGATCCCGGGCGGGCCGCCCGGCTGGTCGCCACGCTGTCCGGGGTCGTCGCCGAGCTGGCCGAATTGGCGGCGCCGCCGCGGTTGTGGCTGGTCACGACCGGAGCGCAGAGTGTCGAGCCCGGTGAGTACGGCGCACCCGACCTGGCCGCCCTGCGCGGGTTCGTCCGCGTGCTCGCCTTCGAACACCCGGAACTGCGCGTGAGCGCGGTCGACTTCGACGCCGGCCCGGACCCGGCCCGGCTGTGGGTCGGCCAGCTGCGCGACGAGGTCCACGCCGACCGGCCGGACGACGAGGTCGCCTGGCGCGAAGGCGTCCGGCACGTGCGGCGGCTGGTCCGGCCCGAGCCGGGGGACGCGGTGCGCGAGCCGGTCCGCGACGGCGCCTACGTCATCACCGGCGGGCTCGGCGGCCTCGGCCTGGTCGCGGCGAAGTGGCTGGCCGGACGCGGCGCGACGCGAGTGGTGCTGAACGGCCGTCACGCGGCCCCGGCACCGGACCTGGGGATCGACGTCCGCGTCGTCGCCGGCGACATCGCCGAGCCCGGCACGGCCGAGGAGCTGGTCGCGACGGCGGTCGAAGGAGGCGTGCCGCTGCGCGGGGTGCTGCACGCCGCCGGGGTCCTGGCCGACGGCGGCGCGATCGGCCTGGACGCGCACGCGCTCGACGCCGTCTGGCGGCCGAAGGCGCTGGGTGCCTGGCGGCTGCACCAGGCGACCGCCGGGCACGACCTCGACTGGTGGCTCGTGTATTCGTCGGCGGCCGCGCTGTTCGGCTCGCCCGGTCAAGCCGCCTACGCGACGGCGAACGCGTGGGCCGACGCCCTGGTCGCGTGGCGCCGGGCCCAGGGCCTCCCGGCGGCGACGATCGGGTGGGGCGCGTGGGGCGAGGTCGGCGCCGCGGCCGGGTCGCGCAACCCGGTGCTCGAACCGCTCGGCACCGAGGAAGCGCTGTCGGCACTGGATGTCGTCCTCGCGCGCGACCGCGCAGCGACCGGCGTGGCCCGCGTCAACGCCGAAACCGTGCTGGAGCTGTTCCCGCGACTGGCCGACCGGCCGTTCTTCGGGTTGTTCGCGCCGCGCACCGGACCGTCCACTTGGGACGGCATGGACGCGCTTCGCAAAGCGCCGCCGGAAGCCGCGCGCAAGGCGATCGCCGATCACCTGGCCGGGCTCGTCGCGGGCCTGCTGGGCTACGCCGAGGTCGATTGGGACGTGCCGCTCACCCGGCTCGGGCTCGACTCGCTGTCGGCGATGCGCGCGCGGGGTGCGGTGGAACGCGACTTCGGCCTGCCACTGCCGATCCCGCTGCTCCTGCGCGGTGCCAGCCTGGCCGAGCTCGCCGGTCACCTCGCCGAGCAGGCCGGCTTCGGACCGGCGAAAGCCGGGCCGGTCACCGCGGGGCCACGCGACCCCGCCGAGCGGTGGGTCGCCCGCCACTGGCGGGCCGAGCTGGGCGGCCCGCAACCCGGCGTGCACGACGACTTCTTCGCCGTGGGCGGCGATCCCGAACGCGCTCGGCGGCTGCGGGCGGTGTTCGCGGAGCAGCTGGGCGCGGTGCCCGCGGTGGAACGGCTGTTCGCGACGCCGACGGTCGCGGCGATGGCCGACCTGCTGCGCGCGGAACTGGAAGGCCACGGCGGCGGCCCGGTGCGGCTGCTGCGCGACGGCGTCGGCGAGCCGGTGTTCCTCTTCCACCCGGCCGGCGGCCCGACGAGCGTGTACCGCGAGCTGGTCCGGCTGCTGCCGGAGGGGCACCCGGTGTACGGGTTCGAGCGGATCGACGACGAGGACACGGTCGAGGCCAAGGCCGCGTGCTACGTCGAGCTGATCCGGGAGATCCAGCCGCAGGGCCCGTACCGCCTGGGCGGCTGGTCGTTCGGCGGCTGCCTGGCGTACGAGACGGCGCGGCGGCTGGACGGCCCGGTCGACCTCGTGGTCCTGATCGACACGATCCTGCCGCTGCCGGCGCCCGGGAAGCCGGCCGACCTGCTGCTGGACCGCTTCGACCGGTTCGCCGAGCACGTGTCGAAGACCTACGGCGTCCCGTTCGCGATCCCGCGTGACGAGCTGGCCGGGCTGGACGAAGACGCCCAGATCCGCCGGGTCCTCGACCGGCTGACCGAGCAGGTGCCCGACCTCGGCGCCGGCGTCCTGCGCCACCAGTACGAGTCCTATGTGGACGCACGGGTGGCCGAACGGTACACGCCGGAGCGGTACGACGGGCGCGTCCTGTTGCTGCGAGCGCAGGATCCGCATCCGCTGACGACCACTTTGGACCCGCGCTACCTGCGCACCGACGACACCCTGGGCTGGGACGAGTACTGCCCCGCCCTCGAAGTGGCCCGCGTCCCGGGCGACCACGTGTCGATGATCGACCCGCCGCACGTGACGGCGCTGGCGGCGGAACTGGCGGCCCGGCTCGGAGTGGGGGTGCGGTGATGGACGATCTCACGCCGACGACGGCGTTCCGGATCGCCGACCTCGCGGCCAGACAGGACGAAGCCGTCCGGATCGCCGAGAAGCGTGCGGTCGACCGGCAGCACACCAAGGGCAAGCTCACCGCCCGCGAGCGGATCGGGCTGTTGCTCGACCCCGGTTCCTTCGTCGAGCTCGACCAGTTCGCGCGGCACCGGTGCGGCGAGTTCGGGATGGACGCCAACCGGCCCTACGGCGACGGTGTCGTCACCGGGCACGGGACGGTCGACGGCCGGCAGATCTGCGTCTTCTCGCAGGACTTCACCGTCTTCGGCGGCAGCATGGGCGAGGTCTCCGGCGAGAAGGTCCTCAAGGTGATGGACCTGGCCATGTCCCTCGGCTGCCCGGTCGTCGGGATCAACGACTCCGGCGGCGCGCGCATCCAGGAAGGTGTCGTCTCGCTGGCCTACTACGCCGAGCTCGGCCGGCGCAACGCCCATGCCTCCGGGGTCGTCCCGCAGATCTCGATGATCATGGGCCCGTGCGCCGGCGGTGCCGTCTACGCGCCGGCCATCACCGACTTCACCGTGATGGTCGACGAGACCTCGCACATGTTCGTCACCGGGCCGGACGTCGTGCACGCCGTCACCGGCGAGCGGGTCACCGCGCAGGAACTCGGCGGCGCGGCCGTGCAGAGCGAGGTCGCCGGCAACGCCCACCACCGGGCCGCCGACGAGCAGGACGCCATCGAGTGGGTGCAGACGCTGCTCGCCTACCTGCCCCCCAACAACCTCGACCCCGCCCCGGACTACGCCGACGACACCAGCGCCGTCGTCACCCCGGCCGACCTGGCGCTCGACCGGCTGGTGCCCGACTCGCCGAACCAGACCTACGACATGGCCGAGCTGATCGCCGCGCTGGTCGACGACGGCGACTTCACCGAGGTGCACAGCGCTTTCGCGGCCAACATGATCTGCGCTTTCGGCCGGATCCAGGGCCGCACGGTCGGCGTCGTCGCCAACCAGCCGCGCCACCAGGCCGGCGTCCTCGACATCGACGCGTCGGAAAAGGCCGCGCGGTTCGTGCGCTTCTGCGACGCCTTCTCGATCCCGCTGCTGACGTTGGCCGACGTCCCCGGCTACCTGCCGGGCAGCGACCAGGAACGTGGCGGCATCATCCGCCGCGGCGCCAAGCTGATCTACGCCTACTCCGAAGCCACCGTGCCGAAGGTGACCGTGGTGGTCCGCAAGGCCTACGGCGGCGGCTACGCGGTGATGGGCTCCAAGCACCTCGGCGCCGACGTGTGCCTGGCCTGGCCGACCGCGGAGATCGCGGTGATGGGCGCGGAGGGCGCGGTGCAGGTGCTCTACCGCCGTGAGCTGGCCGGACTCCCGCCGGAGCGGCGAGCCGCGGCGCGAAGACGGCTCACCGAGGAGTACCGCAAGCGCCACACCGGCCCGTACCTGGCCGCCGAACGCGGCTACGTCGACCAGGTCGTGGCGCCGTCGCAGACCCGGCTGCAGGTCGCGCGAGCCCTGCGGACGCTGCGCACCAAACGCCAGACCCTGCCGGCGAAGAAACACGGAAACATCCCCCTGTGAAGGAGACTTCGATGAGAGCCACCCTGCTGATGCTGGCCGTCGTGGTCCTGGTCGCCAGTGGCGTCACCGCCGCCCAGGCGAGCACCGCCGTGGCCGACGACGGCGCGAAAGTCGTCCAGGAAACCTGGCTCGACGCCCGGACCGTCGACCTGAAGATCGACTCCCCGGCGCTGGGCACCACCGGGATGGTCCGGCTGATCGTGCCGTCCGGGTGGGCCGCGCAGCCCAGCCGGACGTGGCCGGTGCTGTTCCTGCTGCACGGCTGCTGCGAGCCCGTCGACTACAAGTCGTGGGACCAGTTCACCGATGTGAAGGCGTTCACGGCGACCAAGGACGCCCTGGTCGTGATGCCGACGGACGGCCCGGCCGGGATGTACACGAAGTGGTGGAACTTCGGGTTGTCGAGCAAGCCCGACTGGGACACCTTCCACACCGCGGAGGTCCGCCAGATCGTCGAACGCGGGTACCACGGCGGCACGCGCCGGGCGATCGCCGGGCTGTCGATCGGCGGCTACGGCGCGTTCGCCTACGCGTTCCAGCACAAGGGGATGTTCGCCGCGGCGGCGTCCTACAGCGGCGTGCCGAACACGCTCTACCCCGGGATCCCGGTCTGGATCATCGGCATCCTGGCCCGCGCCGGGATCTTCAACTACCTCAACCTGTGGGGCGACTCCTTCGGGATGCAGCCGATCTGGTCGTCGCACAACCCCTACGACCACGTCCAGGACCTGCGCGGCATGGCGCTCTACCTCTCCTGCGGCAACGGGCAGACCGGGCCGCTCGACCCACCGGGGCAGTCCGACGTGCTGGAACCGTCGGCGCTGCTGTCGTCGCAGAGTTTCACCGACAAGCTGCGGCAGGCCGGCATCCCGGCGACCGTCGACTACTACGGCCCGGGCACGCACAGCTGGCCGTACTGGCAGCGTGCCCTGCACAACTCGTGGCCGGTGCTCGCCGGCGCGCTCGGCCTCCCCGCCTGAGCGCATTCCCTTTCCCCGATGGAGGTTGTGGTGAAGTCTGTCCTCTTGCGACGCGTGCTGTCCGCGCTCGTCGGCGTCTCCCTGGCGGCGCTGGGCGTCGTGGCGGCGAGCCCGCCCGCCGGCGCGGTGGCGGCGCCGATCCTGCCCGGCCCGTTCGACGACTCGTTCTACACCGCGCCGTCGCCGCTGCCGGCCGGGAAGCCCGGTGACGTCCTGCGCTGGCGGCCGACGGTGCCGCTGCTGAACGCCGCCAACGCCGACGCCTGGCAGGTCATGTACCTCTCGACCAACGCGCAGGGCCGGCCGGACGCGGTCACCGGGACCGTCCTGGTGCCGAAGGGCAAGGACCCGGCGCAGGCGCCGATCGTCGGCTACGCGGTCGGCACGCAGGGCCCGGCGTTCAAGTGCACGGCGTCCAAGGCGATGGAGCGGGGCACGCTGTACGACCAGCCCGCCATCAACGACTCGCTGTCCAGCGGTTACGCCGTCGCGGTGACCGACTACGAGGGCTATTCGCCGACGACCGTGCCGACTTACATCACCGGGCAGTCCATGGGCCCGGCCGTCATCGATTCCGTGCGGGCGGCGCAAAACCTGCCGTCGGCGCGGCTGGCGAAGTCCGCGAAGGTGATCTTCCAGGGGTACTCGCAGGGCGGCGGCGGATCGATGTGGGCGGGGGAGAAGCAGCCCACGTACGCGCCGGAGCTGAACGTGGTGGGCGTCGTCGCGGGCGGGGTGCCGGCCGACCTGACCGAGGTCGCCAAGGGACTCGACGGCTACATCGGCTTCGGGTTCCTCGCGTTCGCCGCGGTCGGGCTCGATGCCGCGTACCCGGATTTGAAGCTCGACGCGTTCCTCAACGACACCGGCCGTCAGCAATTGGGCGACGCCAAGAAGAACGCCTGCGTCGCGGAACTGCTGCTGAACTACCCGTTCAAGAAGATCAGCGACTACACGACGACGAACCCGCTGACCACGCCGCAGTGGCAGGCGCGGCTGGCGCAGAACAAGCTGGGCGCGAACCCGCCGCGGGTGCCGGTGTTCCAGTACCACGCGAGCACCGACGAGATCGTCAACACGCCGCAGGCCGAGGCACTGCACCGGGCGTACTGCGCGGCGGGTGTCCGTGAGCAGTGGCAGACGTACGTTTCCGACCACGCCACGGGCATTCTCGCCGGGAACGCCGACGCCCACCAGTGGATCGTCAAGCGGTTCAGTGGTGCGTCGGCGCCGGCCAACTGCTGAGGACTTCAGACCTTGGTCGCGGCGAACGCGGCCGCGTCGGCGGCGTCCGAGCCGTAGCTCAGGTGGGCCAGGATGTTCGCCCCACCGGACTGGCAGACCGGGTCGCCGTCGGCGCAGTAGTCCTTGGTGCGGCTCTGGTACGGCCCGGTCACCTGCCGGCCGATCGCGCGGATCGGGTTGCCGAACAGCAGAATCGCCGCGATCCGCGACGCCAGGTCCGCCGGGATGGTCGCGACGATCGGGCCGCCGACGACCGCGCCGTCGCTGCTGACGCCGATCGAGTTGTCGACGACGTTGGCGCCCTGCGAGTAGCCGACCAGCACGAACCGCTGCCGCGGGCAGGCCGCGGCCTGCGCCTTGACGTGGTTCACCAGGTCGGTGTTGCCCTTCTGCACCGACGCGGGCTCGCCCAGGTCGGCCGGGTAGTTCACGGGGTAGCTGCTCAGCGAGCGGGGCCGCAGCGAGTTCTGCAGGGCCTGGTAGACGGGGTCGCCGACGATGAGGCCGAGCGTGCCGGGCTCGAACGTGCCGCGGGCGACCGGCACGTCGATGTCGGTGCAGGGCGCGGCCGACGCGACCGGTGCGGTGGCGACGGCGAGCCCGGCCGCGGCGAGGCCGACCGTGACGGCGGAGGAAAGCAGACGGGACCTGGAAACGCGAATCATGGATGTTCTCACCTCTGCTGGCGGAGAAACCGGAATGCCCGCAAACGCTTTCCCGAAAGGGGATCGTATGCGGAGTCACGGCAGCGTCGCAGCCATTGTCGAGTCGAGGCAAGAGCGGTTTTCCGCCGGTGCGAACAATTGTTCAGCCGGTGACAAACAGTCCGATGTGGACGCTCAGGTGACGCGCTGCCCGGCGTCGACGCGGTCCAGCAGCGCGGGGTCGAGATTGCGCAGGGCGGCCATGACGAACCCGGTGGCCAGTTCGCCCGCCGCGATCGGGTCGACACCGGGGGAGTGGGAGACGTGCATCGCGGCCCGGCCGACCAGGCCGACCATCATCGCGGCGAGCAGGTCCGCGCCCGGGCCCGGCGTGCGGCCGTGGGCGAGCAGGTGCTCCCGGATCCGGTCGACGACGTGCGTGGTGACGGTGTCGGCGAGGGCGCGGCGCTCGTCCGACATCTCGTCGACGGCGGAGTCGAACAGCATCCGGAAGCCGGCCGGGTGGGCGCCCGCGTAGCTGAACATCGCCATCACGGCGAGCCGGACGCGTTCTTGGAGGGGGCTCGTGCTCGCCGTTTCGTAGGCGGTGAGCACCCAGGTGCGCACCGCCGCGACCTCCCGCGTCACGGTGGCGCGGAACAGGGCCGCTTTGTCGCCGAAATGCGCGTACAGCGTCGGTTTGGTGGAGTCGGCGCGCTCGGCGATCAGGCCCATGGTGGCCTGGGCGTACCCGCGTTCGGCGAACACGGCGCGGGCGGCGTCGAGCAGTTCGTCGTCGGTGGGCCGGGCGGCCGGGCTCCGGCGGGTGCTGGATCGATCAGGGAAACGCGGCCGGCTCATAGCGGTGTACTGTACGGTCTCGCTGCTTTACCGCCTGGTAAAGCTCACCCGCCCCCGTGGAGGGAACCTGGTGTCCGGCGACGGTGCTCGGCAGCAAGTCCCGGTGACGCGTGAAGTGTTCGGACGGACGGAACTCGCCGCACTCATGCGTCCGGCGGTGCCGGCGCTGGTGGACTGGATCGTCCGCGAGGTGTGGCGCGAGGTCCCGGTGTACGCCCGGCACGGCAGCGTGACCCGCCACGGCGTCGAGTGCGCGGTGGCCCTCTTCGTCGACCTGGTCGAAGATCCGCTCGCGCCCAGGGACCGGCTGTACGAGACGTGCCGCCGCCTCGGCGCGGGCGAGGCGTACGAGGGCCGGACGCTCGACGACCTTCAAGTGGCGTACCGCGTCGGCACGCGTGCGGGCTGGCGCTGGATCATGCGCCTGGGCCGGCGGCACCGGCTGCCGTCGGCGGTGATGGCGAGCCTGGCGGAGATGCTGTTCGGCTACGCGGACGAGCTGGCGCGGATGTCGATCCGCGGGCACCGCGAGGCGCAGGCGGAGCTCGACGGCACGCGGGCGGGCCTGCGCCGTCGCCTGCTGCGGCTGGTGACCGGCCCGGTGGCGGTGACGGACGCGGTCCTCGCCGAGCTCGCGGTGGCGGCCGGCTGGCCGGTCCCGGACGAGGTGGCCGCGGTGGTGCTGGAATCCGCGGTCTCGCCGTGCTGGGACCTCGACGTCTTGGCGGACCTCGAGGCGCCGCAGCCGTACCTGCTGATGCCGGCCCCAGTGGACGCGCGGTTCTTCGCCACGCTCGGCGTCCGTGCCGCGGTGGGCCCGCCGGTTTCCCCGACGGCCGCGGCGCATTCCCTGCGCTGGGCCCGGACGACGCTGCGGCTGGTGGACGACGGCGGCCTGCCGGACGCGCCGGTGACGTGGTGCGCGGAGCACCTGACGACGCTGTGGCTGCTCTGCGACTCGCCCCTGACGGACCAGGTGGCCCGGCAGGAGCTCGCCCCGCTGGACGGGTTCCCGGACCGCACCCGGCGGCGGCTCGGCGAGACTTTGCTGTCGTGGCTGCAGAACGGCGGCAACTCGGAGAAGATCGCGGTCGACCTGTCGGTGCACCCGCAGACGGTGCGGTACCGCGTGCGTCAGCTGAAGCAGGCGTTCGGCGACCGGCTGGACGATCCCGAGGCGCGGTTCGCGATGCAGGCGGCGTTGCGCGCGTCAGTGCTGCGTTCCCGTGGTGCGTGACCGTCAAGCCGACCGGAAGAGCAGCAGGCCGTTCACGCTCAACGTGCACGCTGTCGGCGAGCCGCCGGTGGCCAGTGACCGCGTGAGCCGGATTCCCGGCGCTCCGGCGCCCAGGGTGTGGCCGTCCGGCGCGCCCCACCTGGCCGGCGCGACCGGTTCCGGTGCACCCGGTCCGAGCAGGGTCAGGTGGAGGGGCACGGACAGGACCGGTTCGGCTCGCACCGTCACCGTCACGTCGTGGGTGCCGGGCCGAGGGGGCGACGCTCCTTCCCAGGACACCGACAGCGGCCCGAACCGGACCGGTCCGGGCCCGGACGGGCGGATCGCCAGCCGGCCGGTGGTGACCAGGCGATCGTCGGAGCCGGCCTCTTCGGGTTCCAGGAAGTCCATGGCCGGCTCCGGAACGCGGCCGGAGCCGAGGGCATCGGCGAGGTCACGGGCTTCGGCGAGCAGGCCGAGGGCGAGTTCCGACACCTCCGACGCCGCGTCCAGGATCTCTTCCGCCAGCTCGGTGATCCGCTCCTCGCGCCGGGACCGGAAGACCGGGCGGCCAGACCGCGCGAGCTGCTCTCGTGCGCGTTCGTAGACTTCGGGGCCCACCAGCGGCATCGTGCCGATCAGCGCCTCGAACGCGGTTTTGTGCAGCAGGCCCAAAGCCGTGCGGGCCACCTCGGGGCGGCCGAGGGCGATGGCGCACAGCACCAGATACCGCTCGGCCACCGCGACCTGCAGCGGGGACCGCGCCGAGGCGCCGGCGTCCCGGAACAGGTCACGCGCACGGACCACCTCGTCCGCCCGGGCGCGCGGGTCGGTGGTCGCGCCCGCGTCGAGCAGGGTGCGCAGACCGGCGCCGATCGCGGCCGAATATCGCTGCTCCAGCACCTGATCCAGCTGGCTTTCGATCCCGGCCAGCTTCTCGGCCAGCCGGTCTTCGCTGGCCGAGAGGGCACCGACCAGCTCGGCGGACAGGCTGCCGAGCTCCTGGTTGCCGGTGAGGGCGCCGATCACGCCGGAAACTCCGTACTTCGCGGCGATCATCGTGATCGCGGTCAGCGGCTCCACCGGGCACAGCCTAGAGACCCGCTGCGGACGGTGTCCGCGAAACCGTGAAGGCCCTCCTCATCGGACCGGTGAGGAGGGCCTGCGCCTCAGTTCTTGACCAAGGCAGTGACGGCTTCGGCCAGGGGCGTCGTCGGGCGGCCGATGAGGCGGCTCAGGTCACCGGACGTCGAGGCCAGCTCGCCGTCGGCGATGCCGCGGTCGGCGTCGGCCAGCATGGCCGCCACCGGCTCCGGCAGGCCCGCGCCGACGAGCACCTTCCGGTACTGCCCGACCGGCAGGTCCTGGTATGTGACCTCCTTGCCCGACGCGGCGGTCACCGCGGCGGCGAGGTCGGCGTAGCTGAACGGCTCGTCGCCGGCCAGCTCGTACGCCTTGCCTTCGTGGCCTTCGCCGGTCAGGACCTCGACGGCTGCCTCCGCGAAGTCGGTCCGCGGGACGGCGCCCAGCTTGCCCTCGCCGGCCGCGCCCGCGAACGACCCGACCGCCAGCGCCTGACCGATCGTCTGCGCGTAGTTCTCGGTGTACCAGCCGTTGCGCAGGAACGTGAACGGCAGGCCCGACGCGCGGATGATCTCCTCGGTGGCCTTGTGGTCGGGCGCGAGCGACAGCTTCGTCGTGTCGGCGAACAGGACGCTCGTGTACGCGAGGTGGCCGACGCCGGCTTCGCGGGCGGCCGTGACGACGGCTTCGTGCTGAGCCAACCGCCCGCCGGGCGTGCTGCTCGAGATCAGCAGCACCTTGTCCGCGCCGGCGAACGCCGCGGCGAGGCTCGCCGGGGCGTCGTAGTCCGCCCGGCGCACCTGCACACCACGCGCGGCGAACTCTGCGGCCTTCTCCGGATCGCGCACGGCCGCGACGACCTCGGCGGCCGGCACCTTCTTCAGGAGGCCTTCCACGACCAGGCGGCCGAGCTGGCCGGTGGCACCGGTGACCACGATCATCTGTTTCTCCTCGCTGCTGGACTGCTTACCAACAGAGTGTACTAACTTTGAGAAAGTGCAAACTCTTGGTGAGCATCCTCACCTGGGCTTCCGTGGTCGGCGAGGTACCGTTGACGGCATGAGCGAGGCGCCGGAGTGGCTGGACGAGCACGGGCAGGTGGTGTTCGACGTGTTCGCACAGGCGTGCACGTCCCGGGCGACGCTCGAGCACATCACCGGCCGGTGGGGGATCCTCGCGATGGCCGCGCTCCACGACGGCACGCTCCGGTTCAACGCCCTGCGCCGCCGAGTGTCGGGTGTGAGCGAGAAGATGCTCGCCCAGACACTGCAGGCCCTCGAGCGCGACGGTTTCGTGCACCGCGAGGCACAGCCGACGATCCCGCCGAAGGTCGAGTACAGCTTGACGCCGCGCGGCCGCCGGACGGCGGCGCTGCTGCTGGCGCTCATCCAGGACGTCGAGGGGCAGATGCCCGAGGTCATGGCGGCCAACTCGGAGTACGACGCCGCGAAGCGCGAGTCGTAACGCGTTCTAGTCTGCATCCCCGGGTCTGTTGGCAAAGTCTTGAATGAGTCATTCAGGACCTCCGAAGACCTGAATGACTCATTCAAGACTTCTCGCGCCCCGGCCGCCGGCGCCGGGCGACGGTGTGCACGCCTTGCCCAAAGTTGGAACGTGTTCTAGTTTTGTGACGTGAAGACCGATCTGGGCCTGTCCGGTGCCGTCGTGCTCGTCACCGGCGGCGTGCGCGGTGTGGGCCGGGGCATCACCGACGTGTTCCTCGCCCACGGCGCCCACGTCGTCACCTGCGCCCGGCGCGAGACCGCCACGACAGCCGAGTTCGTCCAGTGCGACATCCGAGACGATGCCCAGGTCGCGGCCCTGATCGACGGGATCGTCCAAACGCACGGCCGCCTCGACGTCGTCGTCAACAACGCCGGTGGTGCCCCCTACGCCCCCGCCGCCGACGCCTCGCCGCGCCTGCACGAGAAGATCGTCCAGCTGAACCTGCTGGCTCCGCTGCTGGTCTCCCAGAAAGCCAACGCCGTCATGCAGCGTCAAGACGGCGGCGGCTCCATCGTCATGATCTCCAGCGTCAGCGGCACCCGTGCGTCGCCCGGGACCGCCGCCTACGGCGCCGCGAAAGCCGGGCTCGACAACCTCACCGCCAGCCTTGCCGTCGAGTGGGCGCCCAAGGTGCGGGTCAACGCGCTGGACGTCGGCATGGTGCGGACCGAGCAGTCCCACCTGCACTACGGCAGCGAAGCCGCGGTCGAAGCGGTCGGCAAGACCGTGCCGCTGGGCCGGCTCGCCGAGCCCGAGGAGGTGGGCGCCTGCGCCGCGTTCCTCGCCTCCGGCCTGGCTTCCTACGTCTCCGGCGCGACCCTGCGCGTCCACGGCGGGGGTGAGGTCCCGGCGTTCCTCGCCGCGGCCGACGTCAACCAACGGGAGGATTCGTGAGCAGGTTGTGCCAGGACCGGGCGGTCGTGGTGACTGGCGCCGGCCGCGGCATCGGGCGGGCGCACGCGCTCGCCTTCGCCGCCGAGGGTGCGCTGGTGGTGGTGAACGACGTGGACGGGGACGCGACCGCCGGCGTCGTCGCCGAGATCGAGGCGCTGGGCGGCAAGGCTGTCGCGAACACCGACGACGTCGCCGGCTGGGCCGGGGCGAAGCACCTCGTCGACACTGCGCTGGAGCACTTCGGCCGCCTCGACGTGCTGGTCAACAACGCGGGGTTCGTCCGGGACCGGATGCTGGTCAACCTCGGCGAGGACGAGTGGGACGCGGTCGTGCGCGTGCACCTCAAGGGCCACTTCGCGCCGCTCAGGCACGCCGCCGAACACTGGCGCGCCGAAGCGAAAGCCGGGCGGACGCCGCACGCGCGCGTGATCAACACCAGCTCCGGCGCCGGCCTCCTCGGCAGCGTCGGCCAAGGCAACTACTCCGCGGCGAAGGCCGGTATCGCCGGACTGACCGTCGTGGCCGCGGCCGAGCTGGCGCGCTACGGGGTGACGGTGAACGCGATCGCGCCGGCCGCGCGGACCCGGATGACCGAGGCGGTGTTCGCGTCGATGGCCCGCCCGGACGACGGCTTCGACGCGATGGCCCCGGAAAACGTCTCGCCGCTGGTCGTCTGGCTCGGCAGCGAAGAGTCCGCGCATGTCACCGGCCGCGTCTTCGAGGTCGAGGGCGGCAAGGTCGCCCTCGCGCAGGCGTGGCGCCACGGCCCGGCCACCGACAAGGGCGCCCGCTGGGACCCGGCCGAACTCGGCCCGGTGGTGAAGGACCTGCTCGAGCAAGCGCCCGAGCCCGAACCCGTCTACGGAGCGAGCTGATGGGCATCCTGACCAAGCGCGACGGTCACGTCGAGGTGATCACCGTCGACTTCCCGCCGGTGAACGCGCTGCCCGTGCAGGGCTGGTTCGACCTCGCGGACGCGCTGAAGAAGGCCGGCGAAGACCAGGACGTCCACGTCGTCGTGCTCCGCGCGGAAGGCCGGGGCTTCAACGCCGGCGTCGACATCAAGGAGATCCAGCGCAGCGCCGGGTACGACGCGCTCGTCGGCGCGAACCGGGGCTGTTACGCCGCTTTCGGCGCGGTCTACGACTGCGCGGTGCCGGTCGTCGCCGCGGTGCACGGCTTCTGCCTCGGCGGCGGCATCGGCCTGGCCGGCAACGCCGACGTCGTCATCGCCTCCGACGACGCCACCTTCGGCGTCCCGGAGGTCGAACGCGGTGCCCTCGGCGCGGCCACGCACCTCGCCCGGCTGGTGCCGCAGCACCTCATGCGCACCCTCTACTTCACCGCGCGCACCATCACCGCCGCCGAGCTGCACACGCACGGCTCGGTCTACCAGGTCGTGCCCCGCGCCGAGCTGGACGACGCCGCGCTGGCCGTCGCCCGCGACATCGCGAAGAAGGACCCGCGGGTCATCCGGGCGGCGAAGGAAGCCCTGAACGGCATCGACACCCAGCAGGTGCACCGCAGCTACCGGTTCGAGCAGGGATTCACCTTCGAGCTGAACCTGCTCGGCGCGTCCGACGAAGCCCGCGAGGAGTTCTTGAATGGCCGATAAGCGCACGACCGCCGACGACGTCGCGGCCGAGCTGACGGACGGCATGACCATCGGCATCGGCGGTTGGGGCTCCCGGCGCAAGCCGATGGCGCTGGTCCGCGCGATCCTCCGCACGCCCGTGAAGGACCTGACCGTGGTGTCCTACGGCGGCCCGGACGTCGGCCTGCTGTGCGCGGCCGGCAAGGTGAAGCGCGTGGTGTTCGGGTTCGTCACGCTCGACTCGATCCCGTTCGACCCGTGGTTCGGCCGCGCCCGCGAGACCGGCGCGATCGCCGTCACCGAATACGACGAAGGCATGTTCGGCGCCGCGCTTTCCGCTGCGGCGCAACGGCTTCCGTTCCTGCCGATGCGCGCCGGGCTCGGTTCGGAGGTGATGCGTGCCAACCCGGACCTGCGGACCGTGCGCTCGCCCTACGCGGACGGCGAGGAGCTCGTCGCGGTTCCCGCGCAGCACCTCGACGTCGCGCTCGTGCACCTCAACCGCGCCGATGCCCGCGGCAACGCGCAGTACCTCGGCCCGGACCCGTACTTCGACGACCTGTTCTGCCTGGCCGCTTCGAAGAGGTTCGTATCGGTCGAAAAAGTCGTCGAGACCCCGGACTTGCTGGCGGGCGGGCCGGTGCAGTCGCTGCTGCTCAACCGCGGCGCGGTCGACGGCGTCGTCGAGGCACCCCGCGGCGCGCACTTCACCACGGCCGTGCCGGACTACGGCCGCGACGAACGGTTCCAGCGCCACTACGCCGCCTGCGCCAAGGATCCCGACGCGTGGCCGGGGTTCGTGGACCGGTTCCTCTCCGGCGGCGACGAGCAGTATCTGTCCGAAGTGGACAAGTTCGAGGCGGAGGTGGCATGAGCGCGACCCGGGCCGAGATCGCCGTCGTGGCGGTGGCCGAGCTGTTCCGCGGCGACGGCGAGATCGTCGTCAGCCCGATGGGCCTGGTCCCGCAGCTCGGCGCGAAGCTCGCGCGGCTGACGTTCGAACCCGACCTGCTGATGTCCGACGGCGAGGCGTACCTGGTCACCACCGACGGCGTCGTCGAGGGCTGGCAGCCGTTCCGGAAGATGCTCGACACGATCGTCCCGCACGGGCGGCGCCACGTCGTCATGGGCGCCAACCAGGTCGATCGCTACGGCAACCAGAACATCTCCGCCATCGGCGACCACGCGCGGCCGAAGAAGCAGCTGCTGGGCGTGCGGGGCGCGCCGGGCAACACCGTCAACCACCGCACCAGCTACTGGGTTCCCCGGCACAGCGCCAGGGTCTTCGTGGACACAGTGGACGTCGTGTCGGGCGTGGGCTACGACAACGCGGCGAAGGCGGGCCCGTCGGCCGAGAAGTTCCACGACGTCCACCGGGTCGTCACCAACCTCGGCGTGTTCGACTTCGCCACGCCCGACCACTCGATGCGGGCGGTGTCGCTGCACCCGGGCGTGACCCAGGACGAGGTCGCGGCGGCGACGACGTTCGAGATCGACTTCGGCAGCGTCGTGACCAGCCGTGAGCCGAGCGACGAAGAACTGCGGCTCATCCGCGAGGTCGTGGACCCGAAGAGCCTGCGCGACAAGGAAGTCCCGGCGTGAAGACGGCGTTGACGGAGCTCGTCGGCATCGAGCACCCGGTCGTGCAGACCGGGATGGGCTGGGTCGCCGGCCCACGGCTCGTCTCGGCGACCGCCGAGGCCGGCGCGCTCGGCATCCTGGCCTCGGCCACGATGACCTACGGCGAGCTGGAAGCCGCGATCGAGGAAGTCAAGAAGCGCACGGAGAAACCGTTCGGGGTGAACCTCCGCGCCGACGCGGCCGACGCCGGCGACCGCGTCGACCTGCTGATCCGCGAGGGCGTCAAGGTGGCGTCGTTCGCGCTCGCGCCGCGCAAGGAGATGATCGCCAAGCTGCGGGACCACGGGATCGTCGTCATCCCGTCCATCGGTGCCGCGCGCCACGCCGAGAAAGTCGCGGCGTGGGGTGCGGACGCCGTCATCGTCCAGGGCGGCGAAGGCGGCGGGCACACCGGGGGAGTGGCGACCACGCTGCTGCTGCCCTCGGTGCTGGACGCCGTCGACATCCCGGTCGTCGCCGCCGGCGGGTTCTTCGACGGACGCGGGCTGGCTGCGGCCCTCGCGTACGGCGCGGCGGGCGTCGCGATGGGCACCCGGTTCCTGCTGAGCAAGGAGAGCACGGTCCCCGACGACGTCAAGCGCGTCTACCTCGAGCAGGGTCTCACCGGGACGGTCGTCACCCGGCGCGTCGACGGCCTGCCGCACCGCGTGCTGCGCACCGACCTCGTCGAGAAACTCGAACGAACCGGCCGGCTCCGCGGCCTCGCGCAGGCCGCGCGCAACGCTCTCCGGTTCCGGAATATCACCGGACTGTCCCCGGTTGCCATGGTCAAAGAAGGCTTCGCGATGAAGCACGGCAACGATCTGACCTGGAGTCAGCTGGTCATGGCGGCCAACACCCCGATGCTGTTGCGGGCGGGGCTGGTCGAGGGCCGGACGGACGCGGGAGTGCTAGCGTCGGGACAGGTGGTGGGCATGATCCACGACCTGCCCACGGTGGCCGGGATCGTCGAGGGCACAGTGGCCGAGGCAGGTGAGATCCTGCGGCGACTCGGCCGGGAAACGGGAGGATGAGCGTGGCGCTCAAGGTCGGTTACAAGGCGTCGGCGGAGCAGTTCGGACCGCGGGACCTGGTCGAGTACGCGGTGCGTGCCGAAGAGGTCGGCCTCGACTCGGTCTGGGTGTCGGATCACTTCCTGCCGTGGCGCCACGAGGGCGGGCACGCGCCGTGGGCGCTGGCGTGGATGCCGGCGGTCGCCGAGCGCACGAAGCGGGTGCAGATCGGCACGAGCGTGCTGACCCCGACGTTCCGGTACAACCCGGCCGTGATCGCGCAGGCGTTCGCGACGATGTCGCTGCTGTCCGGCGGCCGCGTGATCCTCGGCGTGGGGTCCGGCGAGGCACTGAACGAGATCGCCGTGTCGGGGCGCGAGTGGCCGGAGTTCAAGGAGCGCTTCGCCCGGCTGCGCGAGTCGGTCAAGCTGATCCGCGAGCTGTGGACCAGCGACAACGTGAACTTCGACGGCGAGTACTACAAGCTGGTCGACGCGCGCATCTACGACCGCCCGGAGCAGCCGGTGCCGGTGTACATCGCCGCAGGCGGCCCGGTGGTGGCCAAGTACGCGGGCCGGTCCGGCGACGGGTTCATCTGCACGTCCGGCAAGGGCATGGACCTCTACACGGAGAAGCTGATGCCCGCGGTGGTCGAGGGCGCCGCGGCGGCCGAGAAGACCGTCGAGGACATCGACCGGACCATCGAGATCAAGATGTCGTACGACCGCGACCCCGAGAAGGCGCTGGAGAACACGCGCTTCTGGGCGCCGCTGTCGCTGTCGGCGGAGCAGAAGCACAGCGTCACGTCGGCCGACGAGATGGAGCGGCTGGCCGACGAGCTGCCGATCGAGCAGGTCGCCAAGCGCTGGATCGTGGCGTCCGACCCGGACGAGGCCGTGGCCCAGATCAAGCCGTACCTGGACGCGGGCCTCAACCACCTCGTCTTCCACGGCCCGGGCCACGACCAGGAGCGGTTCCTGACCCAGTTCTCCGAGGACGTGCTGCCGAAGCTGCGCGCTCTCGGCTAAGACAGCCGTTCGATGATGGTGACGTTGGCGGTGCCGCCGCCTTCGCACATCGTCTGCAGGCCGTAGCGGCCGCCGCGGCGCTCCAGTTCGTGCAGGAGCGTCGCGAGGAGCTTCGTCCCGGTCGCCCCGATGGGGTGACCGAGGGCGATGCCGCCGCCGTTGACGTTGACCCGCGACGGGTCCGCGCCCGTTTCGTCCAGCCACGCCAGCACCACGCTGGCGAAGGCCTCGTTGACCTCGAACAGGTCGATGTCGTCGATCGCGAGCCCGGTTTTACGGAGCGCGTAGGACGTCGCGGGGATCGGGCCGGTCAGCATCCACACCGGGTCGGCCGCGCGGACCGACAGGTGGTGGATGCGCGCCCGGGGCGTCAGGCCGTGCTCCTTCACGAACGCTTCGGAAGCGACCAGAGCCGCGCTCGCGCCGTCGGAGATCTGGCTGGCCACCGCCGCCGTCAGACGGGACTCCGGAGCAAGCGGTTTCAGGCCGCGCATGCGCTCCAGCGACGTGTCACGGCGCGGGCCCTCGTCGTGCTTGAAGCCGTCGACCGGCGCGATCTCGGCGTCGAATCGGCCCTCGTCGATGGCGGCGAGAGCCCGCTGGTGGCTGCGCAGCGCGTATTCCTCCATCGCGGAGCGGCTGATGTCCCAGTGCGCGGCGATCATGTCGGCGCTGCGGAACTGCGACACCTCGACACTGCCGTAGCGCTCCTGCCAGCCCTTCGAGCCCGAGAACGGGTCGTCGAAGCCGTACTCGCGCCCGGCCAGCATCGCCGCGCTGATCGGGATGCGGCTCATGTTCTGCACGCCGCCGGCCAGCACGAGGTCCTGCGTCCCCGACATGACGGCCTGCGCCGCGAAGTGCACGGCCTGCTGGCTCGACCCGCACTGCCGGTCGATCGTCACGCCGGGCACGTGGTCCGGGAACCCGGCCGCCAGCCACGCCGTGCGCGCGATGTTGCCCGACTGCGGGCCCAGGGTGTCCGTGCAGCCGAGGATGACGTCGTCGACGAGGTCCGGGTCGACGCCCGCGCGCTCGACGACCGCCCGGATGACGTGCGCGCCGAGGTCGGCGGAGTGCCACCCGGACAGCGCGCCGCCGCGCCGGCCCACGGGCGTGCGGACCGCGTCGAGGAGGAAGGCTTCGGGCACAGGAGCTCCTAGGGGTGCTGGCTGCTGACGGAGATGACTTCGCCGGTGAGGTAGCTCGCGTAGTCGCTGGCGAGGAAGACCATGACGTTGGCGACCTCCCACGGCTCGGCGGCGCGCCCGAACGCTTCGCGCTTCTCCAAATCGCGCAGCAGTTCGTCGCTGGTCACCTTGGCGAGGAAGGGATGCATGGCGAGGCTCGGCGCGACGGCGTTGATCCGGACGCCGTGCTCGGCGGCGTCGAGGGCCGAACACCGCGTCAGGGCCATGACTCCGGCCTTCGCGGCGGCGTAGTGCGCCTGCCCGGCTTGGGCCCGCCAGCCGATCACCGACGCGTTGTTGACGATCGCCCCGCCGCCGCCTTGGGCGACGAACTGCCGCAACGCCGCGCGGGTACACCGGAAAGTCCCGGTGAGCGTGATGTCGAGAACGCGGGACCACTCGTCGTCGGCCATGTCCAGTACGGACTTCGTGCCGCCGAGCCCGGCGTTGTTGATCATGACGTCGAGGCGTCCGAAGTGGTCGACCGCGCCGTCGATGAGTGCCTGGACCTGGTCCTCGGCGGTGACGTCGCAGGGAATCGCGTGCACCTTGCCGAGCGAAGCCAGCTCGGCCGCTTTCTCGCCGAGCCGCCGTTCGTGCCAGTCGGAGATGACGACGCTCGCGCCCTCTTCGAGGCAGCGCTTCGCCACGGCGGACCCGATGCCGGTGCCGGCCGCGGCCGTGACCACGACGATCTTGCCGGAGAGGAGGTCGTGGCCGGGTACGTTTTTCAAAGACGCTGTCTGGGGGATCACGGGCGTGCCTCCCTCGGCAGGCCGAGCACGCGCTCGGCGATGATGTTCCGCTCGATCTCGTCCGAACCGCCGTAGATCGTGTCCGCGCGGGTGAACAGGTAGAGCAGCTGGGCGTCGTCCAGTTCGGCGCCGGCCGCGACCAGGGACCGCGCCCCGCGGGCACGCATCGCCAGCTCGCCGAGCCCGCGGTGCCACTGCGCCCACAGCAGCTTCCCGACGGCGACCTCGGGCCCGGCGGGTCGGCCGAGGGTCCGCAGCGCGTGCGCGCGCAGGACGCGCAGGCCGATCCGGGCGCGGGCGAGGTCGGTGCGCAGCAGCGGGTCGTCGTAGGTGCCGGTCCGTTTCGCATCGGCGACGATGTCGTCGAGCTCGCGGCGGAAGCCGATCTGCTGGCCGAGTGTGGAGACGCCGCGTTCGAAGCCGAGGGTGGCCATCGCGATCTTCCAGCCGTCGCCGGGCTCGCCGACGACCATTTCGGCCGGCGTCCGGGCGTCGTCGAAGAAGACTTCGTTGAACTCCGACGTCCCGGTCAGCTGCTGGATCGGCCGCACGGTGACGCCGTCCTGGCGCAGGGGCACCAGGAGGTAGGACAGGCCGTGGTGGCGCTGCGACCCGGGTTCGGTGCGGGCGACGACGAAGCACCAGTCGGCCACGTGCGCCAGCGAGGTCCAGATCTTCTGGCCGTTGACCACCCAATCGCCGTCGCGCCGGACCGCCGACGTCGAGACGGCGGCCAGATCGGACCCGGCGCCGGGCTCGGAGTAGCCCTGGCACCACAGCTCTTCGACGGCGACGATCTTGGGCAGGAACCGTTTTCGCTGCTCGGGCGTGCCGAAGGCGATGAGCGTCGGGCCGAGCAGCTGCTCGCCGATGTGGTTGACGCGCGCGGGCGCGCCCGACGCCGCGTACTCCTCATGGAAGGCGACCTGCTCGCCGAGGGACAGGCCGCGCCCACCGTGCTCGACCGGCCAGCCGACGCACGTCCAGCCCGCCGCGGCGAGGTGCCGTTCCCAGGCCAGGCGCAGGTCGAACGCCTCGTGCTCGCGTCCCGGGCCGCCGAGGCCGCGCAGCTGAGCGAACTCGCCGGTCAGGTTGTCCGCGAGCCAGTCCGCGACCTCGCGGCGGAATCGCGTCGGTTCCACGCTCGCCTCCTTGCTGCCGGCCCGGTCCGGGACCTAGGGTAATGAGAACACGTTCTAGTTTGCCGGTCCAGAGGAGGGTGTGGTGGGACAGACCACGATCCCGGCCGTCGTCCGCGATGCCGCCGCGAAGTTCGGCTCGGCGGAGGCACTGGTCGACGGCTCCCTGCGGCTCGGGTTCGACGACCTTCTGGAACGTGTTCAGTCGGTCGCGCGGGCCTTCCTCGCCCGCGGCGTCCGGCCCGGCGACCGCGTCGCGATCACCCTCCCCAACACCCACCACTGGGTCCTGACGGCACTCGGCGCGCTCTACGCGGGCGCGTCGCTGGTGCCGGTCAACACCCGGTTCACCGCCGCCGAGACCGTGGACCTGCTGGTCCGCAGCCGGGCGAAAGCCCTGGTCGTGGCGGCCGACTTCCTCGGCACCGACCGCCACGCCGCGATCGTCGCGACCGGCACGGATCTGCCCGACCTCGGCACCGTCGTCCGGGTCGCCCTGGAGCAGCCGCACCGGCCGGTCGGGGGCGCGCTCGGCTGGGACGAGTTCCTCGCGCTGGCGGACGGCGTGCCCCTCGCCGAAGCCGAGGCACGCGCGGACGCGGTCAAGCCGGACGACGTCAGCGACATCCTGTTCACCTCGGGGACCACCGGCCGCTCGAAGGGCGTGCTGTCGGCCCACCGCCAGGTCGTCGGCGTCGCCGCGGCCTGGGCGGACTGCGGCCGGGTCACCGCCGAAGACCGGTACCTGGTGATCAACCCGTTCTTCCACAGCTTCGGCTACAAGGCCGGGATCGTCGTCGGCCTGCTGACCGGCGCGACGATCGTGCCGCAGGCGGTGTTCGACGTGAAAGCCGCGCTGGGGGTGATCGACCGGGAGCGGATCTCGGTGCTGCCGGGCGCGCCGACGATCTTCCAGTCCCTGTTGCACGAGCCGGAACGCGGCGACCTTTCGTCGCTGCGGCTAGCGGTCACCGGCGCCGCGGACGTGCCCGCCTCGCTCGTCCGGCGCATGCGCTCCGAGCTGGGCTTCGACATCGTCCTCACCGCGTACGGCCTCACCGAAGCCGTGGTGGTGACGATGTGCCGCCCGGGCGACGACGCGGAACTGGTCGCGAAGACGTCCGGTCGCGCGACCGCCGGGTTCGAGGTCGAGATCCACGGCTCGCCGGGCGAAGTGGTCTTGAGAGGACCGAACGTGATGCTCGGTTACCTCGACGACCCCGAGGCGACCGCGAAGGCCGTCGACGAGGCTGGCTGGCTGCACACCGGTGACGTCGGCGAACTCGACGACGCCGGGAACCTGACGCTCACCGGCCGGCTCAAGGACATGTACATCTGCGGTGGCTTCAACGTCTACCCGGCCGAGGTCGAGCACGCCCTCACCGAGCTGGCGGGCGTCCGCGACGTCGCCGTCATCGGCGTCCCGGACGAGCGGCTCGGCGAGGTCGGCAAGGCCTTCGTCGTCGGCAGCGGCCTGACCGAGGCCGACGTCATCGCGTTCTGCCGCGAACGGCTCGCCAACTACAAGACCCCGCGGTCGGTCGCGTTCCTGGACGCGCTGCCCCGCAACGCTTCCGGCAAAGTGCTGAAGCGGCTGCTCAGTGAGGAGACGAAATGAGCGAAGACGTCGTCCGCTACGAGCGCCGCGGGCCGGTCGCCGTGGTCACCATGAACCGGCCCGACTACCGCAACGCCCAGAACTCGGCGATGACCTACGCCCTCGACGACGCCTTCGCCCGCGCGGTGAACGACGCCGAAGTCAAGGTGATCGTGCTGGCGGGCGAAGGAAAGCACTTCTCCGCCGGCCACGACATCGGCAGCCCGGGCCGGGACGCCGACCAGTCGTTCGACCGGCGCGCGGTGATGTGGTGGGACCACACCGACCGCGTCGGCGGCGACCAGCGGTTCGCCCGCGAGTCCGAGGTCTACCTGGGCATGTGCCGGCGCTGGCGGGAGATCCCGAAACCGATGATCGCGAGCGTCCAGGGCGCCTGCATCGCGGGCGGGCTGATGCTCGCGTGGGTGTGCGACCTGATCGTGGCGGCCGACGACGCGTTCTTCGCCGATCCGGTGGTGCGCATGGGAATTCCTGGTGTCGAGTACTTCGCGCACCCGTGGGTGCTCGGGCCTCGGGCGGCGAAGGAGGTCCTGTTCACCGGTGAGCGCTTCACCGTCCAGCAGGCCAAGGAATGGGGGATGGTCACCCGGATCGTCCCGCGCGCGGAGCTGGAACAGCACACCCTGGAGCTGGCGGAGAAGATCGGCGCGATGCCGCCGTTCGGCCTCGCGCTGGCGAAGAAGGCCGTCAACCAGGCCGAAGACCTGATGGGGCTGCGGTCCGGAATGGACTCCGTGTTCGGGCTGCACCACTTGGCGCACGCCCACAACGCGGAGACATCGGAGGACTCGCTAGGCGGGCAGTCCGCCCGGTCCATGCGCGACGCGAACAAGGGGGCTTGATGGACCTCGACATCGACGAGGCGTCCGCGGCCTTCCGCGACGAAGCCCGGGACTGGCTCGCGACGCACGTCCGGGCGTTGCCGTCGATGGACACGGCCGAAGGCTTCGCGGCGCACCGCGAGTGGGAGGCCGAACTCGCCGAGGCGCGGTGGTCGGTCGTGTCGTGGCCGCGCGAGTACCACGGCCGGGACGCCTCGATGCTGCAGTGGCTGCTGTTCGAGGAGGAGTACTACGCGTCGGGCGCGCCGGGCCGGGTGAGCCAGAACGGCATCTTCATGCTGGGCCCCACGCTGTTCGCGCACGGCACGCAGGAGCAGCGTGACCGCATCCTGCCCGCGATGGCCCGCGGCGACGAAGTCTGGGCGCAGGCGTGGTCGGAACCCGAGGCGGGCAGCGACATCGCGGCGTTGCGCAGCACGGCGGTCCGGACCGACGGCGGCTGGCGGCTTTCCGGGCAGAAGACCTGGAGTTCGCGGGCGTCCTTCGCGGACCGGGCGTTCGGCCTGTTCCGCACGGACCCGGACGCGCAGCGCCACCACGGCCTGACCTACTTCATGGCCGACCTGCGCGCCGACGGCGTCACGGTCCGGCCGATCCCGCAGCTGGACGGCGAACCCGGGTTCGCGGAGATCTTCTTCGACGACGTCTTCGTGCCCGACGAGGACGTGATCGGGGAGGTGGGCCAGGGCTGGCGGGTCGCGATGACGACCGCCAACAACGAGCGCGGCCTGTCGCTGCGCAGCCCGGGCCGGTTCCTCGCCGCCGCCGGCCGGCTCGTGGATCTCTGGCGGGCGCAGGACTCGCCACCGTCCACACAGGACCGTGTCGCCGACGCCTGGATCGGCGCCCGCGCCTACCAGCTCTACACGTTCGGCACGGTGAGCCGCCTCGCCGACGGCGGTGAGCTGGGCCCGGAGTCCAGCGTGAACAAGCTGTTCTGGTCGCACCTCGACGTCGAGCTGCACGAGACCGCCCTGGACGTGCTCGGCCCGGCCGCCGAGACCGACCGCGACTGGGTGGATGGCTACCTGTTCTCCCTCGCCGGGCCCATCTACGGCGGCACCGACCAGATCCAGCGCAACACGATCGCCGAACGGCTGCTGAAACTGCCGAGGGAGGCGCGCCGATGAAGTTCCAGCTGTCGCCGGAACAGCGCCAGTTCTCCGCGTCGCTGCACGACCTGCTGGGTGGCGCGGACACCGCCGCGGTCGCGCGGGCCTGGGCCGCGGGTTCGCCCGAGCGTGGCTTGAAGCTGCTGCGCGCGCTCGCCGACCTCGGCGTCCCCGCGCTGCTGGTCGACGAGGACCACGGCGGGCTCGGCGGGTCCGCGGTCGACCTGGTGGTCGCCTTCGAAGCGCTGGGCTACCACGCCGTGCCCGGCCCGCTGGTCGAGACGGCCGCCGTGGCACCCGCGGTGCTGACCGGCGACCGGCTCGCCGCGCTCGCCGGGGGCGACCTCCTGGCCACGGTCGTCGCGCCGCCGGAAGTCCCGCTCGCCCTGGACGCCGACGTCGCCGGCGTGGTCCTCGACCTCAACGAGGGCGAAGTCTCCGGCGTCGGGACCGAGCTCGTCCGGTCGGTCGACCCGGCCCGGCGGCTGTTCCGGATCACCGGGACCACGCGCCCCACCGCCGCCGATCCGGTCGCGTTCGACCGGGGCGTCCTGGCCGTCTCCGCCCAGCTGCTCGGCGCGGGCCAGTGGCTCCTCGACGCCTCGGTCGCCTACGCCAAGCAGCGCAGCCAGTACGGCCGGGCCATCGGCGAGTACCAGGCGGTCAAGCACCTGCTCGCCGACGTCGTGACCCAGCTCGAGCTCGCCCGGCCGCTCCTGTACGGCGCGGCCGTCGCCGGGGACACGTTCACCCGGGACGTCTCGGCGGCGAAGGTCATGGCGGGCGACGCCGCGTACCTCGCCGCGCGCACGGCCCTCCAGGTGCACGGCGCCATCGGCTACACCGCCGAACACGACCTCGGCCTGCGGCTGACGAAGGTGCG
The DNA here is from genome assembly GCF_030182635.1 of Amycolatopsis ponsaeliensis. Taxonomy (NCBI): domain Bacteria; kingdom Bacillati; phylum Actinomycetota; class Actinomycetes; order Pseudonocardiales; family Pseudonocardiaceae; genus Amycolatopsis; species Amycolatopsis ponsaeliensis. The sequence continues at coordinate 27,391 of NZ_JAPZLD010000022.1, forward strand.
GGCCCTGGCCGGGGCCTGGGGAACCAGCTCGTTCCACCGGGCGCGCGTCCTGGCGGGGCTGCGATGACGGATCCTTTCGAGTCGGAAGAGTCCGTCGCCCTGCGGGACGCGGTGCGGTCGCTGCTGACCCGCCGGTCGGCGCCGGAAGCGGTGCGGGCGGCGATGGAGTCGCCGCTCGGGTACGACGACAAGCTCTGGTCGACGCTGTGCGAGCAGATCGGCGTCGCGGCCCTCGCGATCCCCGAGCACTACGGCGGCGCGGGCGCCGGCCTGGCCGAGGCCTGCGTGGTCCTGGAAGAGCTCGGCCGCACGCTCACCCCCGCGCCGATGCTCGGCTCCGCGGTGTTGTGCGGCGAAGCGTTGCTGCGCACCGGAAACGACGAAGCCTGCGAACGGCTGCTGCCGGGGATCGCCGCGGGCACGACCCTCGCCGCGCTGGCGTGGTCCGACGAAGACTGGGCGCCGGGCTTGACCGCGTCGGAAACCGGTCTCGACGGTCGCGCCCACTACGTCCTCGACGGTGACCTCGCCGACGTCCTCCTGGCCGTGGCCCGGACGTCCGAGGGCATCGGCTTGTTCGAAGTCCCGCTCGACGGCGTCCGCCGGGAGCGCGTCACCACGCTGGACCCGACCCGCCGGCTGGCGGTCGTGGAGTTCGCCTCGACGCCGGCCCGGCGCCTCGACGCCGACGGCTTCACCCTGCGGAAACTACGGGACACGGCCGTCGTTGCCGTCGCCGCGGAACAGGTCGGCGCGGCGGCTCGCGCGCTGGAACTGACGGTGGAGTACACGAAACAACGGCGTCAGTTCGGCCGGGCGATCGGGTCGTTCCAGGCGCTGAAGCACCGGATGGCCGACGTGCACGTCCACGTCGAAGCGGCCCGCTCGGCGCTGTACGCGGCCCTGGTGGACGGTGACGCCGAAGCCGTGACGACCGCGAAAGTCGTGTGCAGCGAGGCGTTTTCCCACGCGGCGGCGGAGATGGTCCAGCTGCACGGCGGCATCGCGATCACCTGGGAGCACGACGCGCACCTGTACTTCAAGCGCGCCCACGGGACGGCCTTGCTGTTCGGCGATCCCGCGAGCGCGCTCGGTTCCTAGGACAGGTGGTGCCGCTCCTGCAGCCCGTAGACCGGCGTCGGGATGCCTTCCGCACGGGCCTTCAGCTGCAGGGCCAGGTAGAGCGAGTAGTGCCGGGACTGGTGCAGGTTCCCGCCGTGGAACCACAGCCCTTCCTGCTGGGTGGGCTTCCACATGTTGCGCTGCTCGCCCTCCCACGGGCCCGGGTCCTTGGTCGTGTCCGAGCCCAGGCCCCACACCTTGCCGACCTTGTCCGCGACCTCCTGGCTGATCAGGTCCGCCGCCCAGCCGTTCATCGAGCCGTAGCCCGTCGCGTAGACGACCAGGTCGGCCTCCAGCTCGGTGCCGTCTTCGAGCTTCACCGAGTTCTCCGTCAGCTCGACGACCTGGCCGTGCGCGAGCTTGACGTCGCCGTTGGCCACCAGGTCGGCCGCTCCGACGTCGATGTAGTAGCCCGAGCCGCGGCGCAGGTACTTCATGAAGAGGCCGGAGTCGTCGTCGCCCCAGTCGTGCCGGAAGCCCGCGCCTTCGAGGCGGTCGTAGAACTCCTGGTCGCGGTCCTTGATCGCCGCGTACACGGGCTGCTGGAACGTGTGCATGATCCGGTAGGGGAGTGACGCGAAGGTCAGGTCCGCCTTCTGCGTCGTCATGCCCGCGGCGAGCGCGCGTTCCGAGTAGAGGTCACCGAGGCCGAGGTCCATCAGCGAGTCCGACTTCACGATGTGCGTCGTGCTGCGCTGGATCATCGTCACGTCGGCGCCGGCTTCCCACAGCGCGCCGCAGATGTCGAACGCCGAGTTGTTGGACCCGACGATCACGGCCTTCTTACCGCGGTAGGCGTCCGGGCCCGGGTGTTTCGAGCTGTGGTGCTGCTCGCCGCGGAAGCGATCTTGCCCGGGGAGTACCGGGACGTTCGGCTTGCCCGACATGCCGGTCGCGAGCACCAGGTGCTTCGGCTTGAGGACGACTTCTTCGCCGTCGCGGTCGAGGACGACCGTCCATTCTTTCGTTTCTTCGTCGTAGGAGGCGCTCGTGCAGGTCGTCGACGACCAGTAGTTCACCTCCATGACCCTCGTGTACATCTCGAGCCAGTCGGCGATCTTGTCCTTCGGCGCGAAGACCGGCCAGGTGCGCGGGAAGTCGAGGTAGGGCAGGTGGTCGTACCAGACGGGGTCGTGCAGGCACAGGGACTTGTAGCGGCCGCGCCACTGGTCGCCCGGCCGTGCGTACCGGTCGACCACGACGTGGTCCACGCCGAGCTGGCGCAGCCGGGCGCCGAGCGCGATCCCGCCCTGCCCGCCGCCGATGACGACGACGTACGGCTGCCGCGTCGTGCCCAGTTCGTCCGCTTCCGCTTGCCGCGCTTCGGACCACGTGACGCGCTCGCGGTTGACGCCGTGCTCGGCGCCCTTCGGCCGGGTCGTGCCGAGCGGCTCTTCGTGGCCCTTGAGCTCGTGCAACGTCGTGAGGAAGGTGAACGCGCCTTCGCCGGTGAGCCGCAGGTGCCCACGGCCGCGGCCGGCGACGGTCTCGAACCCGATCCACGCCTCGACGACGCCGTCGGACTCGGTCGGCTCCTCGGTGGCGTGGAAGCCGTGGGCGTCGGCGGTGTCCATCGTGGCGAGGAGGAGGTCCTTCACGCCGTCCCGGTTCTCGACGGTCTTCAGGTTCCAGGTGAACGCGATCAGGTCGCGCCAGAACGACGTCGTCGCGAACAGGGCGGCGGCCCGGTCGGCGTCCCGGGCCGCGAGCGCGGCCTCGAAGCCGGCGAGCCAGCCTTCGACGCGCTGCCGGGCATCGACGGCCGCGGCCGGTTCGAGGGTCTGGGTCATGAGCGGACCTCCCCGTCTCGGGCACCGTCTTCGTCGGCGGCGCGTCCGAGCAGCCAACCCCGGCGGGCCGGGTCCGCGTAAGGGTTGCCCTAGGGTTGCATCAGCACGACTTCGACACCGGGCGCGACCCGGTACGGGCGGGCGAGCAGCAAGCCGCCGATCAGCTTGCGCAGCCGCGACAGCTCCGCGCGGACGGTCACCAGGTGCGTCCGGTCGCCGTAGACCGTCTCCGACAGCTGCGCGGCCGACACTCCGGCCGGGCCCGCGGTCGCGATCAGCCGCAGCAGGTCCGCCTGCCGCCGGCCCAGCGGATGCGTCCACCGCGCCGACCCTTCGACGATCGCGCGCGGCGGGTCGAGTTCTAGGGTGAGCCTCAGGGTTTCGCGGCGACTCGGCCGCAGCAGCCAGCCGCCCGGCACCGGCTCGGGCTCGCACGCCCCGATGCCGCGAACCGCGACGGGAATGCCGTGGCGGGGTGCGGCGACGCGGTCGATCCCGAAGACGCCGCTGCGGGCGGCGACCCAGCCGTGGTCGTCGACGACGAGCCCGGGCCCACCGGCGAGGACGTGCCCGGACAGCTGCCGGAGACCTTCGAGCCGGGCCTCGTGCCGCTGCCGCAGGACGGCCTCGGCCAACCGCACCGACGTCCCGACCAGGGCGACGGTCATCGGGTGGACGGTCTCGGCGGGCCCGCTGACGTCGACGATCCCGAGCAGCTCGCCGGTCCGCGGGTCGTGCACGGGGTAGGCGGTGCAGGCCCAGGAGTGGTGGGAGCGCACGAAGTGCTCGGCGGCGAACATCTGCACCGGGGCGGCCTCGGCCAGCGCCGTCCCGATCGCGTTGCTGCCGATGGCGGGTTCGGACCAGGTGGCGCCTTCGGTGAAGCCGAGCGAGTCGGCGCGGTGCCGGACGCCGCGGGCGCCCTCGCGCCAGAGGACGACGCCGTCCGCGTCGGTGACGACCATCAGGTGGTGCGCGTCTTCGGCGACCGACGTCAGCGCGCCGCGGAGTTCGGGGAGGACTTCGCCGAGCCGGCAGACCGTGCGTCGCCGTTCGACTTCGGCGGCGCCGACGGGATCGGGTGCGGGCGGCCGGTCGGGATCGACACCCTGCGCGGCGACGCGACGCCACGAGCGTTCGACCAGCCGTCTCGGCGCGGTCCGAGGCGCCCGCCCGGAGAGGACGGCGTCGTGGATGCCGGCGAGCAGCCGGGCGTGCCCGGCGACGTCGGTGCCGGGCCGGACCGCGCAGACTTCGTCGTCCACCGCCACCTCCTGGGCCGGGCTTCACGGTAACCCGGAGCAGCGGGGTCAAGGCAACCTCCACGCAACGGTGGTCCGCTCGCCAGACGTCTTGAATGAGTCATTCAGGTCTTCGGAGGTCCTGAATGACTCATTCAGGACGGGGCCGGCCCGGCTGGCGTACCTGTGCAGTCGGCTCGTGGACCGCGTTGGCCGACTGTCCAGGTACGCGAGCCGACCCTTCGGGTACGTGCGGCTGCTAGCCGGTGAGGCGGGCTGCCAAGCCCGGGAGCTCGCGGTTCGCTTCGTCCAGGCCGGTGGCCACCGTGCGGCACGAGCCGCAGCCCGCGATGTGGTCGGCGACCACGCTCGCCCGGCGCGGGGACAACGCTCCCCGGACCCACGCGCCCATGCGCCGGCGGGGTTCGCGGCAGACCGGCTTCTCGGCGTCGGGGACCTGGACCTGCAGGTACGCCTGGCGCAGCCCCTCGCGCGCCCGCATCGCCAGCGCCGACACGCTGTTCGGCGTCAGGCCCAGGAGCGGGGCCGCCTCCGTCGGCGTGTCGCCTTCGGCCTCGGTGCGCCAGAGCACCGTCCGCCACCGGCCCGGCAGCGTGCAGTACGCCGACCACACGAGCTTCTCGTTCGACCGGTGCAGGGCCAGCTCGTCGGCGCCGCTCGACGACGTCTCGGGCACCGTTTCGCACAGCTCGACCCGGCTGCGCTGCCGGCCCCACCGCGACACCAGGTTCCGCAGCGTCACCACGAGGTACGGGCGCAGGTCGCCGTCCGGGCCGCCGCCCGCGTGCACGACGGCCAGCACCCGGACGAACGTCTCGGCCACCAGGTCGTCGCGTTCCGCGGGCTGCACCGCCCACGCCGCCGCGGTCCGGCGCAGCGGCTCGGCGTGCCGGCGGAACAGGGCGCCGCCGGCGTCGAAGTCACCGGCGCGGAGGGCGGCGAGCAGCACGGCGTCCGGCGGCTCCTCGTCGACGTTCCTCATTGTCACTCTCCGCGACCTTCTGGCACCCAAAGTAAGAGGTACGGCATCGTACGCCATAGTGCACCCGCCGGTACACTTCGTGCCGATGACATCGACGGACAGGCCGCGGCCTCCCGATGGCCGGGCCGCGCGGTGGGCCGGCCAGCGCGACCGCCGCCGCCGCGAATTCGTCGAGGCGGGCCTACGTGCGATCGCCCGGCACGGGCCCGAGGTGTCCACCGAGCAGATCGCCGACGAAGCCGGCGTCGCCCGCACGCGCCTCTACCGGCACTTCGACGGCGCCGCCGACCTGCAGCACGCGATCGCCGCCCGGGTCGCGGAGCTGATCACCGCGGAGTTCGCGCCCCTGTGGAACCCGAGCGGCACGCCGATGGAGCTGATCCGCTCGGCGATCGGCGCGCACACCCGCTGGCTGGCCGAGCACGGCTCGCTCTACCGCTACCTGACCCGGCACGCGATGGACGGCGCCCCCGACGTCTTCGCCGACGGCAAGACCGCCATCGCGCGGCAGCTGACCGTGGTGTTCGAGCACTACCTCGGACTGTTCGGAGTGGACACCCGCGTCTGCGAAGCGGTCGCCTTCGGGCTGGTCGGCCTGGTGGAGTCGAGCACCTCGCGCTGGCTGGAGAACCCGCGCGGCGTCGACCGCGCCGAGCTGGCCGCGCTCCTGGCCCGCTGGGTCTGGCGGATCGTCGACGACACCCTGCGCGCCGGCGGCCTCGAGCTCGACCCGCACATCGAGCTGGCGGCGGCCAACCTCGCCTGAGGTGTCCACTGTGGACTCCGGGTGCGCGTTCGCGTTCCTGCCCTTACGATCGCCGCAACCACGGGGAGCGGGGGAGCGATGGGCGTCGGCACCTGGCTGGTCACCATCGGCGTCGTGCTGGCGCTGCTCACGGTCGACCTCGTGCTGGCCGCGGTCCGGCCGCACCGGGTCGGGTTCGCCGAAGCCGTCGCGTGGTCGGTGGGCTACATCGCGGTCGCGGTCGTGTTCGGCGTCTGGCTGACGCTGGCCCACGGCGGCGAGTTCGGCACCGAGTACTTCGCCGGCTACATCGTCGAGAAGAGCCTCTCGGTCGACAACCTGTTCGTGTTCGTGATCATCATGACGACGTTCGCCGTCCCGGAGGAGCACCAGCACAAGGTGCTCACGTTCGGGATCATCCTCGCGCTCGTGATGCGGGGGATCTTCATCGTCCTCGGCGCGACGCTCCTCGCACTGTTCTCGTTCATGTTCCTGCTCTTCGGGCTGCTGCTGATCTACACCGGCGTGCAGCTGTTCCGGCACCGCGACGCCGATCCCGACATCGAGCACAACGTCGTCGTCCGGACGGCCCGGCGGATCCTGCCGGTCTCCGACGCCTACGACGGCGGCCGGCTGCTCACCCGCGCCGGCGGGCGCCGGATGGTGACGCCGCTGGTGGTCGTCCTGGTCGCGATCGGCGGCGTCGACCTCCTGTTCGCCCTCGACTCGATCCCCGCGGTCTTCGGCGTCACCGAAGAGCCGTACATCGTGTTCGCCGCGAACGCGTTCGCGCTGCTCGGCCTGCGGGCCCTGTACTTCCTGGTGAAGGGCCTGCTCGACCGGCTCGTGTACCTCTCGGCCGGGCTCGCGGTGATCCTCGCGTTCATCGGCGTGAAGCTGATCCTGCACTGGGCGCACGTCGACCTCGACCCGCGCGTCCCGGAGATCGCCACGCCGGTGAGCCTGGCGGTGATCATCGGCGTCCTGGTCGTCGTGACGGTCGCCAGCCTGGTCAAGACCCGGCGCGACCCGGCCGCGAAGGCGCACCCGGGCTCCTTGCGAGCTGCGCCGGAAGGATCAGACAGCGAAGACCTGTGAGTCGTCCGCGAAAGCCTTGAACTCCAAGGCGTTCCCGGCGGGGTCGAGGAGGAACATGGTCCACTGCTCGCCGGCCTGGCCTTCGAAGCGGACGTAGGGCTCGATCATGAACTGCGTCCCGGCCGCCCGCAGCCGCTCGGACAGGGTCTTGAACTGCTCGACCTCGAGGATCAGGCCGAAGTGCGGCACCGGCACGTCGTGGCCGTCGACGGGGTTGTGGACGCGCTGCGGCCGCTCCGGGGCCAGGTGCGTCACGAACTGGTGGCCGTGCAGGTTCCAGTCGACCCACGTGTCGGAGCTGCGGCCCTGGGCGAGGCCGAGGACTTCGCCGTAGAAGCGGCGGGCGGCGGCCAGGTCGTCGACCGGCATGGCGAGGTGGAAGCGGGGGATCGTCATGTCTGAATGTTAACATCAGGACATGAGTGCTCAAGTGGCTCCCGCGCGCCGGCGCGGGCTCGCCGACGAGGTCGCCGACCGCATCCGCGACGCGATCTTCGACGGGACGTACGCGCCGGGAAGTCAGCTGCGCGAGGTGGAGCTGGCGGAGGCGCTGGGCGTCAGCCGCGGGCCGGTGCGCGAGGCGCTGCTCAAGCTGGACCGCGAAGGGCTCGTCCGTGGTGAATGGCACCGGGGCACGACGGTGACGTCACTGTCCGAAGTGGACGTCGCCGAGCTGGACAGCCTGCGGGCCGCGCTGGAGCAGCTCGCCGTGGGGCTGGTGATCGACCGCGCACCCGGCCTGGAAGCGGTCGACGCCGCCGTGGCCCGCATGGAACGGGCGGCCGACGCGCACGAGATGGTCCGCTGTGACCTCGACTTCCACGACGCGGTCTACGCCGCGGCCGGGCACCGCCGCCTGGGCGAGGCGTGGCAGGCGATCCGGTCGCAGGTCCACCTGTTCCTGCTGACCCGCATCGGCGTCGACACCGACGGCTACCTGGCGGGCATCCCCGCCGAACACCGGCAGCTCGCGGACGCGCTGCGAGCCGGCGACCGGGAGGCGGCGCTCGCGCTGTTCGCGACGCACCGGCAGCACGCGTTCGACATCCTGCGGGGCGCGGGGCGTGGTCACGACTGACCGGCGCCGGTCAATCGAGCCTCTGCAGAGGACTGCTGCGCGGCCTTGGCGCGTCGGGGCGGCCTCGGCGGGGCAGGTGCGTCGCGATCCCGGCCAGCACCCGGTCCAGCCCGGCTTCGAACCCCCGGTTCTGGCGGTCGGTGGCGTGCGGCAGCTCGGCCTCGATCATCACCCGCGTGAAGCGTGGGTACTCGCCGCTGTTCATGATCATCGGGCCGTATTCGCCTTCCCGCTCCATCCACTGCTCGTGGCTGAGCCCCGAACGTCGCGCCGCCTCGCGGTCGGCGAGTTCGCCCAGCACGTGGCCGAGGACGAACGCCGAGACCGTGCCGAGCGCGGCGAGCATGTCGTCGGTGCCGAGGTCCATGCCGTCGAACACCGAGAGCGTGCGCTCGCGCCAGCGGAGGCTGTGCGGGCCGTGGATCGCCCGGCCCGCCAGCACCGACGCGAACCACGGGTGCCGCAGGCAGACGTCCCGCAGCAGGCGGGCGATCGCGCGCAGCCCGTCACGCCAGCCGGCGGGCAGCGTCGTGTCGCGCAGCTCGCCCAGCACCTCGTCACCCATCAGCTCCAGCACTTCGTCCTTTTTGGACACGTACCGGTAGAGCGACGTCGTCCCGGCGCCCAGCTCGGCCGCGACGCGCCGCATCGAGACGGCGTCGAGGCCGTCGGCGTCGGCGATCCGGACGGCGGCGAGGGCGACGTCGCGGCGGGTGTGGGCGGGCTTCGGGCCGCGCGTGCCGTGCTCGGGACGCAGCCAGAGCGGCGGCTGGTCGTTCGCCGGCACCGCGCACCTCCTCCGTTATTGCGAACACTGTACCCAGTTCGCTACCGTGGTCTTACTGAGCACGCTGTTCCGGGTTTTCTGGGGGTACGAGGAGATGGACTTCGACGTCGTGGTGGCCGGCGGTGGCCCAGTGGGCCTGCTGCTGGCAGGCGAGCTCCGGCTGGGCGGCGCCCGGGTGCTGGTCCTGGAGCGTGAGACGGAGACGCCGCGGGCGCGCTTCGGATCGATGGGGGCGCGGGCGCTCAACACCCCTTCGGTGCACGCGCTGCACCTGCGTGGCCTGCTGCCCGAGGTCGAGCAGGCCGCCGCGATGTGGGTCGGCCCGGCCACGCTGCCGCCGCCCGGAGCCCCGATGGGAGACATCTTCGTCGGGCATTTCGCGGGGATCGGGATCCGGGCCGACCGGCTGCGGCCGCCGGGTCCCGGCGACGAGTTCCTCGGCGCGGGCGTCGTCAGCCAGGCCGACCTGGAGGAGATCCTCCGTGCCTGGGCGGGAGTCGAGGTACGGCGCGGCGTCGCGCTGACCGGGTTCGATGCGGACGACGACGGCGTGACCGTCCACACCGGACAGGGCTCGATCCGGGCCGGCCGGCTGGTGGGTGCGGACGGCGGGCGCAGCACCGTGCGCCGCCTGGCCGGGTTCGACTTCCCGGGCGTGGACCCCGTCTTCACCGGCCGGCAGGCGATCGTCGACCTCGACGCGCCGGAGAAGCTCGTCGCGGGAGGCTGGCAGCACGGGGAGAACGGCTCGTACGTGCTCGGCGGCTGGGCCGACGGCGACGGGCCGCCGCGCGTGCACACCGTCGAGTACGAGGTGGGCGAGGACCGGGACGCGCCCGTGACGGCGGAGGAGATGCAGGCCAGCCTGCGGCGGGTCAGCGGCACCGACGTCGCGGTGACGCGCGTGCACGTCGGCACGCGCTACGCGGACACGACCCGGCAGGCGACGACCTACCGGCGCGGCCGGGTGCTGCTGTGCGGCGACGCCGCCCACGTGCACTCGCCCGCGGGCGGACAGGGCCTCAACCTGGGGCTCGGCGACGCGGTCAACCTGGGGTGGAAGCTCGCGCTCGTCGCGCGGAGGCTCGCCCCGGAGTCCCTTGTGGACACCTACACACCGGAGCGGCACCCGATCGGTGAGTGGGTGCAGCGCTGGAGCCTGGCGCAGACGGCGCTGAGCGCACCACGCGGGCCCCGGGCGGAGGCGTTGCGCGGGGTGGTGGCCGACTTGCTCGACACCCCGGACGGCGCCACCCACGTGATCACCGGCATCGGCGGCGGCTGGCAGCACTACGACATCCCGGGCGACTTCCCGCTGATCGGCCACCGGGTCCCGGACTTGGCCCTGGACGACGGAACGACGCTGGCAACCCGCTTCCGCAACGGCGGTGCGGTGTTGTTGGCCGCGGACACGGAAGCGGCGCGGGTGGCGGCGGAGTGGGGGAGCCGGGTCCGCGTGGTGACGGCGCGGCCGTTGGCCTTCCCGGACCAGGAGTTGGCGGCGCTGGTACGCCCGGACGGGTATCTGGCGTGGGCATCGGTCGGCGAGCTGGAGGAGAAGGGCCTGCGCGAGGCGATGACGGCCTGGCTCGGCCCGGCCGGGTAGGTGGGCAGGGAGTGCTGGCCGAGAAGGATCTCTGCGAGGGCGATGCCCATCCAGCTCGGCTTGGCCGGGAAGGCAGGCTCGGCCGGGCCGGATGCGGTGAACGGATCGCTTCCGGTGCCAGGCAACCGGCAAAGTCCCTACCCCGCCAGGATCCACCACACACCGCGCCCGGCAGGGTGTTGACGGCGGCCCGCACCGGCGCGGATGGTTGACCCATGGCGACACGCATGGGCGCGCGGTTCACCGGGGACTTGGCCGAACTGCGGTACGAGCCGGTGGCCAAGCGAGTCCGCGCGGTCGCGAGTGGACGGACCTTCGCCGACTCGCGGCGCGCGGTGCTGGTCTGGGAACCGAAGCGGGTGGTGCCGTCCTACGCGTTCCCCCTTGCGGACCTCCGCGCGACCCTCACCCCGGCGGACGCCGCGTCGGCACCCGAACACCCGGTGCGGATGGCCGAAGGCGGCCCACCGGTCCTCGACCCGCGGACCGCCTTCGCCGTGCACACCTGCGCCGGCGAGCCGCTGACCCTGGACGGCGACGGCGTCACCCTGCCGGGTGCGGGCTTCCGGCCTGCCGACCCCGACCTCGCACAGCATGCAATTCTCGACTTCGCCGCGTTCGACGAGTGGCTCGAGGAGGCCGAAGCGATCGTCGGCCACCCGCGGGACCCGTTCTCGCGCATCGACGTTCGGCGCAGCGACAGCCGCGTGCGGATCGAGGTGGACGGGGTCGTCGTGGCCGACTCGGCCGCGCCCCGCCTGCTGTTCGAAACCGGCATCACCGCCCGCTACTACCTGCCGCGCGAGGACGTCCGGATGGACCTGCTCACGCCGTCGGACACGCGCACCACCTGCGCCTACAAGGGACACGCGACCTACTGGTCGGTGGGCGCGCACCGCGATCTCGCCTGGACCTACGACGAGCCGCTGTCCGACGTGCGCGACATCGCCGGCTACATCGCCTTCCTCACCGAACGCGTCGACGTCGTCCTGGACGGCGAGCGGCTGCCGCGGCCGGTCACGCCGTGGTCATAGCACCAGGTCGTCGAGGACGCCGATCTCCCGCACCTCGCCGGTCGACTCCAAGCGCTCCAGCGGGTCGGCGTCGGGGAGGGAGCCGAACGACAACCCGGTCAGATCGGCGATCCGGCGCACCGGCACCTGGTACGTGCGGTACGCGCCGTAGCTGAACTCGCCCGCCAGCTCGAGGCCGTGGATCAGCTCCTCCTGGCTCAGTAGGTACGCCGTCGCCGAGAGCGTGCCGTCGGTCTTCACCATCGCGACGACCTTCCAGAACTGGCGCGGCAGCCGGACACCGCGGTACTGGTCGTCGTCCTCGGCGAGCACCGGACCGGTCACCACGCTGACCCTCAGATCCGCGTTGCCCGCGTTGTTCAGCACGTAGTCCTCGAGCCCGGCCCACGTGGTCTTGTTCTGGTTGAAGTCCTCGTGCTGCGGCGAGCAGTTCGTGAAGTGGAACGTGTCGTCGTTGCCGAGCTGCGCGATCGCGGCCGTCGCGCCCCACGCCGGGTCGAGGCGGCGGACCAGGTGCCCGCGGTCGAGCGGGTTGGCCCGGTAGATCTCCTCGCCGATCTGCTCGCCGGCGTCGACGCGCGGGTCGAGCGACCAGCGGTCCGTTTCGCGGCGCAACGGCTGGCTGGTGCGCCCGTCGATGTTGACGGCCGTGAAGAACGCCAGGCGCCGCACCTTGTTCATGACGACGCTGAAGTGGTGGTACGGCAGGACGTACCGCGGCTCGCCCGCCGCCTGCCGGTTGGTCGCCGCCAGCGCGGCGAGCGCGTCGGACAGGCCCGGCAGCGGCACGGTGTGCCCGGGCAGGAAGTCCGGGTCGTAGCCCTCGCGGTTCGAGTAGTCCGGGTCGATCCGGATGCTTTCCGGCGCCGCGGGCGGTTCGGCGCGCAGCCGGATGTCGACGGGCATCGTCAGCGTCAGCACCTGCGGAGCGCCGTCGGGCCGGGCCGCGGTGTCCCGCTCGGGCCGGGTGGAAAGCCGGTCGAACAGGGCTTGGCGCGCCGGGGTGAACCGCTGCCCGCGCAGGAACTCCAGCAGCCGGCTGACCCGGATTCCCTCGTTGAGGAAACCGCCGTACTCCGCGTGTCCCTCGGCCGGGACGCTGGCGTGGTGCAGCGCCACGACCTCCCACTGGTCGTTGAACACCGGCGAGCCCGACGACCCGGGTTCGGTGTCGGTCTCGTAGTGCAGGAACTTCTCCAGGACGTCGACGATCCGGTTTTCCCGCAGCGCCACCTGTTTCTTGCCGCCGCGCGGGTGCTGGATGATCGTGACGAAGTCGCCGACGATCGCCTTGCCCTCGCTGCCGATCAGCCGGTTGAACCCGAACGGCCGCAGCTCGTCGGCGGACGCCTTGACGGCGACGAGCGCGAAGTCGAGCGCCTCGTCGGCGACGAAGAACCGGTCCGGATCGAGCCCGAACGCGCGTACCGGCCGGGGCAGGCCGTCGACGCCGTCCTGGTAGTCGAACTCGATGACGCTCGACCGGGCCGTGGCGGCGTCCGGCAGCACGTGGTGGTTGGTGAGCAGCAGTTCCGGGGAGATCATCGACCCGGTGCCGTACCCGGTGAGCCGGCCGCGGCCGTCACGGATGTTGACCCGGCCGATCGCGGCCGACGCCGTGACGCCGCCCTCGAGGTAGCCCACGCCGAGCAGGTCGTCGGTGAGCACGATCCGTTCGAGGATCACCCCGGCGTCCGCCATGGCCTTGGGGTCGCCGGCCGCGAGCGCCGCCGGGTTCACCGGCCGCACGTCGGGGTAGTAGCGGCCGAGCCGGTCGATCCGGGTGGCGACGCGGCTGGGCTCGTCGGCCTCGGCGATCCCGCCGGGCGTGCGCAGCAAGGCGATCTTCGCCCGCCGCTGCCCGGTCCGCTCGGCGGCGCGCACGGCCGTGGCTCGCTCCTGTTCGGACTGGCGATCCGTCATCACGTCCACGACGCCTCCCCGGCTTTTCGGGCGAAACACCCGTTAGTCGGACCGGAACCGGGCTCGTTACAGGAATTCCCTGGTGCGGAAAGGAATTCTTTTCAGGCCGGTTCGCGTTATTTCCCGCTCTCGCGCCGAGTCAGCGAATAACTCCCGCGACGAGCCGGGGCGCGGTGATCGTCGCGCGCCCCGGGGATGCGAGCATGCAGGCATGTCTTCGACCATGCGGGCGTTCGTGCTGACCGGGCCGCGGCAAGGAGCCGTCCACGAGGTCCCCGTCCCGCGGGCCGAACCGGGCGAGGTCGTCGTCGATGTCGAACGGGCCGGGGTCTGCGGAACCGACGTCGAGTTCTTCACCGGCGAGATGACCTACCTCCACCAAGGCCACTCCGCCTACCCGATGCGGCTGGGGCACGAATGGGCCGGCACGGTCTCCGCCGTCGGGGAGGGCGTCGACGACGGCTGGCTCGGGCGGCGGGTCATGGGCGACACCATGCTCGGCGACCGGACCTGCCGCCGCTGCCGGCGGGGTCACCAGCACACCTGCGAGAACCGGCAGGAAGTCGGGATCCGTGGTGGCCGGCCCGGTGCGCTGGCCGAACGGCTCGCCGTCCCCGCGTGGTCGCTGCACGAGCTGCCCGGCGAGGTCGACGCCGTGCTCGGCGCGCTCGTCGAACCGGGCGGCAACGCTCTGCGCGCGGCGCGGGCCACCGGTGCCGGCGCCGGTGACCGGGCCCTCGTGCTCGGCCCGGGCACGATCGGGCTGCTGACGGCGATGTTCCTGCGCGCCGCCGGCGCCGAGGTGCACCTGCTGGGCATGGACGACGGCGCCTTCGTGCGCGGCCTCGGCTTCGAGCACGTCTGGACCCGCGCGAGGCTCCCGGACCTGCCCTTCGACGCGGTCGTGGACGCCACCGGCGCCGCGGACCTGCCCGCCCTGGCCGTGGACCTCGTCGAACCGGCCGGCCGCGTCGTCTACATCGGACTGTCCGGCCGCCCCAGCACGCTCGACACCCGCACGCTGGTGCTGAAGGACGTCACGGCTGTCGGTGTCCTGTCCGCCTCACCGGGGCTGGCCGACACGATCGCGGCCTACGCGGGCGGAGCCGTCGACCCGCGGCCGCTCGTCGGCGCGACCGTCGGGCTCGGCGAGGTCGGTGCCGTGCTCGCGGGGGAGTACCCGGCGGGCCCGAAGATCCACGTCGACCCGCGGCTCTAGCGTGGCGACGCCAGGGTCGTCGGCCGGCTGCGCCCGCGCAGGGTGACGTCCTCGGTGGCCCGCCAGCGCGCCGCTTCCTCCTCGGCCGCCGCCTCGACCGCCGTCCACGACGCCAGCAGGCGGTCCGGCGCGTTCTTGGCCAGCTCGGTCAGCCGCGCGGCTTCGTTGACCGGGTCGCCGATCACCGTGTACTCGAACCGGCGCGGGTCGCCGACGTTGCCCGCGACCGCGTCGCCGGTCGCCACGCCGATGCCCGCCGGGCCGTCCGGGACCTCGAGTGCCAGCCGGCGGGCGATCGCGCGGCCGGCGGCCAGGGCGCACGTCGCGTGGTCCGCGAGCGGCGCCGGGGCCCCGAAGACCGCCAGCGCGGCGTCGCCGACGAACTTGTTGACCAGCCCGTGGTGCCGGTCGACCTCGTCGACCACCACCGTGAAGAACCGGTTGAGCAGGCCGACGACTTCTTCGGGCGGGCGGCTCGCGGCCAGCGCCGTCGACCCGACCAGGTCGACGAACAGCACCGACACCGTGCGCACCGAGCCGCCGAGCTCCGTGCTGTTTTCGGACGTGCGCATGGCCTCGACGGCGACCTCGTGGCCGACGTGCCTGCCGAACAGGTCGCGCATCCGCTCCCGCTCGGCCAGCCCGGCCGCCATGTCGTTGAACCCGGCCTGCAGCAGGCCCAGCTCGGTGCCGTCGTAGACCGGGATGGCGACGTCGAACTCGCCGGCCCGGACGCGGCCGAGCGCGTCCCGCACCGACGTGATCGGGTTGACGACCGCGCGGGCGGTGAACACGGTGACCAGCAGGCCGAAGCACAGCACGACCAGGCCGAGCGCGATCACCGACACCGCGAGCTTCGTCGTCGAGACGTCGCCGCGCACCCAGGCCAGCACCGCCGTCACGACCAGCCCGGCCACCGGCACCCCGGTGCCCAGGCACCAGAACAGCAGCATCCGCAGGTTGACGCCGCCGCTGAGCGGACGCGGCGGCGCGGTCCCGTCGAGGGCCCGCGCCGCGTACGGGCGCAGGGCGAACTCGCCGGAGAGGTAGGCGATCGCGCACACCACGACGCTCGCGAACGCGACGACGAGGAACACGGTCAGCGCGACGGCGGGTTGTTCGAGCACGGCCAGCGCGGCGAACACCACCGTCGCCACGCCCCACAGGACGGCCTGCATGAGCGTGAGCCGCAGGGGGACGCGCAGGCTGGCGACGCGTTCGGCGTCGGTCGGACGTCGTCCTTCGGCGGCCCAGCGCAGGGTCCGCAGCGCTCCGCGGGTGCCCCAGAGCGTGCCGACGACGACCGCCGACACGACGTAACCCGGCACGGCGACCGCCATGAGCCGCACGAGGCCGCCGGACATGCCCGGCGCGGGCATGAGCAGTGCCGCGAGCCCGACGACCACCAGCGCGCCGATGACGTTCGTGGTGATCAGGGTCGCGGTCAACAGGCGCTGGACGCGGCGGCGCAGTACGGTCACGTCCTGGTCGAGGGGCCCGAGCAGCCCGGAGCCGAACGGCCCGGACCGGGTGGGGGTGTCGCTTCGTGAGTGCACCGGTTCCTGCCGTTCGACGCGATTGAGTGAACGAATGTACACCGAAGCCTCAAGATCGGGCGAGCCGGTTCACGCCGACGAGTGGTTCACGCCAGGACGGTGACGAGCGCCGCGCCCAGCAGGCCGAGGTAGGCGACGGCGTGGGCGCGGTCCGGGATGGCCGGCGGCCACCGCCGCAGGACCGCGATCGCCGGCAGGGACCCCGCGAGCAGCAGGCCCGCCGCTACCGGATCGAGGGCCGCCGGGCCCGGAGCGACCAGGTAGACGGCCGTCGCCACCGCCGCGACCGGCAGGCTCAGCGGGTTGGCCAGCGCGGTCGCGTCGCGCATCGGCAGGCCGCGGCGGCGCAGCAGCGGCACGGTCAGCACGCTGCCCCCGACCCCGAGGAACGCCGCGACCGCGCCGATCCCGGCCCCGCCGGCGGACGCCGTGACGCGGCCCAGCGGACGCGGCTGTCCACCGGTGAGGAAACCCCGCCGCAGCACGCTGTCCACGATGGTCAGCGCGAGGTACGCCGCGAACAGCGCGTGCAGCAGCCCGTCCGCCACGCTCGTCGCGGCCAGCGCGCCGAGACCCGCGCCGAGCGCGATGAACCCGCCCAGCGGCCAGACGTACTCGCGGCGCAGCCGGCCGGCGCGCACCACGGTGACCGTCGCGCCGAGCGAGTTGACCAGCATCACCGCGGTGGACGTCCCGACCGCGACGTGCATCGCGTCCGGCCCGCGGGCGGCGACGGCGTAGACCACCGGCACGGTCACGAATCCGCCGCCGAAACCGAAGAGCGCGGTCGTCACGCCGGAGAGGATCCCGAGTCCGAAAAGGACGATGAAGGTGATGGGCACGTGGTTCGACGCTACCGCGCGCACTGGTGGCGGGCATTCGCCGATCGGCCACCTTCTTCCGAGTTTCGGCCACCTATGCTCGGGTCGTGCGCAACGTCCACGTCGACACCGTCGACGACCTCGACCGCGACGTCGTGGCCATCGGCACCGACTACCCGCCCGGCCACGTCCTGGCCGAACACCGGCACCGGCGGGCCCAGGTCCTCTACGGCGTCACCGGGTCGATGCGGGTCGACACGGCCGACGGCGCGTGGACCGTCCCGCCGCAGCGGGCCGTGCTGATCCCGGCCGGGGTGCCGCACGCGGTGCGCATGGACGGGGTGAGCACGCGCAGCCTCTACGTCGAACCCCGTGCGGTGCCGTGGTTCCCGGCCCGCTGCCGGGTGGTCGAGGTGACCCCGCTGCTGCGTGAGCTCCTCCGCGAAGCCGTCGACGTCGAACCGCGGTACGCGCCGCGCGGGCGGGACGCGGCGGTGCTGCAGCTGGCTCTGCACGAGCTGCGCCGGGCCGCGCCGCTGCCGCTCGACCTGCCGCTGCCGGCCGACCCGGCGCTGCGCCGGCTGTGCACCGATTTCCTGGCCGAGCCGCGGATCGACGTCCGGCCGGCCGCCTGGGCCGCGCGGCTGCACGTCGCCGAGCGGACGCTGCACCGGCGGTTCCGCGCCGAGACCGGCCTCGCGCTCGCGCCGTGGCGGCGCCGGGCCTGCGTGCTGCACGCGCTGCCGCTGCTGGCGGCGGGTACCCCGGTGGCCGAGGTCGCGGCCGCCCTCGGGTACGCCGGGCCCGGCGCGTTCACGACGATGTTCCACCGCCTGCTCGGCGTCCCGCCCAGCGAGTTCCGCGGCGACTGAGCCGACGGGTGTGCACTGGAACGGGTATGTGTTACGGTTGGTAACAGTGAACTCGGGTAACACCTGACGAGGAGGTCGGCGATGACCAGCATCAGTGAACGCGAAGCGGGGGCTGCGGGGCTTTCGGACCGCGAGACGACCGCGCGCCGGCTGCTGGACTCGTCGGAGCAGCTCTCCTACGACCCCGTCAAGGAGGTCGACTGGGAGACGCCCCTGGACACGGACTACCACGGCGCGAGCCCCGAGTGGAGCACGCTCTACGGCACGTCCTACTGGGCGGACATGACGCCGGAGCAGCAGCGCGAGCTGACCCGCCAGGAGGCGGCGTCGGTGGCCAGCACCGGCATCTGGTTCGAGATGATCCTGCAGCAGATGATCCTGCGGGACTTCTACGCGAAGGACCCGACCGACCCCGCGTTCCAGTGGGCGCTGACCGAGATCGCCGACGAGTGCCGGCACTCGATCATGTTCGCCCGCGGCGCGGCCAAGCTGCGCGCGCCCGCCTACCGGCCGCGCCGGTTCGTCGTCGAGGCCGGCCGGATCTTCAAGGCGACCGCGAGCGGCGAAGCGGCCTACGCGGCGATCCTCGTGGCCGAAGAGGTCCTCGACGTCATGCAGCGCGACTGGATGCGCGACGAGCGCGTCGTCCCGTTCGTGCGCACCATCAACAACATCCACGTCGTCGAAGAGTCGCGCCACATGAAGTTCGCGCGCGAGGAGACCCGTCAGCGGCTCGAGGGTGCCGGCTGGGTGCGGCGGCAGGTCAACGCGCTGGTCGTCGCGATCGCGTCCTACGTCATCGTCGGCAGCATGTGGAACGCCAAGGTGTACGAGAACGCCGGGCTCGACGGCAAGCGCGCGCGGCGCGAGGCGAAGGCCAACGAGCACCACAAGTCGATGCTGCGGTCGAGCTGCTCCGGGCTGATGGAGTTCCTGCACTCCGCCGGGCTGCTCACCAAGCCGTCGCTGTGGTTCTACAAGCGGGCGAACCTGATCTGACATGGCGTTCGCGATCACCCAGACCTGCTGCGCCGACGCGTCCTGCGTGTCGGTGTGCCCGGTCAACTGCATCCACCCGACGCCGGACGAGCCGGACTTCGGGACGACCGACATGCTCTACGTCGACCCGGCGACCTGCATCGACTGCGGCGCCTGCGCCGACGCCTGCCCGGTCGACGCGATCTTCCCGGCCGGCGAGCTGACCGGGCCGCTGAAGGTCTACGAGGAGATCAACGCCGAGTTCTACGCGGGGCGCGACGTCCTCGCCGAAGCCACGGTCGCCCCGAACTTCCACCGCTGGTCGCCGCCGGCGTTCGGCCGCATCCTGCCCAGCGACTTCGCGGCCTTGGACGTCGCGGTCGTCGGCACGGGCCCGGCCGGCATGTACGCGGTCGAGGACCTGTTGCTGCACACCGATTCCCGCGTCACGCTGATCGACCGGCTGGCGACGGCCGGCGGCCTGATCCGCTACGGCGTCGCGCCCGACCACCCGTCGACGAAGAAGATCAGCGAGACGTTCGCGCGCTTCCACGACCACCCCCGCCTGCGACTGAGGCTCGGCGTCGAGGCCGGTCCCGAGCTGGCTGAACGGCACGACGCGGTCATCTACGCGGTCGGGGCCACGGAGGCTCGCCGGCTGGGTGTCCCCGGTGAAGACCTGCCCGGCAGCCTTCCGGCCGCTGCGGTGGTCGGCTGGTACAACGGCCACCCGGACATCGCACCGGCCGCCGTGGACCTCTCGGCCGAGCGAGTGGTCGTGGTGGGCAGCGGCAACGTCGCCCTCGACATCTCCCGGATCCTGACGGCCGACCCGGAGTCCCTGGCCGGCACTTCCCTCGCTCCCGCGGCCTTGGCCCGGCTGCGGTCGAGCAAGGTGCGCGAGGTCGTCGTGCTGGCCCGTCGCGGGCCCGAGGACGCCGCGTACACCCGATCGGAACTGCTGGCGCTGGCGGCCCGCGGCGATCTCGTCGTGGACGCGCACGATCCGCGGATCGCGGCGGCCATCGACGACGGGGCCGGCAAGGCGGCGTTGCTGCGGGGGATTCCGCGCGAGGAGGTCGACTGGTCGGCACCACCCCCGGACGGCGGGCGCCGGGTCGTCCTGCGCTTCCACTCGGCCCCGCTCGCGTTCACCGGCGACACCGAGGTCCGGGGCGTCCGCGTGACCGGCGACGTCGAGATCACCGCCGGCCGCGTCGTGCGGGCGGCCGGGTTCCGCGGTGTCCCGGTGCCGGGCCTGCCGTTTGACGAAGCCATCGGGACCGTCCCGAACACGGCCGGCCGCGTCGAGCCGGGTACCTACGTGGCCGGGTGGATCAAGCGCGGGCCGTCGGGTGGGATCGGCGCGAACAAGGCGTGCGCCCGCGAGACGGTGGGAGCGCTGCTGGAGGACGCGGTCGCCGGCCGGCTGCGCACCCGCCGACGTGGGCTGCTCCGCCGCGCCTGAGATCAGGGCCGGTGGCTGGTGTGGGTGAACTCCACAGTGGACAGCATCGACTCGTCCGTCCGCGAGCGCTTGCGGCCGAAGGCCAGCACCTTCGCCGGCTCGACCGCGAACACCACCGCGTCGTGCCCGCCTTGGCGGAACCCTTCCTCGGTCGCCTCGTAGACCCAGCTGCCGTCCCACTTGGCCAGCCACGCTTCGGCGAGCCGTTCCAGCTCGGCCCGGCCGGTGACGCGCCGGGCGACGCCTTCGACCACCACGTCCAGGGCGTCGTCCCACGCGTTGCGGCCCGTGGTCAGCACGACGTTCGGGTTCGCGGTCAGGTTGAGGTACTTCTGCTCGGTCTCGCCGGTGCCGAAGTGCAGGGCGCCGTCGAGCCAGATCGCGACCAGCGGGGTCACGTGCGGCCGGCCGTCGGCGCGGACCGTCGTGAGCCAGCTGATCTGCGCCGCTTCCAGGGCTTTCACGGTTTCGGCCCAGCCGGTGGCCTCGGTACCGGGGTCGCTGAACCGTTCGTCGAGCCGGGTTTCCATGGTCACTCCGTTCGTCGGTCGCGGAAGGACGCCGCGGCCTCGAGGCGCGCGGCGACCGTCGGGCCGTCCGGCGCCCTTCCGCGGCGGGTTCCGAGGTGGGTCTCGCGGAGTTCGTCCATGAAGGCTTCCCACAGCGGCGGACCGCCGGCGGTGAGCACCTCGGCGCGGGCCGCGTACTCGTCGGCGACGGGCAGATGCCGCACGCCCCACGCGCTGAGCTGCACGAGCACCGGCACCAGGTCGATCGCCCGCTCGGTCAGGCTGTAGGTGACCTTCTGCTTGTGCGACGGATCGCCGGCCCGGGTCAGCAGCCCGTGCTCGACGAGCACGGCCAGCCGGTCGGCCAGCACGTTCGACGAAATCCGCTCTTCGCCGCCGAGCAGCTCCCGGAAGTGCCGGGCCCCGCCGAAGACGACGTCACGCAGGACGAGCAGCGTCCACCGGTCGCCGAAGATCTCGAGAGACAGGTTGATCGGACACCTCGACCGCGCTTCCCGCACTGCTCCCACCTCACAACTGGTTGCGTTACGAGAGCAGTAGTACCCCGCGGCGACCGGTGGTAAACCGAGAGCGGTCAGCCGGCGAGGCGGTGCAGGACGGCGGCGGCCAGCGCCGTCCGTTCGAGCATCCCCTCGACGCTGATGTGCTCGTGCCGGGCGTGCGCGCCGTCGCCGACCGCGCCGAAGCCGTCCAAGACCGGGTGACCCAGCGCCGCCACGAAGTTGCCGTCGCTGGCGCCGCCCACCGAACATTCCCGCAGCATGACGCCCAGTTCCGCCGCCTCCTCGCGGGCCAGCTCGTACAGCCGCGCGATCGCGTCCGAGCGTTCCATCACCGGCCGGTTCCAGCCGCCGGTCACGTCGACCTTCGCGCGCGGGTCGTGCGCCTTCAGCGCCGCGAGACCCGCGTCGATGCGCGCAGCCTCGGCCGCGCTGGACACGCGGACGTCGATCTCGCCGGACGCCGCGCCCGCGATCACGTTCTGCCGGGTGCCGCCGGTGATCACGCCGACGTTGACGGTCGTCCCGGCGTCCGGGGCGGACAGTCCGTGCAGCGCCAGGATCGCCCGCGCCAGCTCGTCGATCGCGCTCGCGCCCTTGGTGGGGTCGAGCCCGGCGTGTGCCTCG
This sequence comes from Amycolatopsis ponsaeliensis, assembly GCF_030182635.1. Lineage (NCBI taxonomy): Bacteria > Bacillati > Actinomycetota > Actinomycetes > Pseudonocardiales > Pseudonocardiaceae > Amycolatopsis > Amycolatopsis ponsaeliensis. Next base: position 49,389 of record NZ_JAPZLD010000022.1, read on the forward strand.
ACACCCGTCGTGTGCACCCGGAACAGCCCGACACCCTTGCGTGCGGTCTTCACCGCGCCGTCGGCGCTCGCCTCGAACACCAGGGTCGCGCGCGTTCCCGCGGCGGCCTCCTCGATCACCGGGCGGGACGCCGGGCTGCCGATCTCCTCGTCGCCGTTGAGGACCAGCCGCACGGCCGGGCGCGGCAGCCCGGCCGCGTCGAGCGCGCGCAGCGCCCACACCGCGTGCACCAGGCCGGACTTCATGTCGAAGATCCCGGGTCCGGTGGCGCGGTCACCGTCCACGGTGAACGGCCAGGCTTCGAGCGTCCCGAGCGGCCAGACCGTGTCGTAGTGGCAGAGCAGAAGGACCGGCTCACCGGCGCCGGGGAAGTCGTAGACCTTGATGTCGCCGTACTTCCCGCCGTCGACGTCCCGGACGTTCGTGGGAGACCCCAGGCGTTCGCGCAGCCAGCCGTCCACCCAGGACAGACCGCGGTCCAAAGCGGACTTGTCGTCGCTGGGTGTCTCGATGCCGACGTAGGTCGCGACGTCGGCCAGGAGGTCGTCGCGGTGCGTGCGCACCCACTCGTGCAGTTCGCGGATCACAGCGCTCGCTCCAGTTCGGTCAGGTGGTCTTCGGACATCTCGGCGGCGCCGGTCTCGACGTCGCGTAGCCGGGTCAGCATCGCCCGCAGCAGTGGGACGTCCGCCGTCGCGAGCACGGGCGCGTAGTGGTGGTGCACCTCGACCGGGCGGTGCCGGACGGCGATGTCGCGCCAGATGCCGCTGCGGTCCTTGGGCTGGGTCCGCAGCCACGCGACCAGCCGGTCGGTGGCGGCCTCGCGGCCGGTCGCGCCCGGCAGGTAGGCCGCCGGGTCGAACTGGTCGAACGGCTCCAGGGCGCGGTCACCGGCCGCCGCGAACACCTCCGCGGTGAGCGCGTACATCAGCGGCCGGTGCCGGTCGATCAGGTCGGCCATCGGGGCGTCGGCCAGCGCCGTCGTGGTGAGCATCGCGCCGAAGCCGAGCTTCGCCCACAGGTAGCCCTCGACGTTGGCGGTCGCCTTCGCCGGGCCCCACGCCTGCAGGTCCGCGACGACCTCCTCGACCCGGTCGGTGATCCGGCCGTCGGGCTCGCCGACGACCAGCGCGCCGAGCCCGCCGTCCCGGACGACGCCGGGTTCGACGACGTCGGCGAAGAGGTTCACGAACGCCCCGACCGTCCTTTCCGGACCGACGTGCGACGCGATCAGGTCTTCGTTGAGCCCGTTCTGCAGCGAGACGACGAAACCGTCTTCCGCCAGTCGCGGGCTCAGCCACGGCAGCACGGCTTCGGTGGCTTGGGCCTTGACGGCCAGCAGCACCCGGCCGAACGTCGGCGGGGCCGCGTCCGGGAGGAACGCGGGCAGCTCGACGGTCTCGTCGCCGTCCGGGCGGCGCAGGGTGAGGCCGCGGTCGGCGATCGCGGCCACGTGGCTCGCGTCGGTGTCCACGATGGACACCGGGTGCCCGGCCCGCGCGAGGTGGAACGCGAGCGTCCCGCCGATCGCGCCGCCGCCGACCACCGTGTACGAGCGCCGATCAGACATGCGCTTCCTCTCCTTGTTGCACGGGTGTCTCCCCGGCCCAGTGCAGCGGCAGCCCGGCCGCGCCCGCGGTCGAACCGCCGTCGACGCGCAGGACGGCGCCCGTGATCCAGCCGGCCTCCGGTCCGGCGAGCCAGAACACCGCGTCGGCGATCTCACGCGGCTCGCCGCGCCGGCCGAGCGGGTTCACCGACACCGCCGCCGCGTACGCCTCGGTGACCGGGTTCGCGTCGCTGTCGACGGTGACGAAGCCCGGGCTCACCGCGTTCACGCGGATGCCGTGCGGGCCCAGCTCGACCGCGCAGGCCTTGGTCACCATCTCGAGCGCGGCCTTCGACGTCGCGTAGTGCGCGGCGCCGGGACGCGCCCGGGTGGCCGCGCCGGAGGAGATGTTGACGACCGCACCCCTCGTCCCGGCTTGGGTGTGTGCGCGTCCGAAAGCGACAGTGGTGAGCAGCGCGGCCCGGACGTTGACGTCCTGCACGCGGTCCCAGATCGCCGCGGTCATGTCCAGCAGGGGAGTGGCGGGGTAGATCCCGGCGGCGTTGACGAGGACGTCGGCCGGCCCGGCGCGCTCGACGAGCCCTTCGGCGTACTCCGCGTCGGCGAGGTTCCCGGGAAGTTCGACGACCTCAGTGGACAGTCCGGCCGCCACTGTGGACAGTTCCGCCGCGCGCAGGTCGGACAGGACGAGGCGGTCACCCGCGGCGGCGAACCGGGCCGCGATCGCGGCGCCGATACCGCCGCCGGCCCCGGTGACGAGCACGGTCCGCACTACAGCTCCTTCCCCTTCGTCTCGGGCATGGTGAGGTAGACCGCGACGCCGATGAGCGCGGCCGCCGCGACGTAGACCCACACGAGGTTGCCGAGGTGGTTCGCGTTGAGCCAGGTCGTGACGTACGGCGCGGTCCCGCCGAAGATCGCCACGGCGAGCGCGTACGGCAGGCCGATGCCGGTGGTGCGGACCTCCGGCGGGAACTGCTCGGCCATGATCACCGCGCAGTTCGCCGAGTAGCCGACGATCAGGACCAGCCCGATCAGCTCGATGACGAACACGCTCCAGAAGCTGTTGCCCAGGAAGTGGAACGCGGGCCAGGCGAACACCACGAACCCGGCGGCGAACATCGTCATCGTCGCCTTGCGCCCGAGCCGGTCGGACAGCAGGCCGCCGAAGGGCAGCAGCACGATGAACACGACCATGGCGAGGGTGTTCGCCAGCAGCGCCGTCTTGAGCGGGATGCCGGTGGCCAGGTGGGCGTAGGCCGGCATGTAGGAGACCCACACGTAGTAGATCAGCGTCCCGGCGATGGTCACGCCGGCCACGCGCAGCGCCGCTTTCGGGTGGTCGCGCAGCATCGCGACCACCGGGTTGCGCCGGGGCTTCGCGGAGATCTTGCTGAACGCCTCGGTTTCGTGCACCGAGACCCGCAGCCAGAGGCCGACCAGGCCGAGCAGTCCGGCGAGGCCGAACGCGAGCCGCCAGCCCCAGCCGTGCAGATCGGCGTCCGACAGCGTCGAGTTGAGGATCGTGCCCATCAGCGCGGCCAGCAGCGAGCCGAGGCCGACCGAGACCTGCTGCCACGAACCGGCGAACGCCCGGCGCCCGGGCGCGGCCGATTCGATGAGGAACGCCGACGACGAGCCGAACTCCCCGCCCGCGGAGAAGCCCTGCACGAGCCGGGCGAGCAGGAGCACGATCGGGGCCAGCACGCCGATGCTCGCGTACGTCGGGCACAGCGCGATGACGATCGACGCCCCGGCCATCAGCGAGATGGTGAGCGTGAGGCCTTTCTTGCGGCCCTTCCGGTCGGCGTACGCGCCGAGCACGGCGCCGCCGACCGGCCGCATGACGAACCCGACGGCGAACACGGCCAAAGTGGACAGCAGGGCCGTGGTGTCGTTGCCGCCGGCGAAGAAATGGCCGGCGAAGACCGGGGCGAACGTGGCGTAGACGGCCCAGTCGACCCATTCGACGGTGTTGCCGACGGCGCCGGCGACGATCGCCTTGCGCTGCTGCGCCGTCAGCCGGTGCGAGACGACGCTGGTGTCCACAGGGGTCACGGCCGGTCCTCCAGGACGTGGTCGACGATCTGCGCGTGCGTGGCGAACCAGACGCCGTCGTGACCGGTGATGTGGTCGAGGAGCTCGGCCAGGATCGCGATCCGCGAGCGGTGGCCGATGATGTGCGGGTGCATGGTGAGCTGGAAGATGCCGCCGTCGGCGTAGGCGGCGTCGAACTCGTCGCGCCAGATGGAAAGCACCCCGCGCGGCGGGGTGTAGGGCCGCAGCGAGGCGAAGCGGTCCATCATGAAGTACGGCGCGTCGTCGCGGATCCACTCCACCGGCAGTTCGACGACGCCGGTGGGTTCGCCGTGCTCGACCAGCTCGTAGCAGTCGTCGTCGGCCATCAGCGACGAGTCGTACTTCAGGCCCAGCTCGCGCGTGATGGCGAGGGTGTGCGCGGAGAAGTCCCAGGACGGCGTCCGGATGCCGACCGGCCGGGTGCCGGCGAGGCGTTCGAGGACGTCGGCGGCGCGGAAGGCGAGATCGCGCTCTTCGGTCTCGGTGAGCGCGGTGTTGCGTTCGTGGATCCAGCCGTGCAGTGCCACTTCGTGCCCGGCGTCCACATAGGACTTGACTTCGCCGTCGTGCAGCAGCGCCGACACGGCGGGCATGAAGAACGACGCGGGCGCGTTGTGCTGTCGCAGGAGTTTCAGGATGCGCGGCACGCCGACGCGGGCGCCGTACTCGCCTTGGGCCATCTTGCCGGGCAGGACGTCGCCGTCGCGCAGGGCGGGCGTCTCGTGGTCGGAGTCGAACGACAGCGCGACGGCGACTTTCGCGCCGCCGGGCCACGATGCCGGGCGCAGCGCGCGTCCGGCGCGGACGTGCTCGACGTGCCCGCGCCACGTCTGTTCGTCCCACTGCCACGGTTGTTCGGTCATGCGTCCTCCAAGCTGGCCGCGGGCGTCGGGGCCCACGCGCGCTTGAGCGTCGAAACCTGCAGGGTCACGTCGGCCTCCCGGAGCCCGGGCAGCGCGCCGACGACGTCGGTGGTGTGGCGGTAGAGCTCCCCGTAATGGCGCAGCACGATCTGGCCGACGAGGTTGAAGCGGCCGGTGGTGGCGCTCAGGTATTTCGTGCCGGGGTGGGCGGCGAGCTGCTGCCCGGCGCGGTCGAGCTCGCCGGGGACGACCGAGAGCCAGAGCATGAACTCGAGCGCGTAGCCGAACATGGCGGGCTCGGCGAGCGTCCGGAACCGCAAGCAGCCCCGGCGCACGAGCGAGTCGACGCGGCGGGCCACAGTGGACTCGCTGGTGCCGACCTGTTTGGACACTTCCTTGAACGGCAGCCGCCCGTCTTCGCCGAGCGCGGCGCAGATCGCGAGGTCGAGCTCGTCAAGCTGCTCGGGCGGGCGTTCCCAGTGCTGCTCCTCGAACGGCCGCACGTCGCCGCCGCGCAGCGCTTTTGCGGCCTCGGGGGTGAGTTCGCCGGAGTCCCAGTCGTGGTTGGAGGTGAAGGTCCGCATGACGGCGAAGGTCTCGGCGTCCCGGATGGCCTCGGCGGCGGGGAAGCCGTTTTCCTGCAGGCTCGCGATGTCGGCGTAGGAGGGCAGGACGAACTCGGCGGAGCAGTCGGCGCTCCCGGCGAGCACGGTGGCGTACCGGACATCGGGCCGGGCGGCGAGCGCTTCGGCCACGGTGGCGGCGGCGCCGGGCCGGCACTTCAGCCGGGCGATGACCGGGACGCCGAGCCCGCACCGGAGCACGTCGACGACACCGATGACCCGCAGGCGGCGGCTCTCGGTGAGCTTTTCGGCCCGCCGGAGGACGGTCGACTCACTGGCGCCGACGTGCCGGGCGATGGCGCCCCAGGACGCCCGGCCGTTGAGCTGGAGGGCCGCGACGATGCGGCGGTCCAGCTCGGTCCCTTTGCCTTCGTTCTGCACAAGGGGCATCCTGCGTGCAGGAAAACGTCAAGTCAAGGGGTGACCGCGCTGGAAAGATGCATCCGCGGCCAGGTTCGGAGGGTCACTCCGTCGGGAGCACCGGCGTGGCTGCGGCGAAGGCGTCGGCCGCCGCCAGGTCGAACTCGCCGTGGTCGCTGCCCAGCCCCTGGGCCACCAACCCGGCGGCCGAGCACCCGAGCACGGCCGCGTCCCGCAACGAGCGGTCGAGACCCAAGCCTCGCAGGAAGCCCGCCGAGAACGCGTCGCCACAGCCCGTCGTGTCGACCACCGGGACCGCGAACGCCGGTACCGCGATGGTCTCCTCCGCCGTCACCACGAGCGCCCCGCGCGCACCCCGCGTGACCGCCACGCACCTGACGCCCTGCCCGAGCAACGCCCGGGCGCCGTCCTCCAGTGACGCCGCGCCGGTCAAGCCCAGCACCTGCTCCTCGTTCGGCAGCAGGTAGTCCAAAGAGGACAACGCCGGCTCGATCCAGGCCAGCACCCCGGGATCGCCCGGCGCCAGCAGATCGGCCGACGTCACCACGCCCGCGGCCCGCACCGGCGCCAGAATCGACGCGGCCGCGGCGCCGCCCATCAGTTCCGGCCCGCCCAGGTGCAGGTGAGTCGCGCGGGTCAGCGCCGCCAGGGGAGCCTCCGACGGCTCGTAACCCAGGTTCGCCCCCGGCACGTGGAACGCGGGCCGGCTGCCGTCGGCGCGGATCGGGAGCACCGACGCCGACGTCTGCACGCCCGCGCGTCGCAGCACCAGCGACGTGTCGATGCCGTACTGGGCGAGCATCGACAGGAGCAGGTCGCCGATGGGGTCGTCGCCGACCGCGCCGGCCGACCGGACCCAGGCGCCGAGCTTCGCGAGCGTCACCGCCGTGCCCGCGGCCGTGCCCGCCGGGCCGAACCGGATCTGCTCGACCAGCGCCGCGCCCTGGCCCTCGGGGATGGCCTCGACCGGCCGGACCTGCACGTCGAACACGTGCGCGCCCAACGTCACGACGGTCTGCGTCATCAGTCCTCGATCCGCCGGGGCCGGCCGTACCCACTCCGCACGGCCGCGGTCACGACCGCTTCCTGCTGCAAGTCGTCCAGCGCCCGGGGCGCGCCGAGCGCGGCCGCCCGGACGTACAGCCCGCACGCCCACTCCAGCAGCAGCGCGTTGTCCATCGCCGCCTCCAGCGTCGGGCCGTGGGCGATCGCGCCGTGGTTGGCCAGCAGCGCCGCCGCCTTGCCGTCGAGCGCCGCGAGGGTGCCGGCGGCCAGCTCCGCGGAGCCGAACACGGCGAACGGCGCGACCCGGACCGAGCCGCCGAGCGCGAGCTGCTGGTAGTGGACGCAGGGGAGCTCGTCGAGCACCAGCGATACCGCGGTGGCCTGCGGCGAGTGCGTGTGCACCACCGCGCCGGCGTCGTAGCGCCGGTAGATCCCCAGGTGCAGCTCCAGTTCCGAGGTCGGCGCCAGCTCCCCGGCGACGACCGTCCCGTCGAGGTCGACGACGGTCACGTCGTCCGGCGTGGCCGCGCCCAGCACGATCCCGGTCGCGGTCACCGCCACGTGGTCGCCGGTCCGGACGCTCACGTTGCCCGCGGTGCCGATCAGCAGGCCCTCGCCGGCGAGGCCGTTGCTCGCGCGGGCGACCGCCCGGCGCGCGTCGTCGAGTACGGAACTTCCCACTGCCATGGCCCCGAGGCTAGGATAAATGCGAAACAAAGTCACGTTCAGGTTTGGAGTGGCGGATGCCGCGGCGAGTCCCGCGTCAGGCCCGGGCCCGGGAGAAGCTGGCCCGGGTCCTGGAGGCGGCCGACCGGTTGCTCGCCGAGGAGGGCGTCGAGGCCCTGACGACGACCCGGGTCGCCGCCGCGGCCGGCGTTTCCGTGGGCGCGCTGTACCAGTACCTGCCGGACCGCGACGCCATCACGGAGGCCCTGGCCGACGGCTACCTCGCCCGGCTCGAAGAGCTCATGACGTCCTTCGCCGACCAGGCGGCGAAGGAGACCTGGGACGACCCCGTCGGCCTGCTCGTCGACGCGTTCGCCGCGCTCTACCGAGCCGAACCCGGGTTCCGCGCCCTCTGGCTGGGCCGCGGGCTGACGGAGGCGACGCGGGAGGCCGACGTCGCCCACAAGCGCGTGATGGCCACCGGCGTGCACCGCGTGCTCGTCGCCCAGCGCGTGCTCCGCGACGACGCCGAGGCCGCGACGGCGTGTCGCACCGCGTTCCTGGCCGCCGACGCCGTCATCCAGGAGGCGTTCCGCGCCGATCCCGACGGCGCCGCGGGACTCCTCGACCACCTCAAGGTGATGCTGCGGGCCTACTTGGAGCGGCTCGTCTAGGCTCCCGGGCATGCCCGATACGCAGTACGAAGACCTCCTCCGCCATGTCCTCGACACGGGAGCCCGCAAGGCGGACCGCACCGGCACGGGCACGCGGTCGATCTTCGGACACCAGCTGCGCTACCGCCTGGCCGACGGCTTCCCGCTGGTCACGACCAAGAAGGTCCACTTCCGGTCGGTCGCGTACGAGCTGCTGTGGTTCCTGCGCGGCGACGGCAACGTCGAGTGGCTCCAGGAGAACGGCGTGACGATCTGGGACGAGTGGGCCGCACCGGACGGCGACCTCGGCCCGGTGTACGGAGTCCAGTGGCGTTCGTGGCCGACCCCGGACGGCGGGCACATCGACCAGATCGCCGAGGTGCTGCGCGCGCTGCGCGAGAACCCGGACTCGCGCCGGATCATCGTGTCGGCGTGGAACGTCGCGGACATCCCGCGGATGGCGCTGCCGCCGTGCCACGCGTTCTTCCAGTTCTATGTGGCGGACGGCGAGCTGTCCTGCCAGCTGTACCAGCGCAGTGCGGACCTGTTCCTCGGCGTGCCGTTCAACATCGCGAGCTACGCGCTGCTGACGCACATGATCGCCGCGCAGGTGGGCCTCGGCGTCGGCGACTTCGTGTGGACCGGCGGCGACTGCCACATTTACGACAACCACGAGGACCAGGTCCGCAGGCAGCTGGCCCGCGACGCGCGGCCGTTCCCGACATTGAGTTTGAAGCCCGCAGACAGCCTGTTCGAGTACACGTACGAGCACATCGCCCTGGACGGTTACGACCCGCATCCCGGCATCAAGGCCCCGGTGGCGGTGTGATCGGTCTGGTCTGGGCCCAGTCGGCGAACGGGGTGATCGGCCGTGATGGGGCGTTGCCGTGGCACCTGCCGGAGGATTTGAAGCACTTCCGCACGTTGACAGCGGGCGCGACTGTCCTGATGGGACGGCGTACTTGGGAGTCGTTGCCGCCGCGGTTCCGGCCATTGCCGGGGCGGCGCAACCTCGTGTTGTCTCGGGCGCGGCAGGAGGGGGTGGAGACGTTCTCCTCCTTGGCACCGGCGCTCGCGGAGGTGTCGGGGGACGGGTGGGTGATCGGCGGTGCGGCGGTGTATCGGGCGGCGTTGCCGTTCGCGGATCGGATCGTGGTGACGGAGATCCGGGAGAGCTTCGAGGGCGATACTCGGGCGCCTGAGGTGGGTCGCGCGCCGGATTCCGTGGGGGAGTGGCAGGAGTCTTCTACCGGGCTGCACTATCGGTTCTTGACCTGGGGCTGAGCCGGGACTGTGGTCGTGCTTGGCTGGTGACGCTTTCGCCGCGCCGTTGTGGCCGGGTTTCTTCCCTCGCGCGGGGCGAGGACGCGCGGCGCCGGCTACGAGTGGGCGCCGCTGGGGACTGGTGGCTTCCCTTGGGGAAAGTTAGGTCGCGCTGGTGCTTGCACCGACTGGGCGCCGTCGCGGCGGTGGGCCTGGGTTGTGCGGCGAACCGTAGCTGCGGGGGGTCGCGATGGCCATTTCTCGCCATGGCTGGGCGCTGGCTCGCTCGATTCGTTGCTGCTGAACATGGGCGGGCACTGCCGTTCGCGGGCTTCTAAAGTCCTGCCTCGGCTCGCTGAATCCCCTGGACCTGTCGGTGTCTTCGGCCCTGATCGGCACCGCGCTTGGGATGTTGCGTGCTCGTCGGCGGCGCTGTGCTGCGTCTTGGGCATGGGTGTAGGCCCGTAGCCGGTTGGCTGCGGGCCTTTCCCGTTCATGCTGCGAATGGCAGAGGTTGGTGGAGGTTGTTGCGCCTGGGTCTTCGGCGTTTGTCCAAGTACACCGGTGGCAGGAACTCGGGCAACCCGTCGGCGGCGATCCTCACCTGCCAACCAGAGCGGTGCAGTAGCCGGTGGTGGTGAGCGCACATCAGGACCAGGTTGCCCAGCTCGGTCGGGCCGCCATCTGCCCAGTGGCGGACGTGGTGACCTTGACAGTGCCGGGGTGGGCGATGGCAGCTGGGGAAGGCGCAGCCGCGGTCGCGCAGGTACAGGGCTCGGCGGAGTGGGGTGGAGATGAGGCGGCGTTGGCGGCCGAGGTCAAGGGGTTCGCTCTTGCCACCGAGGACTGCGGGGATGAGCATGCAGTCGCAGGCGTGGATGCGGGCTTCGGCTGCGGAGATGGTGCCGAGGTCGCCGAGGGTGGCTCGGCTGGTGCCGGGCTTGGGGGTGGTGCGGGTGTTGCCGAGCGTGGCTCTGCCGGCAGCGTGCGTCGGCATGGTGCCGGTGCTGCTGAAGGCGGCCTGACCGGCAACGGGCTTGGGCCTGGCGCCGGTGCCGCCCGAGGCGGCCTGACCGGCAGCGGGCTTGGGCCTGGCGCCGGAGTTGCCGAGGGTGGCTCGGCCGTCGGCGGCCTTGGCCCGGGTCCAGGATTCGCCGAACGTGGCCTGACTGGCAGCGGGCATAGTGTCGGTGTCGTCGAGGATTGTTGTGGGGAGGCCGGACTTCAGGTCCGCTAGCGACACCGCGATCATCACGTGGGCTCGTTCGCCGGCCTGCAGCGGCAACTCCGGGGAATTGAACGCCAGATCGATCGCGTCCGAGAAGGCGTCGCCGTAGCGTTCCAGTGGGGAACGCAAGTCTGGGCCTTCGTCGGTGGTGCGGCGTTGGGCCAGGGAGTCCAGCAGGGCGCTGGCTCGGGCGCCGGTCTCGTCGTCGAAACGGCCGTTCAGCTCCCAGAACCCGGTTCTCTTGCGCCGCAACGATAACTCGCGGCTGGGTGTGGCCGGTTCGGTCTCGTCGGGTTCGGTGCCGTCGGGGTCCAGGTGGGCCAGGATGCGGGCGCCCAGCGCGGCGACCTGTTTGTGGCCGGCCTCGGAGGCGAACGTGAGCAGGTGCTGTTCGGCCTCGTCGCGGTGCTCGGGTGGGATCTGGGTCATTACGCCGACGATCGTGTCGATCATCGGGGTGCTTAGCCGACCGTCGGAAGCGGCGACACCGGTGGCGGGGGCGACGGCGGGGATGGGGGTGCCGTCGAGGGTGTGGCTGGGGGTGAGAGCGCGGGCTCGTTTGACCACGGTCTCGGCAGCGGACTTGGGAATGTCGGCGAGGTGCTCGAAGAGCCTTGCGGCAGAACGGTATCCGAAGAGTTCCATCACACCGCGGGACTCGATTTCCACCAGCAGAGAGCCGATCTCGGCTTCCAAGGAGCGCATGGAAGTGAGCAGCGCGGAGATGCGGTCGGCCAGGGCCACCGCATCCGCTTTCCACACCGCTTCACTGTCCACACACCAAGATTACCAACATTCGAACACATGTCATCACTCGAAAGGATGATCAAGCGAGACCGCGGCAGGGGCACCGTTGCGTGGGGAATCGGCGCTCCCGCGCCGAGCAGGAAGCAACAACACGAAGCGCCGATTTCCCACGCCCCGGCGAAGCCGCATCTTGAGAACCCAGCCCACGACTTCCGCCATCTGCCGCTTGACGCAGCAACCATCGGAGGTCAACAATTCACCCGTATCAACGAATGTTAACGCTAACAACGAAGCCGGAGCGAAGCAATGAAGCTGCGCACCACGTTGACCGCGCTCCTGCTACTGGCCGGAACCCTCCTGGCGGCAGGCAATGCGAGTGCCGCGGAACAGGCGGTTCCGCCACCCGTCATGGGCTGGGCCTCCTGGAACTCCTTCGCCGCCAAGATCGACTACAACGTCATAAAATCGCAGGCCGACGCACTGGTCTCGACCGGCCTGAAGGACGCCGGCTACACCCACGTCAACATCGACGAAGGCTGGTGGCAGGGCACCCGCGACAGCGCTGGAAACATCACCGTCGACCAAACCGAATGGCCCGGCGGGATGAAGGCGATCGCGGACTACCTGCACGCCAAAGGGTTGAAAGCCGGCATCTACACCGACGCCGGCCGTGACGGCTGCGGCTACTACTTCCCGACCGGCCGCCCCGCGGCGCCCGGGTCCGGCAGTGAAGGCCACTACCTCCAGGACATGCTGCAATTCCAACGCTGGGGCTTCGACTTCGTCAAGGTCGACTGGTGCGGCGGCGACGCCGAGGGCCTCGACCCGGCGAGCACCTACCGGGCCCTCAGCGACGCCAATCGCGCCGCCACCACACAAACCGGCCGCACGCTCACCCTGTCCATCTGCGACTGGGGCAAGAAGAACCCGTGGAACTGGGGCGCCGGCACCGCCCCGATGTGGCGCACCAGCACGGACATCATCTACTACGGCCAGACCGCGACCCTCCCTCAAGCACTGACCAACTTCGACCAGGCGCAGCACCCCGTGTCACAGCACACCGGGTACGTCAACGACCCGGACATGCTCACCGTCGGGATGCCCGGACTCTCCGCCGCCCAGGGCCGGACCGAACTGGGCATGTGGGCGATCTCCGGCGCGCCTCTGCTGGCAGGCAACAACCTCGCGACGATGAGCGCGGAAACCGCGTCGATCCTGAAGAACCGGGAAGTCGTCGCCGTCGACCAGGATCCACGAGGATTGCAGGGCGTGAAGGTCGCCGAGGATGCCGCCGGGCTGCAGGTCTACGGCAAAGTCCTCGCCGGCGAAGGAAAACGCGCCGTGCTGCTGCTCAACCGGACGTCCAAGGCGGCCACGATGACCGCGCGCTGGGCCGACCTCGGCCTGACCGCGGCGCCGGCGAACGTGCGGAACCTCTGGGCCGCCAAGGACAACGGCAGCTTCGCCACCGGATACAGTGTGAGCGTCCCGGCCAATGACTCGGTGCTCCTGACCGTGCAAGGAACCGACGCCGCGTCGACGCACTCCGGACCCAATTTCACCGCGGCCGCAACAGGTCTGGCCGTCGCGACCTTCACCTACAGCTCCACCACCACGCAGACGCCGACCCTCGCGGTCAACGGTCAGCAGCCGACCGTCGTCGCGTTCCCGGCGACCGGGGGAGTGGCCAAGACCGTCTCCGCCCTGGTCTCGCTGGGCAAAGGGACGAACTCCATGACGTTCACGGGCATCTCACCGCCGGTCACCGATATCGCGATCCTGCCGCTGCCGGGCACCGCCGGCGTCCAGGTGGTCGGCGCGCAGTCGGGCCGCTGCCTCGACGTCGATGACAACAGCATCGCCAACGGCGTCCAGGCCCAGCTGTGGGACTGCGCTGCGGGGCCCAACCAGACGTGGACGCCGGCCCGCGGGCAGCTCGTCGTCAACGGCACCAAATGCCTCGACGCCTACAACAACGGCACGTCCAACGGCACCGCGGTCGTCATCTGGGACTGCAACGGCCAGCGCAACCAGCAGTGGACCCTGAACAGCAACGGCACCATCGCCAACGCGCTGTCCGGGCTGTGCCTGGACGCGAGCGATGCCGGCACCGCCAACGCCACGAAGATTATCCTCTGGACCTGCGGCGGCGGGGCCAACCAGCAGTGGACCCGGCGGTGACCTACGCGGTCGAATCCCGGATCACCAGCCGGCACGGCCGTGTGTGCCGGCCGGGTGAAGGTGCGCCGTTGATCGCCGCCAGCAACAGGTCCGCGGCGGTCCGCCCGAGCGCCTCGAGCTCCATGTCGACGCTCGTCAGCGGCGGCTGGCAGGCCAGCGCCATGACGTCCCAGTTGTCGAAGCCGACCAGCGCGACGTCGCCGGGCACGCGCCGTCCGGCCGCCTGCAACGCGTCGGCGACGCCGCGGGCGATCTGGTCGCTGCCGCAGAACACCGCGTCGAACTCCGTGCCCGCGCCGAGCAGCATCCGCACCGCCTGCCGGCCCCATGCCTCGCTCCACTCGCCGAACGTCGGCGCGCCGACGAGCTCGAGCCCGGCTTCCCCCAGCCGCTCGGTGGCGGCCGAAGCGCGGACCGTCGCCGAATGGTGGTGCTCGGGGCCGGTGACGTGGGCGATGCGGCGCCGTCCGGTGGCCAGGAGGTGCTCGACGGCCTTGCGGGCGCCACCCGCCTCGTCCGGTACCACGGAACAGTCGTGCGGGTCGGCCGAGCTGATGAACGCGTACACCACGGGGATGGGCAGGGCCTCGCCGATCGGCGGCCGGGCCTGGGTGCGGCGGCCGGTGACGATGATGCCGTCGACGCGGCGCGACAGGAGCGTGCGCAGGTAGTACTGCTCGCGGATCGGGTCGTCGCGGGCGTCGCAGAGGAAGACCGACATCTCGCCGGCGCCCAGCGCGTCTTCCGCGCCCATCATCAGCGGGATGCTGAACCGGCCGATCGTGTCGGTGGTGATCATGCCGACGGTGTAGGTGCGGCCCGAGTTGAGCGTGACGGCGGCCCGGTTGGCCTGGAAGCCCAGCTGTTCGGCGGCGGACAGCACGCGCTGCCGGGTCTCGGCGCGGAGCGACCCGCGGCCGTTGAGCGCCTTCGACGCCGTGCCGACCGAGACGCCGGCCAGCAGCGCGACCTCGCTGATCGTGGCCGGCTTGGCGGTGTTTCCGGGAGTTTCCGAAAGTTTCCTCGGGGGCATGGTGGCACAGTACCTCCGGCCTCGGTCGACGACCACCAGCAACGCCGACACTGTGGTGCAAATGGCGCTTGACGCACCCGTGAGGAGGAGCCTAACTTGAGTCGGCAACCGGTTTCCGAATTTTCCTCCTTGACGTTCACCGGCGGCGGCCTCCCGTTAGGAGAGTCGATGACTTCGCACATCCGAACCAGGACCGGGCGGGTCGTGGCCGCCCTCGCGGGCGTGCTCGTCCTCGCGGCCTGCCAGAGCGGGCCGTCCGGGCCGGCGGCGGGGGACACCGCCGGGGTGGACGACGGCACCACGATCACCATGTGGACCCGGTCGCCGACGGCCACCTTCAGCCAGACGCTGATCGACGCCTACAACGCGAGCCACAAGAACAAGGTCAAGCTGACCGTCTTCCCCGCCGACTCCTACCAGCAGAAGGTCGGCACCGCCGCGGGCGCGCGGCAGCTGCCGGACCTGCTGGCCGCCGACGTCGTCTACGCGCCGAACTACGCGGCCAAGGGCCTGTTCCTGGACCTGACCGACCGCGTGAACCAGCTGGCGTTCAAGGGTGCCCTCGCCCCGGCGCACATGAAGGCGGCGACCTTCGATGGCAAGCACTACGCGGTGCCGCACGACATCGACCTGTCCGCGGTCTTCTACAACAAGGTCCTGTTCACCCGCGCCGGCCTCGACCCCGCGAAGCCACCGGCCACTTTGGACGAACTGGCCGCGGCCGCGCGCAAGATCGCCGCGCTCGGCGGGGACGTCAAGGGCTACTTCTTCGGCGGCGCCTGCCCGGGGTGCCAGCTGTTCACCAGCTGGCCGATGATCTGGGCCTCCGGCGGCACGGTGCTCAACGACCAGGGCACCGCGGCCACGCTCGACAGCCCGCAGGCCGCCCAGGTGTACTCGCTGCTGCGGCAGCTCTACACGGACGGCGTCGTGCCGCAGTCGGCGAAGAACGAGTCCGGGCCGACGTGGACCCAGCCGTTCCTCGACGGCAAGATCGGCATCCAGCCGATGGGCGCGACCGCGTTGCAGGGCATCAAGGAAGGGCCCGGCCTGCAGGTCGGCGTCGCGCCGATCCCCGGCCTGACCGGCGGGAGCTCGTCGTTCGTCGGCGGGGACGTCGTCGGGATCGGCAGCAACAGCGCCCACGCCGCGGCCGCGTGGGACTTCATCGCCTGGACGCTGTCGGATCAGGCCCAGGTCGACGTCGTGGCGAAGAGCAAGAACATCACCGTCCGCTCCGACCTCGCCGACAACACCTACGCCAAGCAGGACCCGCGGCTCGGCGTGTTCAACCGCCTCGCCGGCCAGGGCCAGACACCGATCTCGGTCAACTTCGGCAAGACGTTCAACGACACCAACGGTCCCTGGACCGCGACGGTGATCGACGCGGTGTTCGGCGGTGGCGACGTCGGCTCGATCCTGAAGCAGCACAACGCGGCCGTCACCGAGTCCCTCGCCGGCAGCTGACGATGGTGTCGCTGTTGTCTTCGCGGGTGTCGGCGCCGGAGACCCCGGCGCCGGCGCCCCGCCGCCGCTCGATCGCCCGGGGCCGGCGCAGGCTGGGCATCGCCTACGCCACCCCGATGGCCGTGCTGGTCGCCGTCTTCTTCGTCATCCCGCTCGGGCTGATGCTGTGGATGTCGGTCAACCACTGGCCGCTGGTCGGCGTCTCGGCGCCCAACGGGGTCAAGAACTACGACGCGCTCGGCGACCCGCTGTTCCTGCGCGCGGTCTGGTTCACCGTGAAGTACACGCTGGTCACGACCGTGGTGCTCGGCGTCGTCGCCTTCGGGCTGGCGCTGCTCGTCCAGCACGACCGGCCCGGTACCGGCGTGGTCCGCACGGTGTTCTTCCTGCCCAGCGCGGTCGGGCTCGCGTCGACCAGCCTGCTGTTCTACGGGCTGTTCAACACTGACTCGTCCGCGCTCAACCACCTGGTGGACTTCCTCGGCTTCGGCCGGGTGGACTGGCTCGGCTCGGGTGGCGGCGCGCTCGGCTCGACGGTCGGGATGATCACCTGGCGGTTCGCCGGGTTCTACATGCTCATCCTGCTGACCGGCCTGCAGAGCATCGACCCGGCGCTCTACGAGGCCGCGCGCATCGACGGCGCCACCCGGTGGCAGATCCTCTGGCGGGTGACGCTGCCGCTGCTGCGCCCGACACTCGCCCTCGCGGCGGTGCTGTCGCTGACCGGCTCGCTGCTCGCGTTCGACCAGTTCTTCATCCTCACCGGCGGCCGGCACGACACCGCCACGGTCGTCATCGACATCTACCGCGAGGCGTTCCTGTCGCAGGACCTGGGCCGGGCCGCCGCGATCTCGGTCGCGACGCTCGCCGTGCTCATCGTCCTCAACGTCGCCCAGCTGCGGCTGATCCGCCGGGAGGGCCGGTGATCCGGGGCGCGGGCCGGTACCTCACGAGCGCGGCGTTGGCCGTGCTGTTCCTGCTGCCGCTGCTCTGGACGCTCTACTCGTCGCTCACCGGGCGCGAGGCCGGCGACTCCGGGACCGACAACTACCGGCGGCTCGCCGAGTACGGCACCGGCCTGGGCACCTACCTGGTCAACACGACCGTCGTCGCGCTCGTCGCGGTGAGCGTCACCGTCGTGACGACCACGCTCGGCGGCTACGCGATGGCCCGGCTCGCCTTCCCCGGGCGCAACCTGCTGTTCCTGGTCACGCTGGCCATCCTGATGGTGCCGTACACGACGATCCTGGTGCCGCTCTACATCCTGCTCGGCTGGCTCGGCCTGCAGAACTCGCTGATCGGGCTGGGCCTGGTGATGGCCGTGCTCCAGCTGCCGTTCGGGCTGTTCATGATGCGCAACTCCTTCGAGGCGCTGCCGATCGAGCTCGAGGAAGCGGCGCTGATCGACGGCTGTTCCGTTGGCGGTGCGCTGCGCCGGGTCCTGCTGCGCGGGGTGCTCCCCGGCGTCGTCACGATCGCGCTGTTCTCGTTCCTGGCGGCGTGGAACGAGTTCGTCGCGCCGCTGATCTTCCTCACCGACGGCGAGAAGTTCACGCTGCCGGTCGCCCTGTTCAACCTGCAGTCCGGCAGCCTCGGCTCGGTCGACTTCGGGGCCCTGCAAGCGGGGGTGGTGGTCTCCGCCCTGCCGTGCGTGGCGGTCTTCCTCGTCCTGCAGCGGTACTACGTCCGCGGCTTCACTTCGGGAGCCCTCAAGGGCTGAGATCAGGAGCACTCGATGACCGAACGCATCCTCGGCCCCGCCCACCCGACGTCCGCCGCGACGTCCGCCCTGCGGCCATTGTTCCTCGGCGCGGTCACGTTCGCGCCGGACAGCCTGCTCGGCGGCTGGCAGGAACGCAACGCCACCCGGACCCTGCCGCACTGCGTCGACCAGCTCGACGCCGCGGGCGCCCTGGACAACCTCCGGCGCGTCACCGGCGAGGTCGAGGTCGCGCGCCGGAACATGTGGTTCGCCGACTCCGACGTATACAAGACCCTCGAAGCCGCCGCCTGGCAGCTCGGCCGGACCCCGGACGACGCCGAGCTGCGCGCGTTCCTGGACACCACCGCCGCGCTGGTGGCGAAGGCGCAGGGCGAGGACGGCTACCTGAACTCGTACTTCGCCGTCGACAAGCCCGAACTGCGGTGGCGGGAACTGCACTGGAGCCACGAGCTGTACTGCGCGGGTCACCTCATCCAGGCCGCCGTCGCCGCCGCGCGGGCCGGGGTGGGCGCGCAGCTCGTCACGGTCGCCCGGCGCTTCGCGGACCTGATCGTGGAGCGGTTTTCGACCGTCGACGACGTCGACGGGCACCCGGAGATCGAGACGGCCCTGGCCGAGCTGTATCGGGTGACCGGCCATCGGCCGTACCTGGACCTGGCGCGGCGGTTCCTCGACCTGCGCGGCCGCGGCCTGATCGACGGCGAGCGGTTCGGCCCGCGGTACCTCCAGGACCACGTCCCGGTGCGGGACGCGGACGAGGTCGCCGGCCACGTCGTGCGTCAGCTCTACTTGCTCGCCGGCGTCGTGGACGTCGCCGTCGAGACCCGTGACGAGCAGCTCTTGGACGCTGCCCGCCGCGTCTGGGCCGACGCGTTCGGCGCGAAGACCTACGTGACCGGTGCGCAGGGCTCGCGCCACCGCGACGAGGCGTTCGGCGACCCCTACGAGCTGCCGCCCGACCGCGCGTACGGCGAAACGTGTGCCGCGATCGCGAGCTTCCAGGCGAACTGGCGGCTGCTGCTGGCGACCGGCGAGCGCAAGTACGCCGACGAGATGGAACGCGCGCTGTACAACGTGATCGCGGGCTCGACCGCACTCGACGGCACGCACTTCTTCTACTCCAACCCGCTGCACCTGCGCACCGGTCACGACGGTTCGCACGAGGACGCGCCCTCGCGGCGGCTGCCGTGGTACTCCTGCGCCTGCTGCCCGCCCAACCTCGCCCGGCTGGTCGCGTCGCTGTCCGGGTACGTGGCGACCACCGACCAAGGCGGGCTGCAGGTGCACCTGTACACCGCCGGGACGCTGCGGACCACTGTGGACGGTGCCGACGTCCACCTCGTCACCCGCACCGAGTACCCGTGGGACGGCCGGATCGAGCTGACCGTGACGACGGACGCCGCGCTCATGCTGGCCCTGCGCATCCCGGGCTGGGCTTCCGGCGCGCTGATCGATGGTGAGCCCGCGGACGTCCGCGACGGCTACGCCGAGGTCCGCCGCGACTGGACCGCCGGCGCCACGGTGACGCTGGACCTGCCGATGCCCGCCCGCGTCGTCCGGCCGCACCCGCGGATCGACGCCGTGCGCGGCTGTGTCGCCGTGACGCGGGGACCGCTCGTGTACTGCCTGGAGCAGGCCGATCTGCCCGAGGGCGTGACGCTGGAAGACGTCCGGATCGATCCGGACGCGCGGTTCGCCGAGGGACGGCTGCCGGACGTGCCGGTGACCCTCACCGCGCGGGGCTCCGTCGAGATGCCCGCGTCGGACGAGCTGTACGGCGCCGGTGCCAGTGCTCCCGCCGAGCCGGTCGAGCTGACCGCGATCCCGTATTTCCGGTGGGGCAACCGGACTCCCGGCCCGATGCGGGTCTGGATCCCGGTCGCCACCACCGAGTGACCCCGTCCCCGTCAGGATCGAGGAACCGATGTCACGACGTACTCTCGCGCTCGCTGCCGCCGTTCTCACCGCCGTCACGGTGGTGGCTCCGGCCCAAGCCGCCGGGCACACCCTCGTGGTGAACGCCGCGGCGCCGTTCCGGCCGGTCACGCACGCGGCCGCCGGCGGCCTCTACGCGCTGGCCGAGAACAGCCGCCCGGCCGATGCCACCCTGTTGCCCCTCAAACTGAACACCCTCACCCAGCCGCCGCCGGACGTCGGGCAGAAGCCGAACGGCCAGCCGGCCGGCGGGGACGCGCTGAAGGTGGCGCCGCAGGCGGACCGCGCCGGCGCCGCGCAGGTGATCCGGATGCCGGACATCTACCGGGACTTCCCCTACAAGTGGGTGAGCTGGGACGACTGGCTGGCCAAAGTGGACACCATGGTCGCGAAGCGGCTCGCGGCCACCTCGGTGAGCAACGTGACCGCGTGGGAGATCTGGAACGAGCCCGACTGGACCTGGAACACCGCGGCGGCGGGCGACTTCAACGCCGGCTGGGCGCGGACGGTCCAGCGGATCCGGACCCGCGACGCGCTCACGCCGGTCGCCGGCCCCGGGTATTCGGGCTGGGACGCCACCCGGATGCGGGTGTTCCTGACCGCCGCGAAGAGCACGAACACCGTGCCGGACCTGGTGGTCTGGCACGAGCTGAACCACAGCAGTGCGGCGATCGCGGCCGACGTCGCGGCCTACCGGTCGCTGGAGTCGTCGCTCGGCATCAGCCCGCGGCAGATCTTCATCAACGAGTACGCGTGGACCGACGAGGTCGACGTCCCCGGGCGGGTGGCGAACTACGTCGCCAAGCTGGAACGCGCCGGGGTGGCGGCCGCCGACCGGGCGTTCTGGTACGAGTACGGGACCGTGAACGGCCTGGTCGTCAACAACACCCAGCCGACCGGGACGTGGTGGCTCTACAAGTGGTACGGCGACATGGCCGGCTCGATGGTGAGCACGACTCCGCCCGCGCAGACCGGCCTGGACGGGTTCGCCTCCTACGACTCCACGCGCAAACGCGTCGACGTCGTCTTCGGTGACGAGTCGGGCACCAACTCGGTGCGGGTGACCGGGCTCAGCGGCACCGTGCGCGTCACCCTGGAGTCGACGCCGTCGTCGGGGCGGTTCACTGCGGTGTCCGCACCGACCGCGATCTCGACGTCGACCTACACCGTCTCCGGCGGGCAGATCACCGTGCCGGTGCCGAACATGTCCGCGACGAGCGCGTACCACCTGGTCGTCGAGCCGACCAGTGGCGTGCCCGCCTACCAGCAGCGGTACGAGGCCGAGAACGCGTCGGTGTTCCGCGCGCAGCGGCTGTCGAGCGGCAGCGCGTCCAACGGCGGTTACGTCGGCCGCATCGACAACTCCGGTGACCCGCGCAGCGACAGCTACGTCGACTTCGTGGTGAACGTCCCGAGTGCTCGCACCTACACGATGACCATCGGGTACGCGAACGGCACCGGAGCGACGTCGACCCAGGGTCTGGCCTACAACGGCGGCGGCTGGTCGACGGTGAGCTACCCGCCGACCGCCGGCTGGGGCCAGTTCGGGACGGTTCCGACGTCCGTGAGCCTGCACGCGGGCTACAACGTGATCCGGCTGGCCAAGGGCGCGCCGTTCTTCGCCGGCGGCACCGGCTACGCCGAACTCGACTACCTCCAGCTCACCTGACGTCGCACCGCGGGACGTATCGAGCGAAGAAGGCGCTCAGCGACGCGCGTTGCGTGGCGATGCTCCGCCCGGCGTCGATGGTGCCGATGAACGGCGCGATCGACGCCGGGTCCAAGCCGAGCCGGGGGAGGAGTGCCTGGTAGTCCGTGTAGCTGAAGTGCTCGCCGTCCGCGAGGTGGGCTTGGCGGACCGGGCCGCGCTGGTGGCTCAGGAACTCCTGCCACGAAGCGTCGGACGCCGCGCTGTGGTCACCCGCGCTCAGCAGCAGGAACGGCCGGTCGAGCCCTTCGTTCGCGACGCGGCCGAAGTCACGGGCCGACTGGGAGTACGCCATGCTGCCGTCGAGGTCGGCGCCCGCGTCGATGCGCGGGTCCGACACCATCGTCTCGCCGGTGGTGAACCCGCCCGCGGAGTGGCCGAACATGCCGACCCGGGTCAGGTCGAGGGAAAGGCCGGCGGGGTTTCCTTCGCGCGAAAGGAGTTCCAGCTCGTCGAGGACGAACCGGACGTCCGCCACCCGGGTGGCGATCACCAGCTTGCCGTCGGTGCCCGGCGGCAGGGCCCGCCGTTCGACGCGGCCGCCGGGGAACTCGACCGCCGCCGCTTCGTGGGTGTGGTCGATCGCCACCGTCACGTAACCCTCGCTCGAGAGTTGCTCCAGCTGCGCGGTGCCGACCGAACGCGGGTACTTGGCGCTGGGGGAGTAGAGCACGACGGGACGCGGTCCGCCGGCGGCGGGAGCACCGGTGCGGGCGTGCGTGGGAAACGTGTAGTCGAGCCGGTCGGCGGAGATGCCGAGCTGACGGGCGTCCTCGTCGGCCACGATCGCCGCGGCTCCCGGCGTCAGGTAGGGCGCTTTCGGGCCGCCGCCGGGGCGCGCCGGGTACCGGACGGTCACCATCAGCTCCCGTGTCGTGCCCGCGACCCACGGATCCGGCCGGGCGTGGTCGACGAGGTGCAACTCGGTGCTGCCGACGGCGTACGGGCCGGTCGGCGCGGGCAGTTCGGGCCTCGTGGTGGCGGTGGCGGCCGGAGCGGCGGTCACGACGAGCGCGCCGGCGAGACCGGCGAGAAGGGCTTTTCGCATGATTTGACCGTATTGGCGCGAGACTTCCGCGCCATCGGGATGATCACCGATTTCGTCCCGGTCAGGGTCAGTCGAGCCAGGGCGCTGCCGGCAGGGCGGGCACCCGGCGGCCGCGGTGGCCGGTCATCTCCCGGTTCGCCACGAGCGCGTTGAGCACCGCTTCCTCGACGACCTGAACCACCGCTTCGAAGAACGGGTCGATCCGGCCCCACGGCACGAACCGGAGGCTCTCGTACTCGGCCTCCGCCGTTCGCGGGAACGTGCTGGTCAGCGCGCCCGGGTTGGCCGTGCTGAAGGCGAGGAAGAGGTCGCCGGAGAAGTGCGAGCCCGTCGTGCCCGTGCGGGCCAGCCCGAGCGGGACGCGCCGGGCGAGCGCCGTGCACTGGCCGGGCAGCAGCGGCGCGTCCGTCCCCACCACGACGATCACCGAACCCGCGCCGGCCGGGGCCGCCCACGCTTCCATCGGGTTGTCGGCCGCCAGCCGCGTTCCCATCGCCTCGCCGGCGACGGTGAGTTCACGGCGGCTGCCGAAGTTGGCCTGTACCAGCGCGCCCACCGTGTACTCGTCCGCGCCGTGGGCGACGATCCGGGACGCCGTGCCGGTGCCGCCCTTGAAGCCGTAGCAGGTCATCCCGGTGCCGCCGCCGACCGAGCCCTCCTCGACCGCGCCGGGGCGGGCCGCGTTGATCGCCGCGACCGCGTGTCCGCTGTGGACGGTCGGGGCGTTGATGTCGTTGAGGTAGCCGTCCCATGTCTCGGCGACCACCGGGAGCAGCCACTCCGCCGCGGCGTCGGGGCGCTCGCGCACCACCCAGTCGATCACGCCGCGGTGGCACGCGCCGACGGCGTGGGTGTTGGTGATCAGCACCGGCAGGGTGAGCGAACCGGTCTCGGCGAGCCACGCGGTGCCGGTCATTTCGCCGTTGCCGTTGAGCGAGGACGTTCCCGCGGCGCACGGCACGGCGAACCCGTCGCGGCCGCGGGGGAGGACCGCGGTGACGCCGGTGCGCACCGAGTCGCCTTCGACCAGCGTCGTGTAGCCGATTTCGACGCCGGGGACGTCGGTGAGCGCGTTGTGCGTGCCGGGCCGGCCGGGCAGCGTGATGCCCAGGTCGCGGGCGCGGGTCATGACGGTTCCTCCAGGGCGCAGGCGGTGCGGGCGTAGGACATGAGCATCGCTTCGGCGGTGGCCCGCTCCAGCGTCGGCACGGCCTGCGTGAGGTGCAGGCCGTAGCCGTCTTCGAGGGCGACGAGGTTCCGCGCGATCGCCACCGCGGTGTCGGTCAGGGTGAACTCGCCGGTCGCGGCGCCGGCCTCGAGGATGCCGGTGTAGATCCGCACCTGCCGCTCGTAGAGCGCGACGTGCCGGGCGGCGTACGCCGGGTCGCGGCGGGCGATCGTGCCGAGTTCGTAGAGCAGCACGCACAGTTCGTCGTCCGGGCCGGTCGGCAGGCCGCCGCGGATCGTGGCGAGGAGGCGTTCGCTCGGGGTGCCGGGTGCGGAAGCCTGTTCGCGCTGGGTGCAGAACCGTTCGACGGCTTCGTGCTGCACCTCCTGCAGCAGGTCGGCCAGGGTGGGGAAGTAGTAGAGCACCGAGCCGGACGACAGGCCGGCGCCGTCGGCGATGTCGCGCAGCCGCAGGTTGAGGACCCCGCGTTCGACGACGGCGCGCCGCGCCACCGCGATCAGCTCGGCCCGTCGTTCGGGGGCTCTGCTCGGTCGTGCCATGCGGGTCATTCTTGGAAGGATCTTCGGAAAAAGCAAGACCTTGACTAGTTGCCTGTGAACGCCTTTGATCCGTGGTCACCTGGTTTATCGAAGGAGCTTCGAAGAACTGGAGGCCCGGTCGTGACCACCCCCGCTCTTCGCCGAGGGCTGCGTACCCTCGGCACCCTGCTCATCACACTGTCGGCGATCAGCCCCGCGTCCTCGGTGTTCATCATCGCTCCGGGCGTGCTGACCGGTGCCGGCACCGGCGCGTTCCTGAGCTTCGCGGCCGCGGCCGTCGTCGGCGTGTTCATGGCGTTCGTCTACGCGGAGCTCGCGTCGGCGTTCCCGCTGGCGGGCGGTGAATACGCGATCGTCGCGCGCACGCTCGGCCGGTTACCCGGGTTCGCCGTGCTGGGCCTGATGATCATCACGCAGGTGCTGATCGTCGCGGTGATCGCGCTCGGCGTCGGCACCTACCTGGGTGTGCTGTGGCCCGGCCTGCCCGGTCCGGCGGTCGCCGCCGCGACGTGCGTGCTGGCCGCCGTGGTCGGTGTGTTCGACATCAAGCTGAACGCGTGGGTCACCGGGATCTTCCTGGGGATCGAGATCCTCGCGCTGGTCGTGGTCAGCGCGCTCGGCCTGCTGCACCCGGCGCGGCCGTTCACCGACCTGCTCGCCCATCCGGTGACGGCCGACGGGGGTCCGGCGACGGTCGGCGCCATCGCGATCGCGATGGCCGTGGCGATGTTCGCCTACAACGGTTACGGCTCGGCGGTCTACTTCGGCGAGGAGACCCAGGACGCCCCGCGCGGCATCGCCCGCGCGATCCTGCTGGCGCTCGGCATCACGGTGGTCGCCGAGCTCGTCCCGGTGACGGCGGTGCTGCTGGGCGCGCCGGACCTCGGCCGGCTGTTCGGCGCGGAGAACATGGTGTCGGAGTTCATTTCCGCACGCGGCGGCGGCACGCTCGACACGGTGATCAGCGTGGCGGTCGCGCTGGCGATCGTGAACGCGGTGCTGGCGATCGTCCTGATCAGTTCCCGGCTGGTGTTCAGCAGCGGCCGCGACCGAGCCTGGCCGGGCGCGATCAACCGCGCGGTGGCGGCGGTCCACCCCCGCTTCGGGACGCCATGGGTGGCAACGATCGCGACGGGAGTGGTGGCGGCACTGCTGTGTTTCGCCGACCCGAAGCTGCTGCTGGTGGTGACGAGCACATCGATCGTGGCGGTGTACGCGGCCTTGTGCCTGGGAGCGCTCAACGGCCGCCGCACGGGAGCGACGGCGCACGCGCAGTACCGGATGCCGTGGTTCCCGGTGGCGCCCGTGCTGGCGTTGGCCGTGCTGGTGTTCGTGGTGTACCAGAACTTGCTGGACTCGGCGGTGGGCCGGCCGAGTTTGATCGTCACGGCGGGGATCGTGGTGCTGGCGGCGGGGTACTACGGGGTGGTGCTGCGCCGCCGCGGCGGGTGGAAGCTGGCCGAGGACGTCGTCGCGGAGGAGCCGACCCGCCCGTGATCGTCGGCAGCCGCCTCCGGTGGCTTGGACAAAAGCGTGACAATTGTCGGTCGTGTCTTGTGCCTTTGTCGGTCGGCCGCCGATCGTGTGGTGAAACCGGCTGGTGTAACGGCCTCTCGACGGTGCACGACCTAGCGGGGAGTGGGGTGTCGAGGGTTCGCAAGACACCGCGGGACGCGGCGAGGTCAGGTATGCACGGAAATTTCCGCTCGAAAATCGTCGACCCCGGCGTATTCGAGAAGGGAGACACGTTTTCCTTCCGTGCCCAGCCGTACCTCAAGGAGTTGTTCGAAACCGTCCGCGCCCGCGAACTGTCGCTGACCATCGTCGTGGGTGCGGGCGTCTCGATGAATTCCAGTCTGCCGTCCTGGCGTTCGTTGATCGACAAGATGACCGCGACGATAGCCGATCCCGAAGTCCGGAAGATCACGAGCCGGGATGGTGTCGACCTCATGCGGAAGGCCGAGATCGTCCTGCAGCTCATCAAGGACGAGAACCGGAACATCCAGGACCACGAAATCATCCGGGACGCTCTCTATCAGCGTGATCTGCAGGTGGTCCCCGGCGAGCTCGCGAAGTCGATCGCCAGGCTGACCTACGCGACGAGGGCGGACACCCGGTTGCTGACGACGAATTTCGACGTCATCCTCGAAGAATCCTTACTCGGCTACTTCGCTCCGGAGCACGTCAAGTCCTTCTCGATGAAGCCCGGTGGAAGTGACGAATGGGAGAGCTGGAACGAGCATCCGGACCGCATGGGTGTCCTTCACCTGCACGGTCTGGTCCGTCAGGCTCGTAGCCCGGAAGAGCCGATCATCCTCACCGAATCCCAATTCCTGAAGCACGGCGCGCAGGTACGAGAGATCATTTCGGCGTCCCTGGAGGACGCTTGCACCATCTTCATCGGACTGAGCATGTCCGACCCGAACCTCGTCGGACCTCTCTACGAGAGTGCTCCCGCGACATCGCCGCGGTTCTCCCTGGTCGTGCCGCCCGCGGTGGACGACGTGTCGCCGACTCAGGCAGCGCGGTACGCCATCAGTTCTGCACGGTACCTCGAGGAGAAGCTGGGACTGAAACCCATCTTCCTGAAGTCCCACTCACAGCTGAACCAGGCGATCTCCGATCTCGCGCTCGCGGTCGTGGAGCCGGAGCGCTACGTGCCCGGTGTGGAGAGCACTGATTCGCTCGTCTACAGCCGGCGGCTGACCAGGGCGCTGGACGACTGCTACACGGCGACCGGCTGCGAGCCACACGCGGAGATCCCGGCCGGGGATGCCGCCGAAGAGCTGACTACGAGACTCCACGACGCGCTCGAGATCGAGGGCGGCCCGCTCGACGTCCTCCGAGGATTCGCTCAGGAATACGACGATCACGTTCTGGGCGGCAACACGGGAGAGAACTTCGGTCTGTTCCTGTGGCTCCGCACCCGGGACCAGGAAACGGGGCGGCGGCGCTACACGATCAACCTGGTCGGCACGTCCGTCTACACGCACCGCGAGGAATGGTCGCTCCGGCACCACGTCACCATCGACCGCGGCTCGGATTTCGCCGCCGCGCAGGCGATCTTCACGGGTGCTCCGCAAGCCGCGAACCTGACACCGTCACCGATCGCCCAAATCTGGCGGGGGATCCTCGCCGCGCCGATCCTGATGTCGGGGACGGGGAGTGATCAGCTCATCGGCGACGACCTCGCGGATGTCCTGACGGTCGGAGCGATCACCTTGAACTCGACGTTCGTCATCAACCCGAACGGCGACGAGGTCGCGCCCAGGGATCTGTCGCTGATCAGCAAGCTGGATTCGGAACGGAACAACCAGCTCCTGATCAGCCTTCAGCTGGCCGCGGAGTATGCGATCAACCTCGGTTAGCGCCGACGTCGACCCCTACTTCTTGGGCGACCTGGCCTTGATCTTCGGCACCGGACCCGGCACCGACACATAGACCGAGTTCCCGACTTTCCGGCGGGGGGACTGGTCGATGATCGACTCTCCGGGACCATCCGGAGAAGTCGCTTCCCTCTCGCGAGCGGCCGCGTCTGTGGTCATGGCGTCAGCACCTTTCGCATCGCATACCGGGGCACCTCTGCACGGACGATCTCACAGCGGCCTGGAAGGGCGGTTGAACGACACTCTGCGCTGCTCAGCCTACGCCGAATGGGGCTTGATCCCGAGGTCCGATCCAGGGAAGTCGTCATGCGATCACCCTCCGCATCGGATCTGTCGATCGGACCTTCTGAATTGCCGGTACGCAGGCAGGTAAACGGTAGCACTCTGCGTTGTCTGCATTACTGGCAGTAGTACGATTGTGACAACGGCCAGCACTGGAGAGTCGCGACTCCGGACTTGCCTGTTACGCCGATTGTTCTCCGATTTGGACGCGATAGTGGCCCCGAGGCGATGCCCCCGGGGCCACTATCGTGTTCGATCAGAATCAGAAGCCGTAGATCGTTTCGAAGACCTGCTGCTGGTTCGTCGCCGCGAGACCGTTGGCCCACAGCGAGTTCACCCGGCTGCGCTCGGCAGAGTTCGGCACCGCGTTGGTGCAGGACGTGCCGGGGCCGCCGCCCGACATCAGTTCCGAGCACGGGCCCGAGTAGTGGTCGGGGAGCCCGAGGGCGTGCCCGGTCTCGTGCGCCGCGATGCGGGTCGGGTTGTACTGGCGGGCCTGGGTGTAGTCGATGAAGATGGTGCCGCTGCCGTGCCCGTTGGTCGAGGCGTAGGAGCCCCGGGGGTCGTTGCCCTCGGTGTAGCGCAGGCTCGCGCCGGAGTTGCGCTCGACCAGTCTGACGTTGGTCACGCTGCGGTTCCAGTTGGCGGCACCGGCGTTGATCACCGAGCGGAACGACGGTGCGCTGGCCGTGCTGTAGTAAACGGTCGTGACGGCGGCTTCCTGCTGGGTGCCGGCCGGAGCGGCGGACGCGGTGCCCGCGGCGATCGGCGTCACGGCCAGGGCCAGCGCGACAGCGCCGGCCAGGGCGAACTTCCTCGACATCGGAAGACTCCTCGTGGGGGACGGGGATTTGCCGGATTTGCGCGCGCTGTCGAAAATTTACCGGTTGTTTCCCATTCCCGGAGCCGACTTCCGTAGGGCGGTACGAGTGGTGATTTACCAGTACTGACTGCGGGTTGACAAACGCCGGGTGGCGCGCTTCCGGCCGAGTACTGCCGCGGTGACCGCCGCCCCGGCGAGTTCCCAGGCACCACCGCCGAAGAACGCCTTCGGTGCGCGCCCGGAGGCAGCGAGGGCGATCAGGCCGCCGCCCATGAGTGCCCGGGCGCGGACGGTGAACGCGGGGAAGCCCGGCCACCCCTTCGCGGCGCCGAGCAGATAGAGGAGCCCGGTGTTCACGGCGGCGAGCGAACTGACCGTCAGCAGTGGACGCGCGGCCCGGGAGTCGCTGAACCCCATCAGCCGGACCTGCCGGTCCGGGGCCAGGACGCCGGCGACGCCCATCGCGAGCGCGACCGCGCCGGCGGCCGCGACAGTCCTTTGTGGAGAATCCATGGGCCTGCTCCGTTCAGAGGGTGACCGAGATGCCGACCCAGCGCCGGTCCCGCGGCCGCAGGCGGTCGGTCCACAGCACCAGCCGGGCGGTGAGGTACTTCCGTGTCATCAGGCGGCGGACCCGGCGGGTCCCGGCGTCGTCGAGCAGCCGGGCGGTGCCGTCGACGCCCGTGGCGCCCTCGGCGACTCGGCCGTGGCCGTCGCACGGGACCACGGTGACGCGCGAGCCGGCGCGGATCCGCTTGACCTTGCCGGTGGCGGGCTTGGTCAGCATGCAGACCTGGCCGAGCTCGTCCACGGCGACCCCGAGGACCGTCGCGACCGGGCGGCCGTCCCGGCGGTAGGTGGTGAGGAGCACGTGGTGGCTCCGGTTCAGCTGCTCCGACACGGTCATGGCCGGACCTCCGTCCGATATGGTGGTGGTACTACCGTTTCAAGGTAGCCCAGAAACGGTAGTCCTGCTACCACTTTGTGAGAGGGGTGGATCACGTGCGCAAGGACCAGCTGCGGAACCGGCAACGGCTGGTGTCGGCCGCCCGGGACGCCTTCGGTGAGCACGGTCCCGAGGCCAGTCTCGAGGAGATCGCGCGCCGGGCGGGCGTCGGCCCGACGACGCTGTACCGGCACTTCCCCGGGAAGGACGACCTGATCGAGGCGGTGCTGGACGACCTGGTCGGCTCGGTGCGCGAGAAAGCGGAGCAGCTGGCGGCCGACGGGGATCCGCGCACGGCGTTCCGCGCGGTGTTCACCCGCAGCTGCGACCTGACCGAGCTCGACACGGCGACGTTCGCGCGGCTCGCCGCCGCCGGGCCGCGGGCCGACACCCACGCCCAGACCCTGATCGCCGCGATCGTCGGGCCGGCCACCACCCGCCTGCGCGACGCCGGCGGCCTGCGGCCCGGGATCGCCGTCGAGGACATCGCCCGGTTCGTCCGCATGACGCTGACCGCCGGCGACCCGGCCACCCAGGTCAAGGCGATCGACGTGCTGCTGGCCGGGCTGGTCGCCTGAAGTCAGGCGTTCAGGGTCAGCTCGATGAGCTGCTGCTCCAGCTTCCGCGCGGCCGTCACTTCAAGGCCGACGCCCCACAACGGCGCGGTGCTCGCCCCGTCGGCCGCCGCGATGACCAGGGTGACCACGTGGTCGGGGAGGCCGTCCGCGCGCAGCTCCTCGTTCCACTGCTCGGCGTCCGCGCGGGCGAGCTCCGCGATCTCGGGGATCGAGATCAGCTGGGCGACCAGGGCGATGTTCTCGCGGATGGCGATCTCGTCGTAGGACGTGTCCAGCGACGCGCGGACGTACGCGCGGGTCAGCCGTCCCGGCGCCGTGTCCGCGGGGTCCAGCGCCGCTTGCACCTCGGCGCGGTAGGTGTCCAGGATGTCCTGTGCGAGCGCGCGCACCAGGGCGTCTTTGGCCGGGAAGTGGTACAGCAGCCCGCCTTTCGACACCCCGGCCGCCTTGGCGATGTCGTCGAGGGATGCCGAGATCCCGCGGGTGCGGATGACCGACCCGGCGGCGTCGAGCAGCGCCCGGCGCGTTTCTTCCGGGCCACGCCCGGCTTTGCGAGGCATGCTCAGTCCTTTCCGGACGGAATGGTGCGCCAGGCGATCACGGCCGCGATCGCGGTGATGACGGCGGCCGCGACGGACGTTACCTGCATCGCGCCGGTGAACGCCTCGCGGGCGGCCTGCGCCGGCCCGGACGCCGGATCGAGCACGGCCACCGCGCCGGCGAGGGAGTCCTGCGCCGCCGCGGGGGCGTCCGCGGGCAGGAACGCGCGGTAGACCACGGTGACCAGCGAGCCGAGGAGCGCGATGCCGAGCGCCGCACCGAGTTCGTACGCGGTTTCGGAAATCGCCGACGCCGAGCCGGCCTTGTCCCGCGGCACGGCGGACAGCACCGAGTCGACGGTCAGGGTCAGCGCCAGGCCGACGCCGAGCCCGACCGGCAGCAGGGCCAGTGCGAGCCAGCCGTAGTGCGATGCTCGTTCCGCCACGGCAACCAGCGCCAGCCCGAGTGCGGCGACGCCGAGGGCCGCCGCGACCGCGCGTCCCCGGCCGAGCCGCGCGACGACCACGCCCACCGCGGCGACGACCACGATCGACGCCAGCGTCGCGGGCATCTCCGCCAGCCCCGCCTCCAGCGGGCCGAAGCCGCGGACCAGTTGCAGGTACTGGGAAAAGAAGAACAGCAACCCGGTCAGCGCGAAGACCGAGACGAAGTTCGCGAGGACGGCGCCGCTGAACGCGGGGTTGCGGAACAGGGCGACGTCGATCAGCGGGTCGGCCACTCGCCGCTGCCGTCGGACGAACGCCGTCCCCGCGGCCAGGCCGATCCCGGCCGCGAGTGCCACCTGGCCGTCGATTCCCGAGCCGACGGCGTGCTTCACGGCGTAGACGAGCGGGACGATCGCGGCCATCGAGAGTCCGGCCGAGAGCAGGTCGAAGCGGCCCGGGTGCGGGTTCTTCGACTCGGGCAGCAGCACGGCGCCGGCGATCAGGAAGACGGCGACGATCGGCACGTTGATGAGGAACACCGACCCCCACCAGAAGTGCTCCAGGAGTGCCCCGCCGACGAGCGGGCCGAGCGCGATGCCACCTCCGGAGCCCGCCGACCAGATCGCGATGGCGCGGGTGCGCTCGCGGGGGTCGGTGAACAGGCCGCGGATGAGCGAGAGCGTCGACGGCATGATCGTCGCGGCGGCGATCCCGAGCAGCAGCCGGGCGAGGATGAGCACGTCGGCGGTGGGGGAGAAGGCGGCGAGCGCGGAGGCCAGCCCGAACGCGGCGGTGCCGAGCAGCAGGACCTTCTTGCGGCCGAAGCGGTCGGCGAGGTTGCCCGCCGTGACCAGCAGGCCGGCCAGCGCGAGCGAGTAGACGTCGCCGATCCAGAGGATCTCGGTGGCCGTCGGCGCGAGCTCCCGGGTCAGCGACGGCACGGCGAGGTAGAGCACGGTCCCGTCGACGGCGAGCAGCAGCACCGCGCCGACGAGCACGCCGAGAGCCGCCCAGCGGCGCCGGTGGCTCAACGGCTCGATGGCGGGGGTCAGGGTCGTCGTCATGGTTCTTACTATACCGTCTGGACGGTACAGTAATGCGGCGAGACGAGTCACACTCGCCGGTGTGAGGCGTGGATCAGCCGGACTGGGTGCGCTCGCCGCCGGCGAGCTCTTGGGCCAGGATCAGGTTGACGTGCACCGAGGCGTGCCCCAGGACCCGCCTCGCGGCGCCGAGCGCGGTGAGGGCCACGAGCACACTGGTGCCGACTAGCAGGCCGCCGACGGTGTCCCCGGGAACCACGGCGGCGACTGAGGCGGCCACGAGAACGGGCGGCCACCAGCGGGCGGGGAGGGCGTGCCGCGGGCGCCGGACACTGGCTCGCGTGCGCTGACGATGCAGGGCCATGGTCGCCTCCGATCCGCCATCGGGTGGTCCTGCATCATGCACTGACCGGGTCGTCCGGGTTACCGGGTATTCGCGTTCCGTACACGATCGCCCGAAATCTCCTTCGAACGGCCCAATCGTGCGTGCGGTGGGTGGCCGGGGCCGGCGTGGACATCACCACATCGGGGCTCGATCTCTGTTCGATCAAGTGTTAGCCCGACGTGCTTAGGATGGAGGGGAGGAGGTGGACATGACGTCGGAGGAGCTGATGATCGAGTTCGCCTTGACGCGCTTGGACCACCCGGACCTGGACCTGGAGGACTTGGCGGCGCTCGTGGTGCGGCGGGGTGGGCCTGAGCGGGTGCTGGAGTTCGCTTCGGAGAACTTGGCGGAGCGGGGGGAGTTGCGTGCGGCGCCGTTCCCGGCGGCTGTCGAGCACGTGCTGCGGGTGGTACTCACGCTGCGCGGCCCCTCGGACTAGCTCTCGCGGCACTGCTTTTGCCGGGCCGGGGTGTGGTCGCCGATGGCTCTTGTGGGACGGACAAGGTCGCGGCTTGTGTCGGCTGACCAGTCGGTCTCGGGCTGGAGTGACCGATCGTTCTCCCCGCGGCTACGAGGTGGCGGCGAGGGTGGTGGGGCGACCGGTCGTTCTCGCCGGTTGTTGCGTGGGGCGCTAGCGCTGGCCAGGTGACCGATCGTTCTTCCCGTGGCTACGAGGTGGCGGCGAGCGTGGTGGAGCGACCGGTCGTTCTCCCCGGTTGTTGAGCAGGGCGCTGGCGCTGGTCGGGTGACCGATCGTTCTCCCGGCGGCGGCACGATGAAGCCGGGGTGACCGGTCGTTCTCCCAAACCTCTGCTTCCGAAGGCGTCGATGCGGTAGGTGCTGGAGTGACCGATCGTTCTTTCATCCTGCAGCGGCTTCTGGCGGTGTGAGGTGAGCGACCGGTCGTTCTCCTTGCCTCCCGACCGTGCAACGGAGGCGGCGCCTGCGGCGGCGGGTGACCGGTCGTTCTCCTTAAGCCCCGCCGGCCACCCGACGCAACCCCCGCCGGTCGAAGACCAGCTCCCGGGCCGTCCCCAGCGCCGTCGCGATGGCGCCCGCCAGAACCGCGTCCTCGCCCAACTGCCCCGCCACGATCTCCGGGACCACCGGCACCGTCGCGGCCAGCGCCTCCCGCATCGGCGCCGCCAGCAAGTCCGCGTTACCTCCGATCCCGCCACCGAGCACGATCAACCGCGGATCGAGCACCGCGGTCACCGCCGCGACCACATAAGCCAGCTTCTCGGCTTCCTCGGCAACCACCCGCAGCGCCATAGAATCACCACCCCGGGCCAACCGGAACACGTCCTTCGCCGACCGCGCGGCCAATCCCAGCGAACGGGCCGCCGAGACCACCGCCTGCCCCGCGGCCGCCGTCTCCATCGGGCCCGGCCGTCGCGCCCCCGACGCCGTCGGAAGCGGGCCGAACGGCAAGTCCGCGATCTCGCCCGCCGCGCCGTGCGCTCCGCGGAACACGCGCCCCTCCACCAGCAGCCCCATGCCGATCCCCGTGCCGACCGTCAGGCACACCAGCACGTCCACCCCCAGTGCCGCCCCGAGGGCGTGCTCGCCCACCGCGCACAGGTTCGCGTCGTTCTCCACCACGACGTCCGAACCCGCGCCGCTCAGCGCCGCGACGAGTTCGTGCAGCAGCCCGCGCCGCTCCCAGCCCGGGAGGTTCGGCGCGCGGTGGACCGTCCCGGTCGCCGGGTCGGGGACGCCCGGGGTGCCGACCACCGTCGAGACGACGTCGTGCGGCGCCAGCCCGGCCGACGCCACCGCCCTTTCGACGGATTCGCTTACCGTGCGCACCAAAGCACTCGCCGAGCGGCACCGGTTGGGCTCGTCGAGCCGCGCGACGATGCTGCCTTCCAGGTCGGCCACGGCGATCCGGATCGCCCGCCGTCCGATGTCGACGCCGACCACGTGCCCCGCGTCTGGCGCCGCCCGGTAGACGACCGCCGCGCGGCCCGGGCCGGCCAGGCTGCGGCCAGTGGTCCGGACCAGTCCGTGCTGCTCGAGATCGAGGAGCGCCTGTCCCACCGTGGGTTTCGACAGACCCGTCGCCGCCGCGATCTGCGGCCGCGTCGCTTCGCCCTGCCCGCGCAGCCGCTCCAGCACCAGACGCTGGTTCAGCGCCCGCATGCTCGCCGGGGTTCCCACCTGCGGCCCGATTCGCCCCACGACGTCCCCATCTCCGATCCGCGTTGCCGCAAGTTTATCCGCGGAACTCTTCCGGCTCCGCACGTTCTATGTTAAGAAACTTTACTAACTACTAGACGGAGGCACGTCGTGAGTTCACCCACTCGCCCAGGGGAGCCGCAACCCGCCCTTGAGCGCAAGATCGGCCCGATGCAGGCCACCGCGATCAACATGACTCAGATGTGCGGTATCGGCCCGTTCGTCACGATTCCCGCCATGGTCGCCACGATGGGCGGCCCGCAGGCGATGTTCGGCTGGATCATCGGGGCGATCGTCGCGCTGGCCGACGGGCTCATCTGGGCCGAACTCGGCGCCGCGATGCCGGGCGCCGGCGGCACCTACCTGTACCTGCGCGAGGCGTTCCAGTACCGCACCGGGCGGCTGATGCCGTTCCTGTTCGTCTGGAGCGCGGTGCTGTTCATCCCGCTGATCATGTCCACCGGCATCATCGGCCTCGTCCAGTACCTCGGCTACCTGATCCCCGGCGTCACCGACGACGCGGGCACGACGCCGCTCGGCAAGATCATCGGCGTCGGCATCACCCTCGTCATCGTCGCCGCGCTGTTCCGCAAGATCGGTCAGATCGGCAAGCTCACGACCGTGCTGTTCGTGGTCATGCTGATCGCGGTGCTCACCACGATCGTCGCGGCGTTCTCGCACTTCAGCGGCGCGCAGGCGTTCGCCTTCACCCCGGGCGCGTTCAGCTCGGCCGGCACAGGCACGTTCTGGGGCGGCCTCGGCGCCGGCCTGATCATCGCGATCTACGACTACCTCGGCTACAACACGACGGCCTACCTCGGCGGCGAAGTCCGCAACCCGGGACGCACGATCCCGCGGTCGATCCTCTTCTCGATCGTCGGCATCATGAGCCTCTACTTCCTGCTGCAGGTCGGCGTGCTGGGCTCGGTTCCCCTGGAGGAGCTGAAGACCGCCACTTCGGTCGCCTCCACCGTGCTCGAGCAGGCGTGGGGCACCGTCACGGCGAAGATCGTCACCGTGTTCATCGTCGTCGCGGCCATCGGCTCGGTGTTCGCCGGCCTGCTCGGCGGCTCGCGCGTGCCGTTCGAAGCCGCGCGGGACAAGGTGTTCCTGTCGATGTTCGGCAAGCTGCACCCGAAGCTGAACCTGCCGACCGCCGGCGTGCTCACCATGGGCGCGATCACGATCATCGGCTCGTTGTTCACGCTGACCGACGTCATCAACGCGGCCGTCGCCACCCTGGTCATCATCCAGTCACTGGCCCAGGTCGCCGCGATCGTGACGCTGCGCCGCCGACAGCCGAACCTCAAGCGGCCCTATCGGCAGTGGCTCTACCCGGTGCCGACGATCGTCGCGGTGGTCGGCTGGGTCTACATCTACGTCTCCGCGACCTGGCTCTCGATCGGGCTGTCGCTGGGCTGGATCGCCGTCGGCGCGATCGCGTACCTGGTCTACGCCAAGGCCGAGAACACCTGGCCGTTCGGACCCAAGGAGATCAAGGAGGCCTTCGCCTCCACCGAAGCCGAAGGGGCTCAGGCATGACGAAGAAGCTCGCGGCGCTGGCCGCGCTGCTCCTGGTGCCGGGGGTGCTGAGCGTGGCCGCGCCGGCCTCGGCACAGGAGACCCAGGCCGCCACTCGGCCGCACGGCCTGAGCACGATCGGCGCGCAGGGCTGGCAGGTGCTCACCACCGCCAGCGTCAAGGACGGCGGCGAGAAGGTCTCGACGCCCGGGTACGCCACTCGCGGCTGGCTGCCGGTCAAGCCGGACGACGCGGGCGCGCCGGGCACCGAGATCAACGCCCTGGTGCAGAACGGCAAGTGCCCCGACGTCTTCTACTCCGACAACATGCGCAAGTGCTTCGGGTACGTCGACAAGCTCGGTCCCGTCGTCACCAAGCCGTTCTCCGACCCGTGGTGGTACCGCACCGACTTCACTCCGGACTTCAAGTCGGGCCAGCACGCGAAGCTGACCATTCCGGGCATCGTCGGCGAGGGCGACGTCTGGGTGAACGGCAAGCTCGTCGCCACGAAGGACATCGTGAGCGGCGCGTTCGCCGGGCACACGTTCGACGTCTCGAAGCTGGTCAAGCCGGGCAAGAACACCCTGGCGATCAAGGTCTACCCCAACAACCCGCTCAAGATGTACACGCTCGACCAGGTCGACTGGGGCCAGATCCCGCCGGACAACGACACCGGCATCCAGTTCCCGCCGACCCTGCAGGTGAGTGACGCGCTCACCGGCGACAACGCCCACGTCGTGCAGGACAACGCCCCCGACCTGTCCAGCTCGAAGCTGACGGTCAAGGTCGACGTCACCAACGACGCGGCGAACCCGCAGACCGGGGACGTCGCCGCGACGATCGCGCCGCCGTCGGGGGCGCCGATCGTCGTCCACCAGCGCGTGACGATCCCGGCGAACACCAAGCAGACCGTGACCTTCCCGCCGGTGAAGATCGGCAAGCCGAAGGTCTGGTGGCCGTACTCGATGGGCGACCAGCCGCTGTACACGCTGAGCACCGCGGTCTCGCAGGACGGCGTGCTCTCGACGTCGTCCAAGAGCACCTTCGGCATCCGCACGGTGACCTCGCGCCTGGTCGGGAAGTCCGCGCCGCTGCCCGAGGGCGCGCGGCAGTTCACCATCAACGGCAAGGACTTCGTGTTCCGCGGTGGCGGCTTCGCGCCGGATCTCTTCCTGCGCTACGACTCCGCCGACACCGCGCACCAGATCGCGCTGATCAAGAACATGGGCCTGTCCGGCGTCCGGCTCGAGGGCCACGACATGCCGCAGGACTTCTACGACCAGGCCGACCGCGCCGGGCTGCTCGTGATCGGCGGGTTCCTGTGCTGTGACGCCTGGCAGCCGGACACCGCCGAGCAGCTCGGCGAGCGGGACCTGCGGATCATCCACGACTCGTCGGTCAGCATCGCGCAGCGCGAACGCAACCACCCCAGCGTGTTCAACTACGGCTGGAGCGACAACGAGCCGTTCGCCAACCAGGAGAACGCCGTCCTGACCGCGTTCGAGCAGGAGGACTTCCAGGTCCCGGTGATCGCGTCGGCGGAGTACAAGAGCACGCCGACGCTCGGGCAGTCGGGGGAGAAGGAAGGCCCGTACGACTGGGTCCCGCCGTCCTACTGGTACGACACCTCGCACTTCGACGCGGACGACTCCTCGCGGACCAACGCCGGCGGGTCGTGGGGCTTCGCGAGCGAGCAGAGCGCGGGGCACACCGTGCCGACGCTCGACTCGATCAAGCGGTTCCTGTCGCCGACCGAGCAGGCGAAGCTGTGGCAGGACCCGGCGTACAACCAGTACCACGCCAACTTCGAGCCGGACCACGGCGGCTACGCGTTCGGCACGCTGTACACGCTGGACCAGTCGATCACACAGCGGTACGGGAAGTGGAACTCCCTGAAGTCCTATGT
Source organism: Amycolatopsis ponsaeliensis (assembly GCF_030182635.1). Lineage (NCBI taxonomy): Bacteria > Bacillati > Actinomycetota > Actinomycetes > Pseudonocardiales > Pseudonocardiaceae > Amycolatopsis > Amycolatopsis ponsaeliensis. The sequence goes on from NZ_JAPZLD010000022.1 coordinate 87,324, forward strand.
GGACCTCGCGAACATCGCGAACTACGAGAACACGCGCTCGCAGTTCGAGGCGTTCCTGCACCACTCGACGGACAAGGCGAACCCGTCGACCGGCGTTGTCTACTGGCAGCTCAACAAGGGCTGGCCGACGCTGCTGTGGTCGCTCTACAACGACGACGGCGACCAGGCGGGCGCGTTCTTCGGCGCCAAGAAGGCGAACAAGCCGCTGCACGCGATCTACGGCTACGACAACGGTTCCGTGACCCTGGACAACCTCGGGGCGACGACGCAGTCCGGGCTTTCGGTGCAGGCCCGCGTGTTCGACACGGCGGGCAAGGTCCTCGACGACCAGACCGCCGGCGGGATCTCCCTGGGCAGCCAGGGCGTGCGCACCGGTGTCCTCAAGCCCAAGGTGCCGGCCGAGACGAAGGCGCCGGCGCCCGCGCAGGTCTACTTCGTCGAGCTGCAGGTGAAGCAGGGCGGGAAGGTCGTCGACCGGAACGTCTACTGGCTCTCGACGCAGAAGGACGTCGTCGACTGGGGCAAGACCCTGGGCAACCCGCAGGCGACGCTGTCCCAGTACAGCAACCTGCAGGCCCTGCAGAACCTGCCGAAGTCGCAGGTCAGCGCGGTCGCGTCGACGCGCTCGGCCGGTGGCGCGAACGTCACCACGGTGACCGTGACCAACACGTCGAAGACGCCGGGAGCGGCGTTCTTCCTGCGGGCCGACGTCCGCCGCGGCACGCCGGACGGGCACGAGGGACCGGGCGACAACCAGCTCGCGAACGCGACCTGGGACGACAACGACATCACGCTGTGGCCGGGCCAGTCGCAGACGCTGACAGTCAGCTACCAGGTGTCCGACCTGCGGGGTGCGGTGCCGGTGATCAGCGTCGACGGGTTCAACACGGGCCGGATCGTGGTGAAGGCGGCCGGTGGGTACGGGCACCACGGGGACGCGGCGGTGGCGCCGCAGATCGAGGGGATCAGGGAGTGACTGTCGAACCAATTCTCGGGATCGACTTCGGCGGCACGAAAGTGGCGCTGGGGCTCGCCGACCACGACGGGAACCTGCTGGCCACGCGCCGGCTGGACACCGACGCGCAGGCGGGGGCCGAGCAGGTGGTGGTGCGGGCGCTCGCCGGGGCGCAGGCGCTCCTGGCGGACGCGGGCGTCACCCCCACCGCGATCGGTGTCGTCAGCCCGGGGATCGTGCTGCCGGACCGGATCCTGCTCGCGCCGAACGTCCCGGGCTGGGAGGAGCTGCACCTGGCCGAGCTGGTGGCGGCCGAGTTCCCGGCCGTGCCGATTTCGGTGGGGACGGACGCGAAGGCGGCGGCACTGGCGGAGTGGCGGTGGGGTGCGCTGGCCGGGGCCGACCCGGCGGTGTTCCTCTCGCTGGGCACCGGCATCGCTGCGGCGGTGCTGGTCGGCGGCCGGCTGCTGACCGGCGCCAACGGAGCTGCGGGCGAGATCGGGTACAACCTGCTCTCGCCGCAGGACACTGAGGGTTTCGCAAGCGGAGCGGCGCCGCTTGAAGAAGCCGTCGGTGGGCGTGGGCTGGGCGGCCGGGCGAGTGATCTGCTCGGCCGCCCGGTCACCGCGGGGGAACTGTTCGCCTTGGCCAAGGAGAACGTCGAGGCGAAGGAGCTGGTGACGGCGGCGCTCGACGAGCTGTCGATGCACGTGGCGAACCTGGCGATCATGCTGGACCCGCAACGCATCGCGGTCGGCGGCGGGCTCGTGCGCTCGGCGGACGTGCTGCTGCCGGCGCTGGCGGACCGGCTGGCGCACGCGGTGCCGTTCCCGCCGGAGCTGGTGTCGGCCCGCTTCGACCAGGACGCGGCGCTGCTGGGCGCGGTGGCGCTGGCGTTGGGGGAGTAGGCCTCCGGGTGGCGTGCCGGTGCCCCGACCCGGCGCGCCACCCGGTTTCAGCCCGTCTCGTCGCCGCAGACGTCGAGCAGCAGCTCGCCGGGCAGCGAGAGGAGCCGCGCGAGCAGTCTGCGATCCAGCTCGACCGCGTGGGACGCGACCAGGCAGAACCAGCCGGCCTCGGCCAGCTCCCACAACTCGGCTCTTCGCGGCTCGAGGACGTCCAGTACCTGCCTGAGGTGCGCGGCCGATTCGGTGTCGGCCGTGGACGTCGAGAGGCACCACAGGGATTCCGCGCGGATCGCGCTCGTTCGCCGACCCGCTTCCGCAGCCGTCGTCGGGCGGACGCCGAGCCGGCGGGTGACCTCGGCGGCCGTCAGCCCCGGTCCGCCGAAGATCCGGTAGGTCGCCGCGCTGCGCACGGTCAGGCTTCGGCGGTCGCGAGTTCGGTGCGGCGGAAGGCTTCCGGCGAGAGCTGGAACCACACCAGCACCGCGCTGACCGCCTGGATCGCCGCGACCACCAGCCAGACGCCCCGCAGGCTCCAGTGCGCCGCGACCAGGCCGCCGGTCAGCGCGCCCAGCGGCGTCAGGCCCCAGGCCAGCGCGCGGTGGCTGGTCAGCACCCGGCCGAGCAGCGGCGCCGGGGTGAAGCGCTGGCGGCTGGACTGCGAGCAGACGTTCCAGACCAGCACCGTCGAGGTCAGGAAGACCAGCACCACGCCGATCAGCGGCGGCCACGGCGGCAGCACGGCCAGCAGCAGCGGCGCCACCGCGCCGAGGCTTTGCGCTCCCCGCATTGACCACGAGTACCCGAACCGGTCGACGATCTTCTGCACCACGAACGACGACGCCACCCAGCCGACGGCGAGGCAGGCGAGCAGCAGGCCGTAGCCGACCGAGCCCACGTGCAGCACCTGCGTCGCGTACAGGACGAACATCGAGTTCCCGGCGCTGGCGGCGAAGGAGCCCAGGGCGACGTTGATCGTGATCGAGCGCAGCAGCGGCGTCCGGACCAGGTGCGTGAGCCCGGCCGACAGGTCCCGCAGCGGATGGGTGCGCGCGGCCACCACCGACGCCGACGGGATGCGCCGCGTCAGGAGCAGGGCGAGCAACGCGCAGGCGGCGGCCAGCCACGCGGGGGCCCCGGCGCTGACGACGACGAGAAACCCGGTCAGCGGCGGGACGACGAACTGCACGACACCCCGGTCGATCACGGTGAGGCGCGCGTTGGCGTGGGCGAGCCGGTCGGGCTCGACGAGTTCGGGCACGAGCGCCCCGCTGGCGCCGTCTCCGAGCACCTGCGCGGAGGTAACGACGAAGGCGACGACGAGCAGTACCGGCAGGCTGAGCAGCCCGGCGGAGGCGACGGCGGCGAGCACGAGCGCGGCCCCGACCTGCACGGCGTAGGCCCAGGCGAGCACGGCGGTCCGCCGCACGCGATCGATGAGCACCCCGGCGAAGAGGGACAGCAACAGCCACGGCGCCTGCCCGGCGATGTTGACCAGCGAGATCTCGCGCGGATCGGTGGTGATGGAAACGGCGAGCAGCGGAAGCGCGGCGAGCATCAGCCCTTCGGCGGAGGAACCGGACACCGCGACGGCCTGCAGCCGCACCCACCTGTTCGTCACGCGTGAAGCCCCATGATCGGCAGTGTGCCGAAAAGTCGTAAGCAGGCCAAACTATTTTCCGGCGAGGTCGGTCACGCTCAGCGACGTACTCGGGTCGACTCGCGGACGACCAGCTCCGGGGTGAACACCACCGCCTGGTGCTCCACCGTCGTGTCCGCCGTCTCCGTCAGCAGCAGTTCCGCGGCCGTGCGGCCCAGGCGCTGGGCCGGCTGGCGGACAGAGGTCAGCGGGACCGCCGCCGCGCCCGCGAACTCGATGTCGTCGTAACCCACGATCGCCATCTCCTCCGGGATGCGGACGCCCGCGCCGACCATCGCCTGCAGCACCCCGAGGGCCAGCAGGTCGTTCGCGCAGAACACCGCCGTGGGGCGGGGACTCGTGCCCAGCAGGCGGGCACCCGCGTCGCGCCCGGAAGAGACGTCGAGGCCGATCGCCTCCAGGACCGTCAGCTCCGCCGCCGACCCTTGCAGTGCGGTGCGGACGCCCTGCTCGCGGTCGCGGCACTGGGCGAGGATCGCGGGACCGTTGACGAACGCGATGTGCCTGTGGCCGGTCTCCAGGAGGTGGCGGGCCGCGAGCGCGCCGCCCGCGATGTCGTCCACCGCGACCGAACTCGCCTCCGACGTCGGCGCCTTGCGGTCGACGAACACGTACGGCGTGCCACTGCGCCGGAACGCGCGCAGGGCCTCGCCGGACGTCGCGACCGGGCTCAGCAGCACTCCGCGGACCCGCTGCTCGGCGAACATCGCGAGGTAGGACGCCTCGAGATCGGACCGCTGGCCGCTGTTGCAGGTGATGATGTTGAGGCCCTCGGCATGCGCGGCTTGCTCGGCGCCGCGGGCGACGTCGACGAAGAACGGGTTGCCGAGGTCGAGCACGAGCAGCCCCATGATCCGGCTGCGGCCGGCGCGCAGCTGCCGCGCCGACTCGTCGCGGACGTAGCCGAGCTCTTCGATCACCGACAGCACCCGGTTCCGGGTGGCCACCGCGACCACGTGCGGCCGGTTGACCACATTGGACACCGTGCCGATCGAGACGCCGGCCCGCTTGGCGACGTCCTTGATGCCGACCAAAGCACCCCCTCGTAGAGAAAGCGTGAGCCTACCACGCGGATGAAACGTTTCAGCCAGATTCGATCTGGCGCGGCGTCTCGCGCCTTCGGGGTAACGGGCGAGAGGAGGCCGGAATGGACGGTGGGCCGCTGCGGGTCGTGGTGCTGATCGGCAGCACCCGCGAAGGCCGGGCCGGCGCGCGCGTCGGCGGGTGGTTCACGGCGACGGCGGGCCGGCGGGCGGGGCTCGACCTCGACCCCGTCGACCTCGCCGAGGCGGACCTTCCGGCAGCGTACCCGGCGGAGCCGACGCCGGGGCTGACCCGGTTCCGGGAGCGCATCGCCCGGGCGGAGGCGTACGTCGTCGTCACACCCGAGTACAACCGCAGCTTTCCCGGGCCGCTCAAGCAGGCGATCGACTTCGCCTACGACGAGTGGCGCGCGAAGCCGGTCGGCTTCGTCTCCTACGGCTACCGCGCCCGCGGCCGCCACGCCGTCGAACAGCTGCGGGAGGTCTTCCTGGAGCTGCACACCGTGACGATGCGCGACACGGTCGCCCTCGACCTGCTCGCGCCGTCGTTCGACGACGAGCGCGTGCCGGCCCTGCTCGACGAACTCACCTGGTGGGGGCTCGCGCTGCGCGACGCCCGCCGGGCCCGTCCCTACTGCGCGTGAAAGGACCGCAGATGACTTCACCCGCGATCGAAACCTCCGGGCTCGTCAAGGTTTTCGGCGACACCCGGGCCGTCGACGGCGTCGACCTCGCGGTGCCGGCCGGCACCGTCTACGGCGTCCTCGGCCCCAACGGCGCCGGCAAGACCACCACCGTCCGGATGCTCGCCACCCTGCTCCGCCCGGACGGCGGCGAAGCGCGCGTGTTCGGCCGTGACGTCGTCCGCGAGGCCGACGCCGTCCGCGGCCGGGTCAGCCTCACCGGGCAGTACGCGTCAGTGGACGAAGACCTGACCGGCGCCGAAAACCTGGTGCTGCTGGGCCGTCTGCTCGGCCACACCCGGCAGGCGGCGCGCGACCGGGCCGCGCAGCTGCTGGCGGCGTTCGGTCTCACCGAAGTCGCCGGCAAGCAGGTCAAGCAGTACTCCGGCGGCATGCGACGGCGGCTCGACATCACTGCGAGCATCCTCAACACGCCGGACCTGCTGTTCCTCGACGAGCCGACGACCGGGCTGGATCCCCGCAGCCGCAACCAGGTCTGGGACATCGTGCGCGCGATCGTCGCGCAGGGGACGACCGTGCTGCTGACCACGCAGTACCTCGACGAGGCCGACCAGCTGGCGTCGCGGATCGCGGTGATCGACCACGGCCGCGTGATCGCCGAAGGCACGCAGGGGGAGTTGAAGGCGTCGGTCGGCGCGGGTGCGATCCACCTGCGGCTGCGCGACGCGGCGCAGCGCGAGGCCGCTTCGGAGGTGCTGAGCCGGGTGGTCGACGCCGCCGTCCAGCGCGAGCCCGACCCGGTGGCGCTGACCGCGCGGCTCACCGCCGCGGCCGGCGACACAGCGGCCGCGGAACAGTCCGCCCGTGCGCTGGCCGAACTGGCGGCCGCCGGGATCACCGTCGACACGTTCTCCCTCGGCCAGCCCAGCCTCGACGAGGTGTTCCTGGCCCTGACCGACCACACCGCGAGCGGAGAGGAAGCAGCGTGACCGCCACCGCAGTCAAGGAAACCGAACTCGCCGCACCGAAGCCCGAGGATCTGGCGGCGGTGCTCGTCGCGACCCACCGGCCTCCGCGCCCGGGCGCGCTTTCGACGTCGTTCACGTTCGGCTGGCGGGCGGTGCTGAAGATCAAGCACGTGCCCGAGCAGCTGTTCGACGTGACGGCGTTCCCGATCATGATGACGCTGATGTTCACGTACCTCTTCGGCGGCGCGCTGGCCGGTTCGCCGGGGGAGTACCTGCAGTTCTTCCTGCCCGGCATCCTCGCGAGCAGCGTCGTGATGATCACGATGTACACGGGGATCGCGGTCAACACGGACATCGAGAAGGGCGTGTTCGACCGCTTCCGCACCCTCCCGATCTGGCGCCCGTCGGCGATGGTGGGCTACCTGCTGGGCGACGTGCTGCGCTACCTGATCGCCTCCGTGGTGATCATGCTGGTGGGCCTGGTGCTGGGTTTCCGCCCGGGCGGCGGGTTCCTGGGCGTCGCGGCGGGGGTGGCGCTGCTGCTGGTGTTCTCGTTCGCGTTCTCGTGGGTGTGGACGATGTTCGGGCTGCTGCTGCGCAGCGAGAAGTCGGTGATGGGGGTCAGCATGATGGTGATCTTCCCGCTGACGTTCCTGTCGAACATCTACGTGAGCCCCGAGACGATGCCGGGGTGGCTGCGGGTGTTCGTGGACCTCAACCCGATCTCGCACCTGGTGACGGGCGTGCGGTCGATGATGGCGGGGGCGTGGGACGTGCCGGCGGTGCTGATCACGCTGGGCTCTTCGGCGTTGCTGGTGGCGGTGTTCGGGACGTTGACGATGCGGCTCTATAACCGGAAGTGAAGAGGGTGACCTCGAGTTCGTCGGGGGCGTGGCCGCCGGTCCGGGCCCAGCGGCCGAGCAGGGCGCAGTACCGCTCGTAGGTCACGGCCGGCCAGGGTCCGGTGCGGTGGAGCGATTCCCACCCGCAGCGGTCGCGCAACGCGGTCGCCACCACTCTGTCGAGGATGAGGCACGGGTGGTCCGGCGCACCGCCGCCGGCGAAGTACAGGAACTTCGTGAAGAAGGACGGGCCGAACGCGAGAAACCTGTTGCGCTCGCCAGGGCGCAGGAGTTCGAAGGCGCTCGCCGGGTCTTGGCGGGACGCCTCCGCGGCTTCCGCCAGGACGGCTTCGGCGGCCGGGATGTCGGCTGCGATGCTGTCCAGCCGCCGGGCGTTCTGCCGCAGGTGGGAGCCGGAGCCCCAGGCCAAGGTGCGCCACAGCAAGGTGAACACGTCGTCGGCCGGTGCCCACACGTCGGCGCGCGTCAAGGACGGTCCGGCCGGACGATCGCCGGGCAGGCACCGCCGGTCGAGTTCCGCGCGCCACCACTCCGCCCGGATGCGGATGCGGTGCTCCTCGACCGCCTGCCGGCGGGGCACCGTGGGCACCGCCCACTCCGGGAGTGCCAAGGGGTTCAGGTCGGTCATCGTCATGGCCACTGGGTCGCCCGCGGGGCGTAACTGTTACGGCTTCACAGGCGCCAGCGTATTTCGGGCTCCGGGGCATAGCGGCACGACGAACCGGTCGTGACCGTCGCGTTGAGATGCTCGGCCAGCTCCGGGTGCGCGTCCGCCAGTTTGCGGAGCGTGTCGCGGATGCGGGCCGTCACCGCTTTGCGGGCTCGCTCCGCCTCGTCGCCGAGACGGCGGGTCCGGCCGCCCAGGCCCGCTGCCGTGCGCAACTCCGCCAGCAGCGCCTCGCGTTCGCGATCCAGCTCCGCCGCGCGCCTGTCGTTGTCGAGGGCCGTGGCTTCGTCGATCTCGGCGTCGAGGTGGTCGAGGCGGCGGCGGTACACCGACTTCGCCGTCTCGTCGAGGACCGGGTCACCGCCCAGACTCCGCGCCGCCACTGCCGTCTCTCCGGCTTCCGGGGCGAGCAGGCGGACCGCGGGGATCTCGGCGCCGGGGGAGCTGAGCAGGATGTGCAGGTCCCGTAAGCCTTTCGTGTCCGGCACCCGGACCTCGCGGCCCGCGAACCGCAACGTCCACACCTCGTCCGTGCGGCGGAACTCGTCGGCCGGAGCCGGCAACCGGACCGGCGGCGGGACGGCGAGGTGCGTCATGCCCAGCTCCGACGCCTCCGCGCGGACCGCCGCCGTCAACGCGGCCGCGCGGTCCGCGTCGCCGGGGGCGTCGCGTTCGGACAGCACCGTCGCGAGGCGGGCGCGGATCTCCGCCGCCCACGGGCGCAGGCGCATCCGGTCCGCCGACGCCGCAGCGGCGGTCAGCCGCTCGATCGCCGCGTCCCGGCGGCCGAGGGCGGCTTCGAGGAGCCCGGCCCAGAGGTCGACCGGCCCGCTGATCTCGCAGCCGTACAACGCCACCAGCCACTCGCCGGAATACGGCGTGAGCTCGGCCAGGACCTCCTCGCACCGAGCACGGTCACCGGTCAGGGCGGCCGCCTGGGCCTGGTAGCGCAGCCACATCGGGGCGAATTCGCGGGAGAACGGCCCTGCTACCTCGCGGCTCGCGTCCCCTTGCCGGACCGCCGCCAGTGCCGCCAGCAGGTCCGGGTGCGGGTGGTCGCCGGCGGCCAGCCGTGCGGTGTGCGCCGCCAGATCGTCGAACCGGCCCTGCAGCAGTAGGTAGCTCCAACGCACCTGGTCCACCATGTACCCGAACTCGCGGCCGTACGTCGCCTCGACGCGGTCGAGATCCGCGTGCGCCTCGGCGAAGCGGCCGCGCAGCGCGCCGACGATGCTCCGGTCCAGCAGAGCCGCGAACTCGGCGCCGGGCAGGCCGCTGCCGGCCGTCAGCCCCTGGAACGCCCGGTACTGCTCGAGGTAGCGCGGATCGCCCTGCTCCAGCAGCGCGACCCACTTCAGTGACGACGCGAAGAACTCGTTCTCGCGATCGCCCGTCCGCCGCGCCAGCACGGCCAGCTCGTCGGTCAGCCGCTCCCGCTCCCGCGCGCTGCCCGGACCCCAGATCAGGTCGTGACGTGCCCACAGCGTGAACGACAGCTCCTGGTCGTCGTCACCGTCGCGCGCCAGCACCGCGGCCCGCGCCGTCAGCTCCAGCGTGACGCGGTCGAGCGACAGCGGCTCCGCCGGCTTGCCCGCCAGCCGTTCGTGCGCCGCCACCAGCAGATCCGACGTCAGGTCGAGGCGGGCCCCGGTCGGCGCGGTGCGGGACAGGGTGAGTGCGGCCCGCACGAGCAACGCGTCGTCGTCGAGTTCACGCACCAGCGCGACGGCCTCGTCGAAGACGCGCCACGCCTCTTCGACGTCGCCGCAGCGGCTCAGCATGGTGCCGAGGTCGAGCGCGATCACGACCCGCCGCCGCGGTTCGGCCGCCCGGTCCAGCGCCCGCCGGTAGTGGCCGACTGCCTCGTCGTTCGCCAGCCGCGCGCTCGCGTCCCGCGCCGCGGCCACCAGCAGCTCGGCCACGCGAGCCGGCTCGACCTCGTCGCCGGCGAGGTACGCGTGCCGGGCTCGGTCGGCCGCGAACACCAGCGGCACCAGGTCGGGTGCCGCGTCCAGCGCGCGGACGACCGCGGCGTGTCTTCGCCGGACCTCGGCCGGGTCCAGCTCGGCGTACCGCGACTCGCGCACGAGGTCGTGGGCGAAGGCGAACCGGCCGTCGCCGAGCGCGGTGACCAGCCGCGCCGCGGCCGCGCGGGCCAGCAGCTGGTCGATCTCCGGCACCGGCGCCCCGGCCAGCGCCGCGAGGATCCGGCGGTGGAACTCCCGGCCCAGCACCGCGGCGTCGGTCAGCAACCGGGTGACCGGCGCCGGCAGCAGGGAAAGCCGCCGCTGCAAGGCATCCCGGACCCCGGGCGCGACGGCCGACACCGGGCTGCCGCTGTGCCAGAGCCGCGCGGTCTGCTCGACGAAGAACGGGTTGCCGCCGGTCCGCAGGTGCACCTCGGCGGCCAGCGCGGGGTCCGGCTCGGTGCCGGCGGTGCGGCTCATCAGCTCGGCCACCTCGTCCGGCGCGAGCCCGGTCAGCGTCACCGTGGTCGCCTTCGCCACCAGCGGCAGGACGAGCTCGCGCAGCGGGTGGCCGGGGGCTTCGACCTCGACGTCGCGGTACGCGCCGACGAGGAGCAGCCGTTCGAACCACGTGTGCCGCGCGGCGAACTCCAGCAGCCGCAGCGACGCCGCGTCGGCCCAGTGCAGGTCGTCGAGCACCACGACGACCGGGCGGTCGTGCGCCGCCGCGGCCAGCGCGGTCGTGACCGCGTCGTGCAGCCGGAAGCCGTCCTCGGCCGGGGCGCCCGCCGACTCGCCGAGCAGCGCCGACAGTGTCGCCGTGTCGGCCCGCGCCCACTCCTCGGCCGGCAGCTCCCGCCGCAGCGCGCGCAGCACCTGCACCCACGGCCAGTACCCGGGCGCGCTGTCGGAGTCCCAGCAGGCGCCGGTCAGCACCAGTGCACCGCGCCGACGCGCGTCGTCGGCCAGCCCGGTGACGAGCGTCGTCTTGCCGATTCCGGCCTCGCCGGTGACCAGGACCAGGCCGCCGTGGCTCGCCACGGCCCGGTCGAGCTCGGCCCGCAGCGCGGCGGCGGGGTGGGCCCGCCCGATGACGGCGGCTGTCATGTCCGGTTCCTCCCGATTCGGGTGCCGAGCCTCTCACGCTTTCCCGCCGTTCGTCGCACGATTACCGCACTAGGCTGCGCAGCGGTGTGCCTGCCACTGGGAGGAGTCCGGGTGCGGATCTTCACGATCGTCCTGTCCGTGGTGCTGACGTGGGTGTTCGCCGGGGCGGTCGCCTCGGCCGATCCCGTGCTCGAGCACGACACCGACGACCCGGTGGCGGCCGCGCCCGCGGTCACGCGGCCGGACACCCCGCACTGCACCGTCACGCTCGCCGACGCCTTTCGCTCCAACGCCGCCGACGGCACCCCGCAGTTCTACGAGGGCACGCTCACGCCGCCGAAGGCGTGCGCCGGGCCGTGGGCGAAGGTCGTGATGGACCAGACGGTCACCGTCGGCGGCCGCCAGTACGACCGGATCGGCGACCTGCGGATCGGCGCGACCGAGGTCTGGTGGGGGACCACGGAGGAGCCCAGCGGCGAGGGCAACCGCCCGATCACCTACCACTTCGACAAGGACCTGACGCCGTACGCCGCGTTGCTGCGCACGCCGCAGCCGTTCCACGGCGGCATCGAGAACTACAACTCGCCGGTCTACACCGGTGTCTACGCCCAGACCGTGACGCTCACCTACTACCAGGCCGACCGCAAGCACCCCGCGCCCGAGACCGCCGACCACGTCGCCGGCTTCGGGCACGTCGACGCGACACCCGCGGCGCCCACCGTGCACTTCACGGCCAAGGACCTGCCGCGCAACATCACCCGCGCCTACCTCGAGGTGACGCTCGAAGGCCACGCCTGCGACGAGCAGTGGTTCGACGACGTCCCGGACGCGGTGTCGGCGAAGTACCCGGCGGCCGGGCTCTGCGGCAAGGGCCCGTACCGCGAAGCGAACTTCGCGCTCGACGGGACGCCCGCCGGCAGCGCGTTCACCTTCCCGCACATCTACTCCGGCGGGATCGTGCCGCAGCTGTGGCGGCCGATCGTCGCGATCGACACCTTCAGCCTGCACTCCGAAACCTACGACATCACGCCGTTCGCGGGCCGGCTCGTGGACGGCGGTGCGCATGATCTCTCCTTCTCCTTCCCGGACATCGGCGGTGAGTTCACCGTCGTGCCGACGCTACTGCTCTACACCGACAAAAAAGCCGCGCAGACTTCCGGCGCCCTGACCCAGCACGACGTCGCCGCCGCGCCGACGCGGCAGACGACGGTGAAAGACATCCCCGATGGGGTGAACGTGACGGTGACGGCGAAGCGCCACGACGTGACCGCGGGCTACGTCGACACCTCGGCGGGGCGCGTGTACACCCGCGTCGAGCGCACCCGCGACTACCGCAACACCGACGACGTCACCGGTGGCGGCTTCACCCAGCACGTCGTGCAGGGCGACTCGGGGCAGCAGACATCGACGTCCACTGTGGACGGACGGGTGCGCTCGGCGGCCCGGCACACGTGGTCCTACCCGCTGACCACCGACGCGACCGCGAACATCACCGACGACCAGAACCTGCGGATCTCCGGCTCGGCCGAGATGACGCAGACCTTGGCCGACCTGACGGGCGACGGCCGGCGCTGGTGGCCGGTCCGCGCGTCCACGGAGTGGCTGAGCTCCTCCGGCGTGCTGGCCCGCACGAACGGCGTCAACACCGAGGCCGACGGCCGTTCGCGTACGTCGTTCGCCGGGTCCGACGACCTCGGCCGGCCGTACTTCCACTACGTCGCGAGCGAGCACGGGCTGATCATCGAGAACCGGGAGCTCCCGCCGCGGAGGTGAAACAGCTCTCGCCGCGCCTCACCCGATCGGGCTAGTGCGGTACTGTCGGGTACATGGGGAGTCTCCGCTCACGGGTCCTGGGCTGGGTCGGGCGTCGGTATCTCGCGCGTCAGTCGAAAAAGGGCTTCGACCTCGAGAAGATGTCGTCCTTCCTGCCCGAATCGGCGCTGATGCCGCTGAGGCGCGACAGCCTCGACCCGGTCGCCGAGATCGGCGCGATCCGGGCCGAGGCGCCGATCAGCAAGCTCGACCTGCCGTTCGGGATGAACGCCTGGCTGGTCACCGGTTACGACGAGGCGAAGGCCGTGCTCGGCAAGGTGACGGAGTTCTCCACCGACTTCACCAACCTGGTGGGCAGCGCCGGGGTGACCGAGGACCAGAACCCGGGCGGCCTGGGGTTCGCGGACCCGCCCGTGCACACCCGGTTGCGCAAGCTGCTCACGCCGGAGTTCACGATGCGCCGGCTCAACCGCCTGACCCCGCGCATCGACGAGATCGTCACCGAACAGCTCGACGCGATGGCCAAGACCGAGGGCCCGGTTGACCTGTGGCAGGCGTTCGCGCTGCCGATCCCGTCGTTGACTATCTGTGAGCTGCTCGGCGTGTCCTACGAGGACCGCGAGGACTTCCAGCGGCTGGGCACCGCGCGCTTCGACCTCTTCGGCGGCGCGAGCGCGTCACTCGGCGCGATGTCGGAGTCGCTGACCTACCTGCTCGACATCGTGAAGAAGCAGCGCGAGGAGCCCGGCGACGGCCTGCTCGGCATGCTGATCAAGGAGCACGGCGACGAGATCTCCGACCGCGAGCTGGCCGGCCTCGCCGACGGCGTGCTCACCGGCGGCTTGGAGACCACGGCCAGCATGCTCGCGCTCGGCGCTTTGGTGCTGCTGCGCGACGAGAAGGCGTTCGACGCGGTCCGCGGCGACGAGCAGTCCGTGCACCGGTTCGTCGAGGAGCTGCTGCGCTACCTGACGGTGGTGCAGATGGCGTTCCCGCGGTTCGCCAAGGAGGACATGGAGATCGCCGGCGTGCGGATCAGCGAGGGCGACATCGTGCTGGTGTCCCTGTCGGCCGCGGACCGCGACCCGAAGCTGGGCACGGACATGGAGAAGTTCGACGCTGGCCGCGAGCCGACGTCGCACCTGGCGTTCAGTTACGGAATCCACCGCTGCATCGGCGCGGAGCTGGCCCGGATGGAGCTGCGCACGGCGTACCCGGCGCTGGTCCGGCGTTTCCCGAACTTGCGGCTGGCGGTGCCGGCGGAGGAGCTTTCGTTCCGCAAGGTGTCCATTGTGTACGGTCTGGATGAGCTGCCGGTACTGGTGGACTGACGTCTCAGTGCGGGATGACCCGCCGCGGCCGGCCGCCGCTCGACGTGGTGCGCGTGGATCGCCAGAGCCGGTACTCGCCGGATCGGTGCCGGGATCGGCGTGCTTGAGGCCGATGCTCGCGTGCTTGAAGGCGGAACTTGCGTGACTGGGGCCAGAACTCGCGTGATCGGGGGCGGAACTCGCGCGAACAGGCTGAGACTGGCGTGATTGAGACCGGAACTCGCACGATCAACGCTAGGCCGGCGCGCCCGACCTGTGATTTGATCCCCGGCCCCCGGCCCCCGGCCCCCGGCCCCCGGCCCCCGGCCCCCGGCCCCCGGCCGGAAATCGCGGCTGGGCTCAGTTCACTCCGCGGGGCCGGAACTGGATGCTGATCCGCGGCCCGACAGGCTTGGCCGTCTTCGGGATCGAATGCTCCCAGGTCCGCTGGCAGCTCCCACCCATCACCAACAAATCCCCATGGCCCAACGGTCGCGCCAACGTCTTGCCGCCACCACCCCGCGGGCGCAACGCCAAATTGCGCGCCGCGCCGACCGAGAGGATCGCGATCATCGTGTCCTCGCGGGCTCCTCGCCCGATGCGGTCGCCGTGCCAGGCCACGCTGTCGCGGCCGTCGCGGTAATAACACAGGCCCGCCGTGCGGAACGGCTCGCGCAGCTCCCGCAGGTAGTGCTTGCTCAACGCGTCCCGCGCCGCGACCAGCGCGGGGTGGGGGAGCGGCACGTTCTCGCGGTAGTAACTCAGCAGCCGCGGCACGGCGACGACCCGGTCGTACATCTTCCGCTTCTCCGCCTGCCACGGCACGCCCTCGACCAGCGCCGCGAACAGCTCGTCGGCGCCTTCGAGCCAGCCCGGCTGGATGTCGACCCACGCGCCGGAGCCGAGGTCGGTCCGCTCGGGCGCGAGCGGACGCAGCGCGATCGCGCCCTCGGTGCCGAACAGGGAAGACTGGAGACCCGCGTTCATGGTCCCCAGCCTACACCAAGATCGAACACCTGTTCTAGTGAATCACGTCGTAGACGAGCTTCTGGATCCCGTTGCCGTAGGACTCGCTCTCGACGAGCTTCAGGGCCTGCTTGTCCTTGTCGGTCTCGCCGAACAGCCGCTTGCCCGCGCCGAGCAGGACCGGGAACACCAGCAGGTGGTAGCGGTCGACCAGGCCGGCGTCGGCGAGCGCTCGGTTCAGCGCCGCGCTGCCGTTGATGATGATCGGCCCGCCTTCGGTCTGCTTGAGCGCGGCGACGTCGTCGAGGGACCGGAGGATGGTCGTCTCGCCCCAGTTCGTCACCAGGTCGGACTCCTGGAGCGTGGTCGACACGACGTACTTCGGCATCGCGTTGTAGCCCGCGAACTCGACCGTCATGCCCGGCCACACCGGCGCGAACGCCTCGTAGCTGACCCGGCCCAGCAGCAGTGCCGTCGCCTCTTCCTGCTCGGTGCCCTTCATGGCGTAGGCGGCGGGGTCGAACTCGATGTCCTTGAAGGTCCAGCCGGAGTTCCGGTAGCCCGGCTCTCCGCCGGGTCCTTCGACGACGCCGTCGAGGGAGACGAACGAGGTGGAGATCAGGGTGCGCATGCGGTGCTCCTAGGTCGATCTTGGGTGCGTTCACCAGTGTGTCGAACGGCCACGGCCGGATTCGACAGCGCCGCGCGAGAAAACTTCCGACACACTCCCGGGCGCCGAAGTGGGTCTTGTCCGTGGTCGCGCGGGCTCGTAGAGTCACTCCCACGCCGGACAAAGGTCTGAACCTGTTTCCGGTCACCGCCGCCTCGAGTGACACAGGAGGTTGACGGTGCGCAGACTTCGCGGCGCGGGCGTGCTCGCGGCGGTCGTGACGGGGCTCGCGGTCCTGGTCCCGAACGCGGATGCCCAGGTCGGCGGCGGGTCCTGGATCTCGGACTCGCCGAGCTTCAACACGCAGGAAAAAGGGTGCGGCGACGTCTCCGGCCTCACGTTCAAGCTCACCTGCTCGACCGCGAGCGGTGAACAGCGGGCGGAACGCCGGTACGTCACCTACACCGGCGGCACCCACCAGTTCGAGGGCTCCTTCAAGATCACCAGCATGACCGGCTCCCGGATCAGTCTCAAGCAGACGTTCCGGGACGGTTCGAGCGCCGGGCCGTACTTCCTGCTGGCCGTGGAGAAGGGCGGCCGGATGTACGCCGTCGAAGGCGGGGCGACGCTGGGCAGCGGCGCGACCGTCGGCACGTCGGTGCGGGTCAACACGATCAACCAGGTCGGCAGCTCGCACAAGGTGTACATCAACGGTTCGCTGAAGCAGACCATCTCCAGCCCGAGCGGCAGCTACTACGACAAGTTCGGCAGCTACCGCACCTCCAGCGGCGCGGGACCGATCACGGTGACGTGGAGCGGGATCAAGTTCTGGCACCAGTGACGCCGGCGGCGGCGTCCCCGGTGTCACGCCGGGGGCGCCGCCCACGCGTCGAGGCCGTCGCGGGCGGCGAGCCGCAGGCCGCTGGTGAACCGGCGGGGCGTCCCGGTCACCGGGTCGTCGAAGGCAAGGACCCGGGACAGCAGCTGCAAGGGTTTCGTGAAGTCGCCGAGCGGTTTCTCCCGCAGTTCGGGGTAGAAGTCGTCGCCGAGGATCGGGATGCCGAGGCCGCTCAGGTGCACGCGCAGCTGGTGCGTCCGGCCGGTCGAGGGCGTCAGCCGGTAGCGGCCCAGGCCGTCGCGGTGCCCGGCCAGCTCGACGTGCGTCTCGGCGTTCGGCTCGCCCGGGACCTCCTGCGCGGCCAGCACCCCGCGTTCCTTGACGATCCGGCTGCGCACGGTCCGCGGCAGCGTCAGCGCCGGGTCGTACGGCGCGATCGCCTCGTACTCCTTGTGGACCTTCCGGTCGCGGAAGAGCGTCTGGTACTTCCCGCGCAGCTCCGGCGTGATCACGAACATCACCAGCCCGGCGGTGACCCGGTCGAGGCGGTGCGCGGGGGAGAGGTGCGGCAGGTCGAGGTCGCGGCGCAGCCGCACGAGCGCCGTCTCGAGGATGTGCTGCCCGCGCGGGATGGTCGCCAGGAAGTGCGGCTTGTCGACGACCAGCAGGTGCTCGTCGCGGTGCACGACGCGGATTTCGAACGGCACCGGCACCTCGTCCGGCAGGTCGCGGTGGAACCAGATGAACGACCCGGGCGCGTACGGCTCGTCGACGGCGAGGGGGCCGTCGGTGCCGTGGATGCGCTCCTCGCGCAGCATCTGCTCGATCCGGTCCGGCGTCACCCGCGGGAGGCGCTCGACGAGGTGCGCCAGCAGGGTCGGCCACTCGCCGTCGGGCAGTTTCAGCCGGGCGGGGTCCAGCCCGTGGCGGGGCGGGATCGGGGGCTGGAGCTTGCGTCTCATCGTCCCCCGACTGTAGCTAACCCTCCGACGGCGTCCGGTAGCGCGCGATGTAGCGGGCCGTCGCTTCGGCGTTCTTCGCCTCGGCCGCTTCGGTGCGGACGCGGCGGCCGGTGTCGTGCGGGAAGCCCTGCCGGCCGAGCCGGTGCTCGATGCTCTCCTCCATGTAGGCGCAGGAGTAGAAGTACGCGACGAGCGCCGCCATGAGGACCAGGGAGAGGCGCAGCCAGATCGAGCCGGGCAGCAGCAGCCACACCGCGCAGAGCGGCACGATGCCGACCGAGCGCTGCAGCACGTACCGGGCGCGCCAGTGTTCGGACGTCGCGTCGTGCAGGGCCCAGTCCGAGTAGCGGGCCGGCAGCCGCACGCCGACCGAGTAGGCGAACCAGCGAAGGACACCAGGTCGTTCCATGAAGTCGAGAGTACACTAATAGTTAGTGTACTAACTGTCTCGTGGGCCACGTTAGGATCGCGCCATGATCGACCTGGGTGAGGACCCGCTGAAGCTGGACCGGCAGGTGTGTTTCGCGCTGTCGGTGGCTTCGCGCAGCGTGATCGCGATCTACCGGCCGCTGCTGGAGCCGTACGGCCTGACGCATCCGCAGTACCTGGTGATGCTCGCGCTGTGGGAGCGGTCGCCGCGGTCAGTGAAGGACCTGGGCGCGTCGCTGAGGCACGAGCCGGCGACGCTGTCCCCGCTGCTCAAGCGGCTGGAGGCGCTCGGTTATGTCACGCGCAGCCGGAGCCGGGCCGACGAGCGTCAGCTGATCGTCGAGCTGACGGAGTCGGGGCGGGCGTTGCGGGCCGAGGCGGAGAAGATCCCTTACAAGGTCGTCGAGACGCTCGGGATGGAGGTCTCCGAACTGGAGGCGCTCCACGGCGTGCTGTCCCGGGTCATCGCGGCGACGGCCTGAGGAATGTTCTTTTGCCCGGTGCGTTGTCGTCTTCGGGGGCCGACTCGTCAGGGGGCAGTGTGCTGAAGATCAGGCTGGGCGTCGCACCGGCGGCGGGGACCGGGCCGGCGGAGTTCGCCGGGCTGGCGGAACGGCTCGAGAGCGCCGGCGTCGACTCGCTGTGGCTGTCCGAGCTGGTCTACTCGCCCGAGGTCGACCCGATGATCGGCATGGCCCACGCGCTGGCGAGGACGTCGAAGCTCAAGGTCGGCACGGGCGTCGCGATCCTGCCCGGCCGGCATCCGGTGCTGGTGGCGAAGCAGCTGCTGACGTTGGCGGGTCTGGCGCCGAAGCGGGTGCTGCCGGTGTTCGGACTGCGCCCGGCGCGCGCGACGGAGCACGACCTGTTCCCGGTGCCGGCCGGTCGCCGCGCGGCGGTGTTCGACGAGTCACTGGTGTTGTTGCGGCGGCTGCTGGAGGAGGACTCGGTGTCGTTCTCCGGCTCCTTTTTCCAGGTTGCCGACGTGTCGCTGGGGCCGCGGCCGGCGAAGCGCTTGGACGTGTGGCTTGGTGGTTCGGCGCCGGCGGCGTTGCGTCGCACGGGCCGGTTGGCCGATGGGTGGCTGGGGAGCTTCCACACTCCGGCTCAGGCGCGTGAGGCTGTTGTCGCGATCCAGGCTGCCGCGGCGGAGGCGGGGCGGGAGATCGAGGAGGACCACTTCGGGTTGAGTCTGCTGGTGGCGGATCGTGGTGTGCCGGCCGAGCTGGCGGCGATGGCGGCCCGGCGGAGTCCCGGCGCCCCGCTGACGGATCTCGTGGCGACCAGCTGGGCCGAGGCCCGCCGGTTGGTGGAGCAGTACATCGAGGCGGGGCTGTCGAAGTTCGTGATCCGGCCGGGGCATGGGGACTTCGACGGGTTCCTGGAGAAGTTCCAGGCCGAGCTGGTGCCGCTGCAGAACTGAGCCGATCGTCGGCGGCAGTCAGTCGCCGCCGATCACCCACGCCCGTCCGCGGCCGGCCACGCTGGTGTGGGTCCGAAGGTGTGATCAGCTCTCGTCACGGGGAAACCAGCGCGGTCCGGAGCTGATGCGAGGCAGTGGTGCGGGCGACCACGGTTGCCGTCGCGCGGGTTGACTCCGACCCAGCATGCGGTACATGGCGCTTCGCAGGACCGTGCCGGCTTGTCCGGGGCACGAGGTCAGCAGGCCGGCGATGCGATCCCGGAGTCCGCGGCTCTGTGCCTCCACCGCGGCACCGAGCTGGGGGACCAGCGGTCGGCCAGGGTCCCATCCCGGGCTGTGTCCGGCCAAAACCGCGGTCGGCGAGCCCGGCAGCAGATGCTGGGGACCGTGAGGGAGCCGCAGGATCGGCGTACCCAGGCCGGCGGCGAATCCGGTCACCGAAGTGAAGTCGCCCATCAAGTAGTCGGCGGCGACGACCGCGCCGCGCCAGTCGGTGCGGGGAGCCAGCACGGTGAGCCCCGAGCGGATGCTGTCCGAGAGCCAGCCGAGCACCTGGCCGGTGCCGTGGTGTGACCAGATCTGCGGGTGCAACGTGGCGACCACCTGGAAGCGGTCCCCCGGTAGTGCGTCAAGGATGTGCCGGAAGAGGTCCGGGTTGCTGCCGAAGCCGGACCGAGGTGACCACGTCGACGTCACCAGGACTATTTCGCGGTCGTCCGGCACGCCGAGAGCCTTCCGGTAGTGGTCGCGGAACGGTGCGCTCGCGACGAGCCGGTCGAAAGCGATGTCGCCGGCGACGAGGGCGTGCGGAACAGCCTGAGGACAGAACCTGGTCAGGAGCTCGAGCTCGCGGTCGTGGGTCAGCACGATCGTCTCGGCTCGCACCTCGCCATCCCGCATCAGCTGGTCGGGGTGCAAGCCGGTGATCGGGTCCCGGCCCTCCGGATCCGATGGTCGCGAGGACCGGTATTGCCCGAATCCGCCGCCGTGGGGTACCAGCATCACCGGTCCGCGTACCTGGTCGGTGCCGCGAATGCTGCCGGCCAGGACGAGACCGTGCTCGTGCCGGCCGGCTTGCCACAGGGGAAGGACGATTTCGCCGCGGTCGTGGAGCTCACTGAGGACGTCCGGCCAGGTGTCACATTCGGGCACCGCGTAGACCCGCTGAATCCGATCGTCGGCCTCGATGAGCGGGATCAAGTCGTCGAGTCTGGCCAAAGCGGCGATATGCGGCGCGAGGACGAGGACGGAGTCTCCGATCAGCGTCGCCCAGTCCTTGTCGCGGTCTCCGATCGGGCTGCGCACCCAGGGTTCATCGGTCATCGGAACCTCCCTGAGCAGCGGGTGTCTTCACGCAGGGCGCCGGCACGGCCGTTGACCGAGTGGGCCGACGCCTGTCGCCTCCCTGATCGGTGTCCCCCTCAATCCGCCGGTTTCAGCAGCATCTTGTCGATGAATTCGGCTGTCTGCCCGGGTGTGAGAGCGGCGTCTTCCAGGCGGTGGAAGATCCGGATGAACTGGGCGGCCTTCTCGGCACCGGTCACATCGTCGAAGAACAGGTCTCCGTTGGGCTGTGACAAGGTGACGAAAAGGTCGTCGGCCTGCTCGGACAGCTGGAGCAGCTCGAAAGAGCTCTGCATCCCGTCGGTCCATCCAGCCTCGAAGGGCAAGATCTGCACGGTCACGTTGGACTGCCGGGAAACTTCCCGCAGCCGGTGTAATTGGGCTCGCCAGCTGTTCACATCGGTGAGGCGGCGATGCAGGACAGACTCGTCGAGGATGAAAAAGTGCTCCTTGTCGAGGTCCATGAGGCATTTTTGCCGACTGGCGCGGAGCTTGATCCGCCGAGCCTGGACCTCGGGGTCACCAGTGCTTTTCGACACCAGAGATCGGGTGCACTCCGGAGTCTGGAGCAAGCCCGGGACGAGCTGCATCTGGTACTGGCGAATGATGAACGCTGCCGATTCCAGGCCGAGGAATTTGAGGAAAACCGGGCTGCTGGTGTTTTTGTACTCGCTCCACCAGCCTGGTTGCCGACCCGCCTTCGTCATCGTGACGTAGGTCTCGACGCGGTCCCGGTCGGTGATGCCGTAGTGCAACAGGAGAGCCTTCAGATCGGTGATCGTCAAACCCACGGTACCGGCCTCGATGCGGATGAGTTTCGAGACCGACCAGTCCAGTGCTTCCGCGACGTCCTTCTGGGTGAGATGCAGGGCTTCTCGCGCCTCCCTTATCTCCGCCAGCACTCTCCGCTGGCTGACCGCTGGGCGGTGCGCACCGGTCATGATCGCTCCGCTCCTGATGCTCGTGGTGGCAACTCTGTTCTGCCACACGGAAGAAGTCGAGAAACCCCGGTCAGCCCGGTTTGGGTGGATCGGGGGCGAGCTCGTTCAGGGCTCTGTCAGGAATGAATGTGGAGGAACGCCAGCCAGGTCTCATGGCTGAAGGTCAACGTCGGTTCAGGGTGCTTCGAGTCTCTTACATGCACGTGGCCGGGCGTTCTGGCGACCTCGGTGCAATTGTCGTTGCCGCCGTCGCCGCTTGCGGAACTCTTCACCCAGGCCAAACTGATTTCCTCAGTCTCGGTTGAAGCCTGCCTGACCTGATCGGCCACGTGCGGTCTCCCGGTTCTCTGCGGGCGCGTGCCGGCCGGGCGGCATCGAGGCCGGAACGTCGCTTAGGCGTCCGTGCAGGTTAACGACGAAATGTGACTGTCCGACACCGCCGGGAGAAGTATGAGGCGCGTCTTACGGAAACCTCCGGCTAGAACTCCAGCTGCTCCGCCTTCCGTGGCATGAGCAGCAGTGCCACGACGGAAACTCCGGCCACCACCAGCAATCCGACGAACACGTAGTGCGTAGCCTCCGCCAGGGCGCCCCTGACGAACGTCGCCACCGGTGAGTCCGAATGCCCGCCCAGCACCAACGAAGTCGCGTCCACGGACGGTGGTAACTTGCCCGCCACCTCCGCCGGCGGTGAAGCGAACCGTGAAGCCAATGTCGCGTTCGCGATCGCGCCGAAGACCGCAGCCCCTACCGCGCTGCCCAAGGACCTGCTGAACAGGTTCGTCGCCGTCACCACGCCTCGGCGGTCCCAGCCCACCACCGACTGGACCGCCACCAGCGTCGGGCTCGAAGTCAGGCCGAGGCCCAACCCCAGGACGAACGCCGCCAGCGCTGCCGACCAGATCGACGACGTCGCGTCCAGCAGGGCCACCAGGACGGCGCCGCCGACCACGAACACCGTGCCGATCAACGACGTGTCGCGGAAGCCGATGCGCAGGTAGATCTTGCCCGCCAGGGACGCCGACAGCGGCCAGCCGACCGTCAGCGCCGCCACCGCGAACCCGGCCACCAGCGCGCCCGCGCCGAGCACACCCTGGGCGTACGTCGGCAGGTATGACGTCAGCCCCATCAGGATCGCGCCGACCACCACCGCCAGCAGGTTGCCGCCCACCAGGATGCGGCGGGTGAACACCCACAGCGGCAGCACCGGCTCGGCAGCGCGCTTCTCCACCAGCACGAACGCCACCAGCAGCACCGCGCCCGCGACGAAGATCGCCACGCTCGGCACCGACCCCCACGCCCACGCCACGCCGCCTTCGAGCAGGCCCAGGATCACCAGCGAACACCCGACCGTCAGCAGTGCCGCGCCCGTGTAGTCGACCTTGTGGGGCTTGCGCTCCACGCGCTCGGAGAAGTTGCGGAACAGCATCAGGGCGGCGATCGCGCCCAGTGGCAGGTTGATGAAGAAGATCCAGCGCCAGTCCAGGTACTCCGCGAACACGCCGCCGAGCGTCGGGCCGACCACCGACGCCATGCCCCACACGCTCGCGACGTAGCCCTGCACGCGGGCGCGTTCCTCCACCGTGTAGAGGTCGCCGATCACCGTCATCGACATCGGCTGGATCGCGCCGGCGCCGATGCCCTGCACTGCGCGCGCCGCGATCAGCACCGGCATGCTCCACGCGGCGCCGCACAGCACCGAGCCGACCAGGAACGCCGCGATCCCGAAGAACATCACCGGGCGGCGGCCGAGCACGTCGGCGAACTTGCCGTAGAGCGGGACGGTGACCGCCTGGGTGAGCAGGTAGACCGAGAACAGCCACGGGAACTGCGAAAACCCGCCGAGGTCGCGAACCACCGACGGGACGGCGGTCGCGATGATCGTGCTGTCCAGGGCGACCAGGGCGGTGCTCAGCATGACCGCGATCAGCACCGGGCCGCGGTCCGACCGGAAACCGACCCCTTTCGCGCTGGTGGCGGCGGGGATCGTCATCGGCGGGCTGCTCCTCGGGGAGGTCATGACGGGGATCAACTACTTTGCAATCCTAAGCATTCCATCCGGGTGCGGAGTACCCCAGTGAATTTCCGTCACAGTGCGATGCGCGGAAGATGGGTGCGATGAGCGACTGGATCAGGCCGATCGGCCAGGGGTGGGTGGTCCGCGACGCGGTACCCGGGCCCGACGTCGACGAGTTCGCCGAACCCGACCGCGTCGTCGCGGCGCTGGCCGCGCCCGGTGCCGTGGACAGCCTGCTGGCCGTGCAGCACCCGGCCCGCACGCCCGCGGCGCTGGCGCGCGGCCTCGACCTGACCGCGGCGGTCCCGGTCGCGCGGGCCGTGCTCGAACGGCTCCGCAAGCGGTTCTACCGGCCGGTGCGCGAGTTCGTCGCGCCCTACCGGATCGAAGGGCCGGACGGCGCCGCGCTCGGCTTGCTGTGCCTGGTCGACCCGGCGGCGGTGACCGACGACGGCGCCGCGCGCGTCCGGCACACCGAGGACGTCTACGCCGAGGTCGTCGCCGAGCGCGCGGCCGTATTGTCGGGCCTGGGCTGCGCGACGAGCGCGGCGATGCTCGTGCCGGCGTCCGGCGGCGACCTGCTGACCGAGCAGGTCGAACGGGCCTGTGCCGGCCTCGGCCTGCCCGATCTGTCCACTTCGGACGCGGCCGGGCGGCGGCACGAGCTGTGGGTGGTGCCGGCGGGCCCGCTGCAGAGCCGGCTGCTGGCCGCGGTCGCCGCCGCCGAACTGCTGGTCGCCGACGGCAACCACCGGGTGGCCGCGGCATCGGCGGCCGGCCATGATGCGCTGCTGGCCCTGGTCACGGCGGGCCCGCAGCTGCGGATCGGCGCGATCAACCGGGTCCTGACGGGCACCGGGCTCGGCCCCGAGGACCTGGTGTCGCGGTGGTGCGCGGCCGGCCTGGACGTCCGGTACGACGAGCACGCGGTGGCCGTCACGGGCGAGGTGGTGGTCCGCGCCGGCTCGGCGGTGCTGCGGGTCCCGCTCCCGGAGCTGCCCGAGCCGGCGCCGGTGATCGACCACGAGATCGTCGAGCGGGTCCTGTTCGCCGAGGCGCTCGGGGTGGATCCGGACGGGCCGTGCGTGCAGCCGCTGCCCGCGGGCCGCCCCGCGCCGGCCGACGCGGACGCGGTGGTGCTGCTCGCGCCGGTGCGGTACGCGGACGTCCTCGCGGTGCACGCGGCCGGGCGCCGGATGCCGCGGAAGGCCACCTACTTCACGCCGAAGCCGCGCAGCGGGCTGGTGCTGGCGGAGCTCTAGCGGGCCGCGTCCCACCAGGTCAGCACCCGGGTCGCCAGCAGCGTCAGCCACTTCGACGGCTCGCCCGGCGGGGCGTCCACCGCGAACCACACCCGGCCGGTGTGCCGCTCGGTCTGCAGCCACGTGCCGTCCGGCTGCCGCGCCGCGCGGATCAGGTCGATCGCCTCCGCCAGGCGCGGGTCCGGCCGGTCCGCGTCGCGGAAGTACGAAGTCGCGTTGAGCACGTCGTAGTGCCAGCGGATCGGGTACGCGAACTCGCCCACCCACGGCGCGATCGGCGCATCCGTCGAAAGCCGCCGGAACAGCCCGCGCTCCAGCAGGTACTCCTCGCCGGCGAGGCGGGCCTCGCGCGACGCGTCGGTGCCGCCCGTCGCGGACTCGAACGCGAGCAGGCCCTTCAAGGAGTTGAGTGTCGAGTGGACCGACGAACGGGTCGCGCCCTCGACCCACTCGCAGTTCCAGCCGCCGTCCGGCAGCCGATGGGAGACGAACCAGTCGGCGATCCCCGCGACGTCCGCGCCCAGCCACACGCCGTTGGCCAGCGTCCAGGCGTTGATGCAGCAGTCGACTTCGCCGTCCCAGTAGGGCAGGTTCTCGTACTCCCACCGGCTGTTCGCGGCCAGCAACGCGGCCGTTCCCCGCAGTGCCGAAGCGTCCAGGCCCCACTCGCGCAACGAGTTCAACGTCCACGTCGTCGCCGTCCAGGGCTGGGCCTCGCCGCCTCGGAAGCCCGCCGGGAAGAACGCGCCGCCCGCCCACTGGCCGTCGGGGTCCTGCAGCGCGAGCAGCCGGGCGCCGAACCCCTCCGTGGCCACCCGCGCCCGGGTCGCCTCCCAGACGTCAGGCGGCTCGCCCGCCAGGTCGCGCTCCACCTGCCAGCGCAGGGCCGGGTCGGAGTCGCGCAGCCAGGCGAGCACGTCCATCAGGCCCCCGTGACGCCGTCGATGGCTTCGCGCAGGAAGTCGGCGTGGCCGTTGTGCCGCGCGTACTCGTGGATCATGTGCAGCATCACCAGCCGCAGCGAGACGTCCTCGCCCCAGCGTGCCTGGTGCCCCGTGACGTCCAGGGACTCGGCCGCCTCCTCGATCTTGCGCGAGTGCTCGACCTCGGTCTGCCACGCCTCGAACGCCTCCGCGCGCGTCGACGTGCTCGCGTCGTAGGCCGCCTGGAAGTCGCCCTCGGCCGACCACCGCAGCGGGATGTCCTCGGCATCGATCACCCGCCGGAACCAGGTGCGCTCGACCTCGGCCATGTGCCGGACCAGGCCGAGCAGCGAAAGCGTGGACGGCGGGCTCGACGCGCGGCGGAGGTCCTCGTCGGACAGTCCGTCGCACTTCATGGCGAGAGTGGCGCGGTGGAAGTCGAGGAACGTGCGCAGCATTTCGCGCTCGCCCCCGACCAGCGGCGGTTCGGGACGTTCGGTGGTCACCGACAGTGTGTATCACGCCGAGAAATGTCGGTGGGGTCAATTAGGATCGCCGGCGTGGACCTGCCCGTGATGCCGCCCGTGCGGCCGATGCTCGCGAAAGCCGTGCACGAGGTGCCCCGCACCCCGGGGCTGCTCTACGAGCCCAAGTGGGACGGCTTCCGCTGCATCGTGTTCCGCGACGGCGACGAGATCGAGCTCGGCTCCCGCAACGACCGCCCGCTGACCCGGTACTTCCCGGAGCTGGTGGAGCTGCTGGCCGCCGCACTGCCGCCCCGCTGCGTCGTGGACGGTGAGATCGTGCTGGTCACGCCGCAGGGGCTCGACTTCGAGGTGCTGCAGTTGCGGCTGCACCCGGCGGCTTCGCGCGTGCGCAAGCTCGCCGAGGAGACGCCGGCCAGCTTCATCGCCTTCGACCTGCTCGCCCTCGGCGACAACGACCTCACCGGGGAGCCGTTCCGCGAGCGGCGCAAGCAGCTGGAGAGCGTTCTCTCGACCGCGGCCGAGGGCCTGCAGCGCGTCCACCTGACCCCGCTGAGCGAGGACCCCGCCCAGGCCGAGGACTGGTTCACCCGGTTCGAGGGCGCGGGCTTCGACGGCGTCATGGCCAAGCCCGCCGACCTGCCGTACGAGCAGGACAAGCGCGTCATGCTGAAGGTCAAGCACGAGCGCACGGCCGACTGCGTCGTCACCGGGTTCCGCTGGCACAAGGACGGTGTGGGCGTCGGCTCGCTGCTGCTGGGCCTGTTCGACGACGAAGGCGTGCTGCACCACGTCGGCGTCGCCAGCAGCTTCACGAAGGCACGGCGGGCCGAGCTGGTCGAGGAGCTGGCGCCGCTGCGCGAGAACGCGCTCGAGAACCACCCGTGGCGGTCGTGGGCCGAGTACGAGCCGGAGCCGGGGCGCCGGCCGGGCGCGAACAGCCGGTGGGCGCCGCAGAAGGAGCTGACCTGGGAGCCCCTGCGAACCGAGTGGGTGGCGGAGGTGCGCTACGAGCACCTGCAGGGCGGCCGGTTCCGCCACGGCGGGCGGCTGGTCCGGTTCCGGCCGGACCGCACACCGGAGTCGTGCACGTACGCCCAGCTCGACGAGGCGCCGCCCGCCGAGCTCGCGAAGCTGTTCGGGGAGGCGAGATGAGCGAGGCGATGCTGCTCGACGTCGACGGCGTCGAGGTCAAGATCACCAGCCCGGACAAGGTCTACTTCCCCGAACACGGGGAGACGAAGCTCGACCTCGTGGAGTACTACCGGGCGATCTCCGGGCCGTTGCTGGCGCGGCTCGGCGGCCGTCCGCTGCTGCTGGAGCGCTATCCGGACGGCGCCGGCGGCAAGAACTGGTTCCAGAAGCGCGTGCCGAAGGGCGCGCCGCCGTGGCTGAACACCACGGTCGTCTCGACGCCGAATGGCACGACGAGTGACGCGCTGGTCGCGAAGGACCTGGCCCACATCCTGTGGGCGGTGAACCTGGGCTGCCTCGGCTTCCACGTCTGGCCGTACCTGGCCGACACGCCCGAGGTGACCGACGAGCTGCGCGTCGACCTCGACCCGTCGCCCGGGATCGGGTTCGACGAGTTGCGCGAGGCCGCGGTGCTGACCAGGGAGTTCCTGGCCGAGCACGGCATCGAAGGCCACCTGAAGACGTCCGGTTCGCGCGGGTTGCACCTGT
The DNA here is from genome assembly GCF_030182635.1 of Amycolatopsis ponsaeliensis. Classification (NCBI taxonomy): domain Bacteria; kingdom Bacillati; phylum Actinomycetota; class Actinomycetes; order Pseudonocardiales; family Pseudonocardiaceae; genus Amycolatopsis; species Amycolatopsis ponsaeliensis. The sequence continues at coordinate 115,069 of NZ_JAPZLD010000022.1, forward strand.
ACGTGATGCTCGAACCGCGCTGGGACGGCTTCCAGGTGCGGGCCGCGGCGGTCGCGCTGGCACGGGCTCTGGAGCGGCGGCACCCGGCGAAGATCACGGCGCAGTGGTGGAAAGAGGAACGCGGTTCGCGCGTGTTCGTCGACTTCAACCAGAACGCGCCGCACAAGACCGTGTTCGGCACCTGGTGCGTGCGGCCGCGGGTGGGCGGCCAGGTGTCGACGCCGATCGGGTGGGACGAGCTGGATGGCGTCGAGCCCGACGCGTTCACACTGAGCACGGTGCCGGCCCGGGTCGCCGAGCGCGGCGACCCGTGGGCCGGGGCGGGGGAGCGGCCGCAGTCGATCGAGCCGCTGCTCGAGATGTCCGAGGCGGACATGGCGAACGGGCTGATGGACGCGCCGTGGCCGCCGGTGTACCCGAAGATGCCGAACGAGCCGCCCCGGGTCGCGCCGAGCCGGGCGAAGAAGGCGTGAGGTGGCGACGGTCGCCGAGTGCCCGGCCGACGACGGGTTCCTGCTCGCGCTGATGACGGCGATGACGGCCGAGCTGGTCGTGGTCTACGACCTGCCGCCGGACACCCGGCCCCGGCCGCTGGCCCCGGCGAGCCGCTACCTGCTGGCGCGCGAGGGTTCGCGGGCGATCGGGTGCTGCGCGGTGGAACCGGTCGGGCCGGGCGTGTACGAGCTGAAACGGATGTTCGTGGCGCCGGACGCGCGGGGGACAGGGGTGTCGGCGGAGCTGGTGGCGGAGTCCGAGCGGCTGGCCCGCGGCATCGGCGGGGTGCGGCTGAGGCTGGAGACGGGGGTGCGCCAGCCGGCGGCGATGCGGCTGTACGAGCGGGCGGGGTACCGGCGGGTGCCGAACTTCCCGCCGTACGAGGCCGACCCGGATTCGGTTTGTTACGAGAAGGTCCTGGGGTAGCAGCGGCGCGGGTGGCTCGCGGGCGGACACCCGTGCGGGCCGATCTTGGGCTGGGCGGCGGGTGCCTGGCTGCGGCGGGCCACCCCAGGTCGGTGTCGCGCCGGCCGGCCGAGGGTTCTTGGGCGGCCCTCTCGGCCGCTGCACGCGTCACGGCTCGAGGAGAAACGCCGGTGCCGTCGCGCTGACCGTCATCGCGCAGGACGTCGCCCGCCTCGACGCGCTCCCGGTCAGCGGTTCGACGGCGTGACGCCGGCCCTCGGCTAAAGCTCCAGGTCGAGCGACATCTGGCCCAGGTCGTCGCCGAGGGCGACGCGGAGACCCGCCGGTGGTGCCGGCAGCGTCGCCACGCACGCCGGGCAGGGCGCCACCTCCGAGGTCGTCAGGTCCACCGGCTTCCAGCTGCGGGACTCCTTCGAGCCGCACGCCGAACGGCGGTAGCGGAGGTCGCCGGAGCGGGTCATCAGGTGCGCCAACGGCACTTCTTCGGGCAGCACGCCGACCCGGTACCAGCGTGGTGCGCTCACCGCGGTGGTCGTCATGGCCGCCAGTCTCCGTCGCGGCCCGCGGAACCCGGGCGCATTTGCCGGTCTTCGGCGTGGCGGCTCGCCGTCAGGCCGGCAGGTACCGGGTGATGTACATCAGCCCGCGCTCGTCGACCGTCGACGGGTCGGGCGCCACGCAGGCACGCAGGTCGGCCAGCACCGCGTCGGTGTCGAGGCCCGCGCCGATCAGCACCAGCTCCGTGCGCCGGGGCGCGCCGGACGGCCACGCCGACCGCTCGAGCTGCACGAACCCGCCGACCGTGTGCAGGTGGAAGCGGGTGTCGGCGGCGAAGTCCGCCTGGCCCTTCATCCGGTAGAGCCCGGCCGGGCGGCGCTCGAGGAAGTCGACGAACGCCTTCGGGGCTAGCGGCGTCTCGGCGGTGAACGTCACCGACTCGTACCGTGCGTGCAGGTGCTGCGAGTGGTCGTCTTCGCGCAGGTCGTCGAAGGACAGCTGGCCGACGCGCTCGCCGCGGGGCTGCGGGTCGAAGAACAGCCGCGGATCGACGCGCCCCCGCGAGGTGACCAGCAGCGGACGGCCCGGCGCCAGCTCCTCGACGGTCGCGGTGACCTTGGCCAGCGCCTCGGCGGACGCCCGGTCGGCCTTGTTGAGCACCACCAGGTCGGCCAGCCGCAGGTGGTCGGCCAGCTCGGGGTGACGCTCCCGCGCGGCTTCGAACTCGGCGGCGTCCACGACCTCCGCGAGCCCGCCGTAGCGGATGTCCGGGTTCTCGCTGGCGATCATCAGCCGGATCAGGTCGCGTGGCTCGGCGATGCCGCTGGCCTCGACGACGATGACGTCGATCCCCGCCTCGGCCGAGGAAAGCCGCCCCAGCATGGCGTCCAGCCCGCTCGCGTCGACCGCGCAGCACAGGCAGCCGTTGCCGAGCGAGACCATCGTGTCGACCTGGCCGGCGACGGCCAGCGCGTCGACGTTGACGCTGCCGAAGTCGTTGACCACGACGCCGACCCGGGCGCCCTCGCGGTTGGCGAGCAGGTGGTTGAGCAGCGTCGTCTTGCCCGCGCCGAGGAACCCGGCGACGAGGACCACGGGGATCTTGCGCACGAAACGACTCTACGTCGCGCGCGGGCGTGCTGATACACGGGGGAGTGCCGCCGGACTAGTCCGTTCGCCGAATACCCTCGAAAAGACGAACAAGATCCGGTGAGAAAGGATCACGACGAGCTCACTGTCCACTGTGATCGATTGACGGAAAATGCGCAGAGGCATGTCCGAATAACGCTTGGTAGCAGTTATTTTCGCAGCGTTTCCGCTGGCGGGAGCGGAAATTGCGGATAGGCCGGGGCGTCGTTCACGTCCGGTGGATTGCGTGCGCGAGAACGTGGGGTACTCTCCCCGGCCTGGCCGGAGGTGCTGCTGTCGCAGCGACTTCCGGCCGGTCCCGTTGTCGGCGACCATCGGAGGAACGGTGAACCTTTCGGTCGGGATGCAGATCGCGATTTCGGAGAGTGGGGTAACGTCGTGACGGTTACACCCGAGCGGGTGACGCCCACGCTGCCGATCTACCAGCGCGTCTCGGAGGAGCAGAGCGTCAATTCCGCGGAAGCGGAAGAATTCCTGGACCGGATGTTCGCCGAAGGCGCCGCCGAAGAAGGTGATCGCTTCGAGACGCGGCTGGCGGAGGTCCGCGCGGAAATCGCCGAAACGGGCACCTACCGGCACACCGCGGCCGAGCTGGCCTACGGCGCGCGCGTCGCGTGGCGCAACTCGGCTCGCTGCATCGGCCGGTTGTACTGGCACAGTCTCCGGATCCGCGACCGGCGCCGGGTCACCGACCCCGCCGCGATCGCCGGCGAGTGCGTCGCCCACCTGCGCCAGGCCACCCGCGGCGGCCGGATCCGGCCGACGATCACGGTGTTCGCCCCGGACACGCCCGCCGCGCCCGGCCCGCGCATCCACAACGAGCAGCTGATCCGGTACGCCGGGTACCGCTTCGAGGACGGTTCGGTCCTCGGCGACCCGCGCTACGCCGAGTTCACCGAGCAGGTGCGCAGACTCGGGTGGCGGCCGCCGGAGCGGAGAGGGTCCTTCGACGTCCTCCCGCTGCTGGTCGAGGCGGCCCCCGGCGATCCGCAGCTGTTCACGCTGCCGGCGGACGCCGTCCTGGAGGTCCCGCTGACCCATCCCGACCACCGGTGGTTCGCCGGGCTCGGGCTGCGCTGGCACGCCGTGCCGGCCATCAGCAACATGCCCCTGGAGATCGGCGGCGTCACCTACCCGGCCGCGCCGTTCAACGGCTGGTACGTCGGCTCCGAGATCGGCGCCCGGAACCTCGCCGACGAGCAGCGCTACGACCTGCTGCCGGTCATCGCCGAGCTGATGGGCCTGGACATCGCGTCCGAACGCACGCTCTGGCGCGACCGGGCGCTGGTCGAGCTGACGCTCGCGGTGCAGCACTCCTTCGACGCGGCCGGCGTGACGATGGCCGACCACCACACCGAGTCACGGCGGTTCCTGACCCACCTCGACCGCGAGGAGCAGTCCGGCCGCCGGTGCCCGGCCGACTGGAGCTGGATCGTCCCGCCGCTGTCCGGTGGTCAGACCCCCGTCTTCCACCGCTACTACGACCCGCCGGATCCCGAGCAGCGGCCGGCCTTCCTGTCCCCGGACTGAGTAAGCCGGGCGGGCCGGGAACCACGGAGAGCAACGTGGAAGCGCCCGTTCGGCGGATCGTGCCCGGCCCGCGCCGCAGTGCGGCGCGGCAAGGCCGACAATGGGACGCATGACCGCAGTCCTCGTCGCCTACGCCGGGCGCCACGGCGGAACCCGGCAGATCGCCGAGGTCATCGCCGCCGAGCTCGGCGAAGCCGGCCTGAGCGTGGACGTGCGCGACGCCGCCGACGTCGCGCACGTCGGTCACTACGCCGCGGTCGTCGTCGGCAGTGCCCTGTACTACCACCGGTGGCGGCCCGAGGCCGTCCGGTTGCTGGAACGCAACGCGGCGGCGCTCGCCGAGCGTCCGGTGTGGCTGTTCCACAGCGGACCGTGCGGCCCGGGTGCGGCCGGCCAGCAGGTCAGCCTGCCGGCGAACGTGGCGCTGCTCGCCGCGCGCATCGACGCGGAGCGCACCGCCACCTTCGGCGGCAGGCTCGACCCGGCGTGCGTGCGCGGCCTGATCCCGCGGCTGATGGCGTCGGGGCAGCGCGCGGGCGACTTCCGCGACTGGGACCGGATCAAGGCGTGGGCCCGCGACGTCGGCCGCCGCGTCCGCACCCGCGTTCCGCTCTGAAACCCTTGCCCACGCGGGGCGGTGAGTGCTAGACCAGCCCTGAGGTCTTCCGGTGAAGAACCGACGGGACGGGGCAAACGTGACGGATCGGCAGGCGGGGCCCGAAGCAGGCAAGAAAGCGCTTACATCCGACCAGCGCAACGCGTTCCTCGCGGCGCTGCTCGGCTGGAGCATGGACTCGTTCGACTACTTCCTCGTCGTGTTCGTCCTGGCGGACATCGCGAAGGACAAGTCGTTCGGCGCCACGGCGACGCAGCTGGCGTTCATCACCACGGCGACCCTGGTGATGCGCCCGGTCGGCGCCCTGCTGTTCGGCCTGTGGGCCGACCGCGTCGGCCGGCGGATCCCGCTGATCGCCGACGTCCTGCTGTACTCGGTGGCCGGCCTGCTGTGCGCGTTCGCCCCGAACTTCACCGTGCTGCTGATCCTGCGGTTCGTCTACGGCGTCGGCATGGGCGGCGAATGGGGCCTGGGCGCGGCGCTGGCGATGGAGAAGATCCCGGTCGCGCGGCGCGGGTTCTTCTCCGGCCTGCTGCAGGTCGGCTATTCGATCGGGTACCTGCTCGCGGCGCTCGCGTACCTGCTGTTCCACTCGGCCCTCGAACTCGAGTGGCGCTGGATCTTCGTGCTGAGCATCTTCCCGGCCCTGATCACCCTGCTGATCCGCGCGCGGGTGCGCGAGTCCGAGGTCTGGGAGACCACGCGGGAGAAGCTGAAGGTGACGCGGACGTCGGTCAAGGACGTCCTGCTGAACCCGAAGGTGATCCGCCGGTTCGGCTACCTGATCCTGCTGATGACGGCGTTCAACTGGATGAGCCACGGCACCCAGGACGTCTACCCGAGCTTCCTCAAGGCCCACGACAACGGCGGGGCCGGCCTCAGCGCGACGGCGAGCACGTGGATCGCGGTGCTGTACAACGTCGGCGCGATCATCGGCGGCCTGACGTTCGGCACGCTGTCGGAACGCCTGGGCCGCCGCCGGACCATCGTGACGGCCGCGGTGCTGGGCCTGCCGGTGATCCCGATCTTCGCGTTCGACCACGGCGCCGGAATGCTGGCGCTGGGCTCGTTCCTGATGCAGATCATGGTGCAGGGCGCGTGGGGCGTGATCCCGGCGCACCTCACGGAGATGTCGCCGGATGCGATCCGCGGCTTCTACCCGGGCGTGACCTACCAGCTCGGCAACCTGCTGGCGGCGCTGAACCTGCCGATCCAGCAGGCGATCGCGGAGTCCCACGGGTACACCTCCGCTCTCTTGTGGACGGTCGTGCCCGGCCTGATCGCGGTCGCCGTGCTCACCGCGATCGGCAAGGAGGCCAAGGGGATCCGGTTCGGCGAGTCGGCGGTGGCGACGGCACCGGCCGGCTCGAAGTAGCTCACCGGACGCGGGCGGCGACGACCTTCGCGCACGTCATCGGCTCGTCGTGCGTCGTGTCGACTTCGAGGTCGTACCGCACGCCGCGGTGCACGAGGTCCGCTTGGCGCGCGGCCATCCCGATGATCCGATCGCCGCGGGCGCGTTCGCGCGCCTCGGCCACCGCGGCGTCGCACCGGACGCCGACCCAGAGCACGTCGAGGCCGTCGAACGCGGTGAGCCACCGCCGCTGGGACGCGGCGCCGCCGAGGAAGACCTCGTCCACGACGAGCCGCGCGCCGGCGCGGACCATGGCCGCGAGCCCGGCGATCCACGCCGCCTCGATGGACCGGAACGCCTCGCCGACGGTCACTTCGCCGTCGGTGCCGATCTCGATGTCCGTCCCGGCCCCGGGCATCGCGTCGACCAGGGTGTCGGTGCCGAACGTGAGCCACGCACCGGGCAGGACCGCTTGCAGCGCGCGGGCGAGCGTGGTCTTCCCGGAACTGGAGCCGCCGTTGAGGATGATCACTTCGGCCGGCACGAAGTCAGCGTAGTGCCTTCAGCCGTTCCACGAGCCCGAGCCACTCGACCGCCTCGGCCGTCGTGGCGTGCAGCTGCAACGCCTGGTCCATCCCCAGCGCGTCGATCGCCCGGCGCACCACCCGCACGCACCCGGCGATCGCGAACGGGACGCCCGCGGCGCGTGCTTCTCCGGTCGCTTCGAGGAGCAGTGCCAGGCCGCGGGCCGAACAGTGGGCCGCGCCGGTCAGGTCCAGGACGAGGGCCCGCGGTCCCAGGCCGACCTCGTCGGCGAGCCGGGACCGCAGCCGCCTGCTCCCGGTGAGGTCGAGCTCGCCGCGGACGGCCAGGACGCTGACCTCGGCGGTCGTCGTGACCACCAGCGCCATCTCCGGCTCTTCGTGGAGGCTTTCGTAGTGGCGGGCCAGCAACGCGTCGATGTCCAGGCCGGGAGGGTAGGGCACGGCGTCGATTTCGCGGGCCCATGCGTGCAGCGCCGCCAGCACCTCGCGGTGCCGTGCGTCGTCTTCGGGCCAGACCATACTGGTTACATCGCTCGCGGGGCCCCGAGCGCAACAGTGGTGTTCACGGTGTGACGAGTTCCGCTTCGTAGGCGAAGATCGTCAGCTGGACCCGGTTGCTCACGTCGAGCTTCGCGAACGTGCGGGTGATGTGCGTCTTCACCGTCGCCTCGCTCAGGAACAGCTCCGCCGCGATGTCCGCGTTCGGCTTGCCCCGGGCGACGGCCGTGACGATCTCGCGTTCGCGGTTGCTGAGCAGCTCCAGCTTCGCCTGGGCCCGCGTCCGCCGCGGGTTGGCCCGCGCCGCCACGAACTGGCCGATCAGCTGCTTCGTCGTGCGCGGCGACAGCATCGCGTCGCCGTTGGCCACCACCCGGACGGCCTCGATGATCTCCTGCGGTGAGCCTTCCTTGAGCAGGAACCCGCTCGCGCCGGCGGCGAGCGCCTCGAAGACGTACTCGTCGAGGTCGAACGTCGTCAGGATCAGCACCTTCGGCGCCCGCGGCTGGGCGAGCACCGCCGCCGTCGCGGCGAGCCCGTTCATCCGGCGCATCCGGATGTCCATGATCACGACGTCCGGCGCGTGCCGCGCGACCTGCTGGACGGCTTCGTCGCCGTCACCGGCCTGCGCCACCACTTCGAGGTCGGGGGTGCTGCCGAGGATCATGGACAGCCCGGTGCGGACCAGCGGGTCGTCGTCGACGAGCAGTACGCGCACGCTCACCCGCCCAGCCTAGGGCGCGGCCGCCACCCACGGGAGCGAGGCCCGCAGCACGAACGTCCGCTCGTCGGCCCGGCCCGCCGCGAGCGTGCCGCCGAGCAGCGAGATCCGCTCGTTGACACCGGTGAGGCCGGTGCCGGAACCGGGCGAGGGCACCGGCTGCGGCGGCAGCGCGTTGACGACCTCGATCAGCAGCCCGGCGCCCGGAGCACCGCGTACCGACACCTCCGCGGGCGCTCCCGGTGCGTGCCGCAGGACGTTGGTGAGCGCCTCCTGGAGGATCCGGTAGGCAGCCGTGCCGAGCGGGGGCGGCGCCGTGGCCGCCTGGTCGAGCAGGACGGTGAGGTTGACGGCGAGCCCGGCCTGCCGGGCGCCGGTGACCAGGTCGGGGATGTCGGCGAGCGTCGGCTGGGGTGGCTCCGCGGGCCCGCCGGACGGCCGGTCGGCGAACCCCGAGCCGCGCAGCACACCGATCACCTGGCGCAGGTCGTCGAGCGACTGCCGGGCGGTCGTCCGCACGGTCTTGGCCGCCTCCGCCGCGTCCGGGGTGGTGCCGCTGGTGACCTCCAGCGCACCCGCCTGCAGCGAGAGCAGCGACAACCGGTGTCCCAGGACGTCGTGCATCTCACGGGCGATCCGCGCCTGCTCTTCGCGGCGCGCCACCTGGTCGCGCAGGGCCGCCTGCTCCACGCTCCGCCGCCGCGTCTCGGCCAGGCTGTGCCGGACGATCCCCACGGTCAGCGGGATCGCCGTGTACACGGCCGCGGTGAGGATGACGCCGGTCAGCATCGCACCGGTCGTTTCGGTCGAGATCCAGGCTTCGGAGAGGGACAGATCCGCGTCCCGGCCGACGTCGCGCCACACCGCCAGCCCGGTCGCGGCGAACACGAGCGTCGCCGCGCTCCAGCGCCACCAGCCGGTGAAGTACGTCGTGAGCGCGGCGAGGGCGATCAGCGCGGCCAGCGAATCCGCGCGCAGCAGGAGCGGGGGCACGATCGCGATCCCGGTGACGACCAGGGGCCACTGGTGCCGCCAGACGAGCATGACCGCCGCGCCGATCCCGAGGAGCCAGCCGAGGATCGCCCCCACGGTCGGGTCGAGGTCGTCGCTGCCGGCCACGCTGATCTCCAGCGCCAGGTTCCCGATCCCGCTCACCAGGCTCGCGGCGACCGCGAGCACGGTGCACACCACGCCCAGCACGGACCGTCCCATGGGGAAAGAGTACGGGCGGCCGCCTCAGCCGTTCCGCCGGTTCGCGGGAACGGCGGTGACGACTTTCGTCGTACGGGGTCGAGGCTCGCGGACGACGCGCGGACGGCCGTGCCGCTGGTTTCCTGCTCGCCGTCAAGCAAAGGCGAAAGGAAATCCCCGATGACCGACTACACCCCGATCCAGCAGTACCCGGCTCCGCAGGCCGCGCCGCCGCGCAACGGCCTCGGCACGGCGGGTTTCGTGCTCGGCCTGGTCGGGCTGGTGTTCTCGCCGATCCCGTTCGTCGGCGTGGTCGCCTGGCCGCTGGTGGTGCTGGGGTTGATCCTCTCCGCGGTCGGCGTCGCCCGGGTGCGCGCCGGGAAGGCCACGAACAAAGGGCTTTCGATCGCCGGCGTCGTCGTGTCGATCCTCGGCCTGGTCGTGAGCATCCTGTGGGTGGTGGTGATCGGGAAGGCCATCAGCGACGTGAACGAGCAGGTCACCCAGCACCACACCATCACCTACTCGGTGACCGGGGACTCGAAGACCGCCGACGTCGACTACAGCACCTTCGACCGGGCGGGTTCGGTCAAGAGCGAGACCGGCGCGACGGTGCCGTGGACGAAGACCGTCGAAGCCACCGGCTTGTTCGTCGGCGCGTTCACCGTGACCACCGGCGAGGACGGCGGCTCGGTGACCTGCAAGGTCGTCGTGGACGGCAAAGAGGTCAAGACGGCCACCGCGACCGGGGAGTTCGCGGTGGCCAGCTGCACGGGCTTCTGACGGCCACGCCGTCAGGGGGGAGGGAGGTGGGTGGGACCCGGCCAGGGGGCGGGTCCCACCCACGGGGGTCAGCTGCAGTGCTCGAACTCGCTGTCGAAGGACGCACCGCCGGTGGCGCCGCCCCACTTCACGCACTTGTCCGCCGCGGCCGCCTTGACCGGGCCGGCGAACCAGGAGAACGAGCCGGAGTCGGTCTGCCGCGTCGAGCCCTTGACCTCCAGGTAAGCCGAGGTCGCCGTGGCCGTCCCGGTGGCCGCGCTCTTCATCGTCGCGACGCAGTTCTGGCCGTTGGCCGCGTTGTAGGACAGGTAGACCGTGCCGGCCGTGCCGAGCGGCTTCGAGTCGATCACGCTGTAGCCGCCACCGCAGGCGGGGGCGCCGAGCGCGGTGTCGGTGATCGTGGCGTAGCGGATCGTGTCGTTGGCGTGGAACTCCGGCCCCGCCTCGAACAGCACGCCGGCCGAGGACTGGGACAACTGCACCATGTCGGAGTACGCGGCGTCCTGGCCCCACACGAGCAGGCTGCCCGCGGTGCCCGTCCAGTTGGCGCCCTCGTCGAACGACGAGTGCACCCGCAGCTCCTTGCGACGGTCGCAAGTGGACGGTGCGGCGAACAGGATCCGGTTGTACTTGCCGCCGGTGTCGGTGGCGCTCATCCGGGCCGTCGAGCCTTCCACGGTCGGGGCGACGAGGTCGGTGGCGAAGGCGAACTTCGAGCTGAAGGTCGCGCCGCCGTCCGAGCTGATCGCGAAGGCCCGGTTGTGCGTCCCGTCCAGCAGGCACTTGTCGCCGTCGTTCGCCTGGTTGCGCGCGGCAGCGTAGACCCGGCCGTCGTTGAGCTCGGTGACGCTGATCTCCTGCGGGTTCATCGTGCTCGCGGCCGGCTTGTCGGTGGCGCCGAGGTGCCAGGTGGTGCCGTTGTCGTCGCTGTAGACCAGCGCGCCGATGTTCGAGTAGCTCATGCCGGCGACCAGCCGGCCCTGGTGGGCGCCGCGGGTCAGCACGATCCCGTGCGACGGCCCGGTGGCCAGCCAGCTCGGCGCGGACGCGAAGCCCAGCTCCGTGGTCAGCACCTTCGGCGCGCCCCACGTCTTCCCGTTGTCCTCGCTGATGGACACGCGCGGGACCCGGCCGCAGTCGGGGTTGGTGTAGCACTGCATGGTCGAGAGCAGCACGACCCGGTTGCTGCCCGGGATGACGATCGGCGCCGGGTTCCCCTTCGTGTCGCCGTTCGCCTTGATGACCGTTTGCAGCGCGCTCCAGGTCTTGCCGCCGTCGGTGGAGCGCTTCATGACGAGGTCGATGGCGCCGAGGTCGTTGCAGACGGTGGCGCCGCCGTTGCGGCCCTCGGCGAACGCGAGCAGCGCGCCGTCGTTGGCCTTGACGATGGTGGGGATGCGGTAACAGTCGTGGCCCTCGGTGTTTTTGTTGAACACCAGCGTGCTGGCTACGTCGGCTTGCGCGGTGGCGGTGCCGACGACGGCCGGGACGGCGAAGGCGGCGCACCCCAGCAGCCCGGCCAGCAGGCCTCTGGCGATCCGGGTGATCTTCACGGGTTCTCCTACGGATTCGTTCTACGTCCTACGTCTCGGCGGTAGCGTCGACGCGGCCCGTACAAGACCCGTACAACCCGGCGTATAACGACGTACACCTGGCCGGGAGGAAAACGTCAGGTGAACGCGGCCAGCGCGCCGAACCCGGTCCCCAGCACGAGAAGCGTGGACAGGAGACCCAGCAGCAGCGCCCGGCCACCACCGCGCAGCAGCGGTCCGAGCCGGACCGCGCAGCCGAGGCCGAACAGCGCGCCGGCGAGCAGGAGCGTCGACGCGGTCTTCGCGACGTCGAGCGCGAACTGCGGAACGAGCCCGGTGCTGCGGACGGCGACCATCGCGAGGAAGCCGAGGACGAACAGCGGTACGAGCGGCGCGTGCCCGCCGCGGCGGGTGCGTTCGGTGGCGCCGACGATCGCGACCACCGGCGCCAGCAGGACGACCCGGCTCAGCTTGACGACGATCGCGACCGCGACCGCGGCGGCACCCGCCGGCCCGGCCGCCGCGACGACCTGCGCGACTTCGTGCACCGAGATCCCGGCCCAGGTGCCGGTCCTGGTCGCGTCCAAGCCGAGGGCGTGGGCGAGCAGGGGGAGCACGCCGAGGGCGAGGCTGCCGTAGCAGGTGACGAGCGCGACGGCGGTCGCGACGTCTTCGTCGTCGCGCTCGACCACACCCTCCATGGCGGCGATCGCCGAGGCGCCGCAGATGGAGAAGCCGGTGGCGACCAGCAAGGCGAGGCCGCGCGGCACCCCGGTGAGCTCGCCGAGGCCGAGCGTGCCGAGGAAGGTGACGGCGACCGTCAGCACCACCGCGGCGAGCGTGCCGGGGCCGAGGGCGAGGACGGTGGGGATGGCGAGCTGCAGGCCGAGCAGGACGACACCGGCGCGCAGCAGGCGTTTCGTGATCCGGGCGACGGCTTTCCGGTGTTCTTCGGTGAGCAGCGGGGTGCTCCCGGCGGCGATGCCCAGCACGACGGCGACGGTCAGCGCGCCCGCCACCGGCCACACCGAGCTCAGCGCGTACGCCGCGGCGACGCCGAGCCCCGTGATCGCGAGGCCGGAGGTTTTCGCTGCCGTCAGTGCCATGCGTCCAGCGTCGCTCCTGCCGGGGCGTTCGGGTAGCCGCCGGTTCGCGGGGAGGTCATAGACTGGGGCTATGACCGGACCGGATCTGGACTCGCTGCGCCTGCTGGTGCTCGTCGACGACCTCGGCAGCATCGGCCAGGCGGCCGGGGCCCTCGGCATCGCCCAGCCGTCGGCGAGCAAACGCCTGTCCACTTTGGAGAGACAATTGGGACTGTCCCTCGTGGACCGGACCCGGCGCGGCTCGGCGCTGACCCCGGACGGCCGGGTGATCGCGGGCTGGGCGCACCGCGTGCTGGCCGAAGTGGACGGACTGCGCACGGGCGCGGAGGCGCTGCGGACCCAGCGGGGCGCTCAGCTGCGGGTCGCGGCGAGCATGACGCTGGCCGAGCACTTCGTGCCCGCGTGGATCGGCGAGGTGAAGCGGACCGGGCCGGACACCTACGTCGGGCTCGAGGTGGTGAACTCCGAGCACGTGGCCGACCTGGTCAAGGGCGGCCGGGTGGACCTCGGGTTCGTCGAGTCGCCGGGGCCGTGGCCGGGCCTGTCCACCCGGCGGGTCGCGACGGACCGGCTCGTCGTGGTGGTCCCGGCCGGGCACCCGTGGGCCCGCCGCCGTCGTCCGCTGACGGCGGCCGAGCTGGCGGCGACGCCGCTGGTGGTGCGGGAGCCGGGGTCGGGGACGCGCGAGACGGTCGAGGCGGCGTTGCGCCGGGCCGGGGCGTCGGTGGTGAAGCCGTTGCTGGAGCTGGGATCGGCGTCGGCGGTGCGCAACGCGGTGATCGCCGGCGCCGGTCCGGCGGTGATCAGCGAGCTGGACGTGGTGCGCGAGGTGGCGGGCCGCCGGCTGGTCCCGATCGCGGTGGCCGGCGTCGAGCTCGGCCGGGTACTGCGCGCGGTGTGGCCGGCGGGGCGCCGGTTGTCGGGCCCGGCGGCGGAGCTGCTGACGCTGGCGGTCAAGTCCGGGGCTTGAGGTCCGGCTTGGCTTCCTCGGTTCGCTGTCGGCGTGGGGGAGTGGGTTGCCGTCGATCGGACGGCGATATATCGTCGTAGTGTCGGCGATACGGCGAGTGGAGGAGACGGTCATGGAGATGAGCGCGGGAGCGGGACGCATGTTCGGCGGTTTCGGCGGCGGCGGTGGGTTCGGGGGTCACCACGTCCACGGCGGCTTCGGGCACCCGGGGCTCGGTCGGGCGGGCCAGGGGGAGGGGCCGGGTGGTCGCGGCCATCCCGGGGGCTCGGATCACGGCGAGGGCGCAGGTGATCGCGGCGGTCCGGGTCACCCGGGCCACGGCCTGCCGGGGCAATCCGGGCCGCCCGACCACGGCGGCTTCGGCCACCCGGGCCACGGCCTGCCGGGGCACTCCGGGCCATCCGACCACGGCGGCCTCGGCCACCCGGGCCACGGTTTTCCGGGCGGCCCCGGCGGCCACTTGGGTCACGAGCCCGGCGATCACCCCGGCCACGGCAACCCCGGCCACGAAGACTGGGATGTCGGTCCTGAGCTGGCGCGCGGCGGGTTCCCACCTCACCCGCCGCACCCACCTCAGCCGCCCGGTGCGCCGGGTGGGCCCGGGTTTCCCGGCTTCCCCGGTGGTCCGGGTTTCCCCGGGGGCCCCGGTTCCTTCGGCGGGCCCGGTGGCTGGGGTGGCGGGGCCGGGCCGTTCCAGCGCGTGCGGGAGTTCCGTGGGCGGGCGCAGGCGCGGCCGGTGCGGCCGGCCGTGCTGGCGCTGCTCGCCGAAGAGCCCATGCACGGCTACCAGCTGATGCAGGAGATCCGGCGCCGCACCAATGAGCGGTGGCGGCCCAGTCCCGGCTCCGTCTACCCGATCCTGCAGCAGCTCGAGGACGAGGGCTTGGTCCGCACGTCCGAGACCGGCGGCCGTCGCGTTGCCGAGCTCACCGATGCCGGTCGGGAGCACGTTGCCGGGCGGGAAGCCGAGTTCGCCGCCCTCTGGGATGACGGGACTCCCGAGGACGAGCCCGGCGCCGACCGCTTCGCCGCGCTCTGGCACGCGCTCGGCGAGCTGTCCGGCGCCGCCGCCCAGGTCGGCTACAGCGGTACCGAAGCCCAGGTGGCCGAGGTGAAGAAGATCCTCGCCGACGCCCGGCGCAGCGTCTACGCGGTGCTCGCCGACGCCGGCCTCGAAGACGAGGACTGACCCGCGCCGACCACGCCGGCGCTGCGAATGACTCATTCGCAGCGCCGGCGTGGGGCAACAGCCACCCGCGGCGCGGAATGCCGCCCCGTCGCCCCGCCCCGCCCCGCCCCGCGCCGCGCCCGGCCCCGCCCAGGCCCGCCCAGGGGCCCGGCCCGGCCCGGCCCCGGGCCCGGCCCCGCGCCGCCCGCCCCCGCATCGGCCCCGCCCCGCCCCGCCCTGGCATTGCACCGCCCGCCCCGCCCCGCCCTGGCATTGCGCCGCCCGCGCCGCGCCGCCCTGCCCCCGCGCCGCCCGCCGCCTCGTGCCGTGCCGCCCCGCCCTGCTCTTCCCGCGCCGTCCCGCCCCGGCCGCCGCCTGCCGGGCAGTCCGTCCACATCGGACGGTCCGCCCGACGGGGTAAGCTCAGGCCCCATGGAGGAAAAGGACTTCGCGGCGCACCTCACCGCGACCATGACCGGCAGCGCGCTCACCATGCTCATCGGCGTCGGCCACCGCACCGGGCTCTTCGCCGCCGCCGCGGAAGGGCCTGCCACCAGCGCTGGGCTTGCCGAACGCGCCGGGCTGCGTGAACGGTACGTCCGGGAATGGCTCGGCGCCATGGTCACCGGGGGCATCTTCACCCTCGACGCCGGCGAGTACACCTTCCCGCCCGAGCACGCGAAGTTCCTGCTCGGCGAGACGTCGGCGAACCTCATGCCGTCGCTGCTGACGCTGAGCGCCTTCACCGGCATCCTGCCCGACCTCGAACGCAGCTTCGCCGAAGGCGGCGGCGTCCCGCGGTCCGCGTACGGGCCCTACCTCGAAACCCTCGGCGCCAAGACCGGCGACAGCTGGAAGCACGTCTACCGCGAACACCTCGTCGACGGCTTCTTCGGAGCGGTCCCGGGCCTGAAACAGAGACTGACCGACGGCGTGCGCGTGCTCGACCTCGGCTGCGGTACCGGGAACGCCGTCGCCGTCGCCGCGCGTGCTTTCCCCGCGTCGAGGTTCACCGGGCTCGACATCAACGCGAACGTCGTCGAGCAGGCGAGGGAGACCGCGAAGGGACTGCCGAACGCCGAGTTCGCCGTCGGGGACGCCGCCGAACTGGCCGGCGAATTCGACGTCATCACCGCCTTCGACGCCGTCCACGACCAGGACCGGCCGGATGTCGTGCTGCGCCGGACCCGCGGCGCGCTGCCTGAAGACGGCCTCTTCTTCATGGTGGACACGAACTTCTCCAGCGACGTCGCGAAGAACGTCGGCAACCCGCTGGCGGCGCTCTGCTACTCGATCAGCCTGATGTACTGCACGACGACGTCGCTGGCCGAGGGCGGTGCCGCGCTCGGTGCGATGTGGGGCACCGAAACCGCGCGGGACATGCTGGCGGACGCGGGGTTCGGGCACGTCGACGTGCTCGAATCCCCGCGTCCGCAGAACTGCATCTACGCCTGCCGGCCCTGACTCACTGCTGGTACGGCGCCGCCGCGGCCTTGGCGGCGGTGATGAACGCGCCCTTGTTCTTCGGCCAGAACGTGCTGTCGACGCAGGTGTAGCGCGGGAGGAAACCGCCGCACGTGCCGCTCGAGCCGCCGACCTCGAACGTCACGCTGGCGACGCCGAGCTCGCCGTAGGTGAAGTCGTCGGTGGTGCCGCTCGTGTCGTAGCCGACGGTCTCCTCGTTGGTGCCGACGAGGTAACCGTTCGACGCCGCGTACTTCGCGCCGAGCTTGCGGTACTGCGTGTCGTTCGGCGAGGTGGCCTGGGTGAAGCCCCACGGGATGATGATGTCGTTGCCGTAGCTGTGCAACGTGATCATCGTGCCCTTGGCCGTCGTCGGCGCCGGGTCGTTGTTGCCGGTGCCGCGCTGGTCCGGGAAGATCGCGCGGGCCAGCTTCTCCAGCGCCTGCGTCTCGGGCTCGGACCCGGCGCTCACGCCCTGGTAGGTCTCGGCGCACGCCGAATTGGAGTCGCCGCCCCACTTGAACGTCGAGTTGCGATTGAGGTCGATGCCGATGTTCGTGCCGGTGCAGCTCCCGCGGGTGTTGTCCGCGTTCTTGCGCTGCAGCTTCGGCGAGTTGCCACCCGAGGCGACGATGTCGACGCCGTCCGGGTTCGAGATCGGCACCACCCACACCTCGGTCGTGTCCAAAATGGACTTCGCGGTGGCGTCGGTGGCGTAGCCGTCGGCGAGGTAGTCGATCCAGCGCCAGGCCAGCTCGCCGGTCGAGAGCTCGCGCGCGTGGATCTGGGCCATGATGAAGAACTTCGGCTTCGGTGACGACGTCGAGAGCGTGCAGTCGCCGGTCTGCTTCTTGGTGAGGCAGATGGCCTGGATGTCGTGGCCGCCCTGGCCCTTGGTCTTCTTCCACGACTGGCCGATCGTGTACTTCGTCGCCAGGTCGGGGTGCGCGGCGGCGACCGCGGTGAGGTGATTCTCGTGCGCGGTGACGGTGCGGTACCCGCCGTAGAAGGTGTCCGCCGCCAGGGAGTTCGCCTGCGCCGGGAGTTCCTTGTAGACGGTGTCGAAGAACGAAGGCCGGTAGCCCAGTGCTCGCAGCCGGTTCGCGACGGCCTGGCCGCCGACGACGTAGGCGGCTCCGGCGTCCCCTTCCTCGACGTCGAACCCGGCGTTCTCGAGGGCGTGCGCCTGGGCGGCGGTCGCCGGGACGCGCCAGAACACGGGGGTGTCGGCGGCGGGCTGCGCGGCCGCGGTGCCGCCGAGCAGCGCGGACAGCACAACCCCGGTTGCCGCCAGGGCGAGCCGGGACAGGGACCTTGACGCCATCGGGGGATCTCCTCACGGCCGCACGGATGGACTTCCGGCCCGGGGCTCTCGGTCACCGGACCGGCACGCACAGTGTGTCGGTCCGGGACAAACCCGCCATACCCCCGAAAGTCGCGAAACCGGTCGCACCCCGCCCCGCGGCGCCGCGCTCACTATGCTCGGAGTGGTCCGATCCGCTCTTCGTCCGGGGGTGTCGCTTGCCGATCCACGAACTCGTCTTCCGGGGCAAACGCCTCACCAGCGATCACGCGCTGGTGATGGCGATCGTCAACCGCACCCCGGACTCGTTCTACGACAACGGGGTGACGTACCTGGAGGAGCGCGCGCAGGCGGCCATCGGCCAGGCGATCGAGGACGGCGCGGCGGTGATCGACATCGGCGGCGTGCCCGCCAGCCCGGGGCCCGAGGTCACGGTCGCCGAGGAGATCGCCCGCGTGGTGCCGACCGTGGAGTGGGCCCGCGAGCACTTCCCGGACGTCGTGATCAGTGTCGACACCTATCGCGCCGAGGTCGCCGACGCGGTGTGCCGGGCCGGCGCGGACCTGATCAACGACAACTGGGCGGCCTACGAGCCGGAGATCCTCGACGTCGCCGCGGAGCACGGCGCCGGGTACATCTGCGCGCACGTCGACGGCCTCGACCCGCGCACCGACCCGGTGAAACCGCAGTACGACGACGTGGTCGCGTCGGTCGTCAAGGACACCGCCGAGCTCGCCGAACGGGCGGTCGCGAAGGGCGTCCCCCGCGAGGGCGTGATGATCGATCCCTGCATCGACTTCTCGAAGAACACCTACCAGTCCCTGGAGATCCTGCGGAACGTCGACAAGCTGGTCGCCACCGGCTGGCCGGTGCTGATGGCGCTGTCCAACAAGGGCGTGGTCGGCGAGACGCTCGACGTCGCCATGGGCGACCGGGTCACCGGCACCCTCGCCGCCACCGCGCACGCGGCCGCGCAGGGCGCCGCGATGTTCCGGGCGCACCAGGTCCGCGAGACGCGGCACGTGACCGAGATGATCGCGAGCATCGTCGGCACCCGCCCGCCCAAGAACGCGGTGCGGTGGCTGTGATCCGGCAGATCTGGCCCCCGGAGCGCACCCGCGAGATCGGGCCGGACGACCTCGAAGCCCTCTACCGCTTCCCGGACGTCGCGAAGTGGCTGGTCGTCAACTTCGTGTCGAGCACCGACGGCGCGATCACCGTGGGCGGCCGGTCCCAGCCGCTGTCCACGGCGCCCGACCGGGTCGTCTTCAAGCTGGGCAGCGACCTGGCCGACGTCGTCCTGCTCGGGGCGGGGACCGCGGTGATCGAGGAGTTCGACGGCGTCCACCCGGACGCCGCGACGGCCGAGCGCCGCCGCCGCAACGGGCTGGCGCCGGTTCCGCCGATCGCCGTCGTCACCACGGGCCGCAGCCTGCCGCCGGACGCGCCGGTGCTCACCCGGGCCGCGGTGCCGACGATCGTCCTCACCTGCGAGCGGGCGCCGGCGGACCTGCGCGACGCCTGGCAGGCCGCGGGGGCCGACGTCGTCGTCGCGGGCGAGGACGCGGTGGCGCTCGACGTCGCCGTGGCCGCCCTCACCGAGCGCGGGCACCGGCGGATCGACTGCGAAGGCGGGCCGAGGCTGTTCGCGTCGCTGGCCGAGGCGGGCCTGGTCGACGAGTTCCGGCTGACCGTCGCGCCCTACCTCGTGGCCGGGACGGCGGACCGCGCCGCGGTGGGCGGCGCGTTCGACCCGCTCGAGCTGGAGCTGGCCACGGTCCTGACCGACGGCGCGAGCCTGCTGACCCGGTACCTGGTGCCGTGACGAGCCGGGGCCGGCCCCCTCGGTGACCGGCCCCGGGCCGCTACTCCTTCAGCCCGTGCTCGATGGCCTCGATGATCCGCGGCCGCAGCTCGGCCGTGCTGATGATCGCGTCCACCGAGCCGACCTCGACAGCGCGCTGGATGCTGTGCACCTTGTCGAACTCCGCCGCGATCTCGCTGACCTTCTCCGCGCGGACCGACGACTGGGTCTCCGCGAGCTTGGCGCTGAGCGCGGCCCGCTCGGCGGCGCCGGCCGCCGCGACCTGGGTCTGGAGCTCGGTCACCCGCGGGTCGTTGGCCGTGCGCTTGGCGACCTCGCCGGCGAACACGACCGCCGCCGCCGGGGCGCCGCCCAGCACCGAGGCGAACGAGCCTTCCAGGGCCAGCACCGTCATGTTCGGGTTGAGTGCCTTGGAGAACACGACGAACGCGCCGCCGTGGTAGCGCGAGATCACGGTGAACACGATCGGGCCCTCGAAGTTGACGATCGCCCGGCCGATCTCCGCGCCGTACTCCAGCTGGAGCTTGCGCAGCGACTCGGGTGAACCGTCGAACCCGGAGAGATTCGCCAGCACGACCAGCGGCCGGTTGCCCGACGCCGCGTTGATCGCCCGCGCCGTCTTCTTCGACGACCGCGGGAACAGCGTCCCCGCGGTGTAGGTGTCCGGCCCGTCGGTGGGTGGGAAGCCGCGGCGCGGCACCGACCGCGACTCGATGCCGACCAGGCAGACCGGGCGGCCGCCGATGTGCACGTCCTGCACCGCGGCCGTGTCGGCGTCGGCCATGCCCGCCCAGCGTTCCAGCACCGGGTGGTCCTGGTCCGACAGCGCGCGCATCACCGTGCGGATGTCGAACGGCTTCTTGCGGTCCGGGTTGTGCTCGGCGGAGAAGATCTCCCCGACGGTCCGGAAGTCGCTGTCGACGATCGCGTGCGGGAACGGCGAGACGTCGCGGTCGACCGGGTCGTTCGTGCCCACCTTCCGCGGCCCGGCCTCACCCGGGACGACGTAGGTGTGGTCGTAGTGCGACATCAGCACTTCGCGGGCGGCGGGCAGGTTCGGCGCCCAGTACTGCGCCTGGCCGTTGGGGCCCATGACGCGGTCGTAGCCGCCGATGCCGAAGTTGTCCTCGGCCGACACGCCACCGGAGAAGTCGAGTGCCTGCTTGCCGGTGAGCACCATCGCCGAGTCCGGCGTCATCACGAGAATGCCCTTGGTGTGCATGAGCATCGTGGCTTCGGCGTTCCAGTACGGCTGGGCGCCGACGTTGATCCCGTTGACCACGATGTTGATCTCGCCGCCGTCCTGGGTGAACGTGACGATCCGCTTGAGCGCCGCGGCGACCCAGTCCATGTTCTCGGTGCCCGAGGACATCGAGATCCGCGCACCGGACGACAGCGCGAACCACTCCAGCGGTGCCTGCATGCGCTCGGCCAGGTCGAGCGCCGCGATGACGCGCGAGCACTCCGGCTCCGACAGCGCGCCGAGGGACTTCGTCGGGTCGCCGATCAGCACGACGCGGGTGACGCCCTCGGGGTGCCGCTCGGTGAGGGTCGTGACGACGCCCGCGACGATCGCCGCGGTGTTCTTGCCCTTCGGCCGGTCGACCGGCACCAGCGCACCGGCACCGTCGAAGTCGTGCTCGGTGAACGTGCCGGCCGGCCCGGCGAGCAGCCCGGTCAGCTCGTACGGGTAGACGGTTCCGCGCCGCGCCGCGCGCAGCACCTTCAGGCGGTAGTCGTCCAGCGGCTGAACCGGCTCGGTCGAGGCCGGCCCGACGTGCAGCCGCGCGCCGTGACCCGGGTCGAAGGTGATCCGGACGGCGAGCTCGGCCAGCTTGCCCGCGTCGGTGCGCCGGCGGGCCAGGAACTGGACCTCCTCCAGCCCGGCACCGACCGACGTCGGCAGGATGCGCTGGACGAGCGTGTTCAGCTCATCGGTGGTCAGGTCCGTCTGCGGCCAGACGTACATCATGATCCGGTTGGTGTCGAACCGCTTGTTCTGCGGCCGCTGCGCCTGGATGTTGCGGATCGCGTCGAGGCAGGCGGTGACCGCGTCCTCGAGCGCGGGCAGCGCGACCAGCCGGCCGTCGGCCTCGCGCAGCGGCGTCAGGTCGCGGACCTGGCCCATCGCGATCAGCCGCTCGTCGGCCGGGTTGCTCTTCGCGACGGCCTTGAAGAGGTAGATCTCCTCGTCCGCCGACGGCAGCCGGGTGAGGTCGAACTCGTGCAGCCGCTGCAGCTGCAGGCGCTGCGCGATCTGCGGGTGCAGGCCGCGGATCAGCCGGTCTTCGGTGAAGCCCGCGCCGTCTCGCCGGAACGTGAAGTGGTGGTGCATCACCGCGCCGCCGGTGCCGGCCACGGTGAGCACGACGCGCTGCACGCTCGCCGGCAGCGGGTGCTCGGCCAGCAGCGCGCCGAGCCGCTCCGCGGTCGCGTCGACGTCCGGCTGGTCCTCCCAGCGCAGGTACAGGTCGGCGACCACGCCTTCGGTGGCCACTTCGCCGACCGCGCGGACGGCGTCCGGCAGGGCGGCGAAGTCGACGGCGGTGGTGACCAGCGGCAGCACGCCGTCCGGGGTGTTGAGCTCGGCGGTCAGCAGCCGGCAGCCGGCGATGTCGCGCACGGTGACGCCCGTCAGCCGGCGGTTGCCGTAGTAGCGGCGGGTCAGCACCTCCAGCAGCGGCGCGTGGTCGCGGCCGGGGCGGCCGATCCGCTGCCCGATCAGCCGGACCAGCGGCTGCGAGCCGGTGATCATGGCCTGGATCCGCTCGGCGCGGTCCGCGGCGTCCGGGTGCTGGTCGAGGTAGCGCAGCTCGGTGCGGACGGCGGCGTACACCTCGGCGCGGTGGCGGCGCAGCAGCGGCTGGGCGAACCAGCGGAACACCACACCGCGGGCCAGGTCGGACACCGCGGGGAAGCGCACCTGCGTGGCTTCGACCAGGTGCTCCAGGGTCAGCCCGGCACGGTCGCTCAACGACTCCGCCGGCTGTGCCCCGGCCAGCCACAGCCGCAGCAGCTCCGAGACGACGGCGACGTCGGCCGAAGTCCGCTGCTGCGCCAGGAAGATCCGGAAGACCGCGGACTCCAGCTCCGGGGTGCGCTCCAGGTCGGCGACGCCGTAGTGGCCGAGGACCTTGGCCAGCTTGGCCTGGAAGCCTTCGGTGACGCCCGCGCGCTCGACGTCGAGGCTCTGCAGGTAGCTGTGGAAGAACTCCCGCGGGCTGTGCACCGCGCCGTTGGGCACGGTGTCGAGCTCGCCGCCCGGGGTGTTGCGGCTCAGCTCGGACAGGTCGGCGAAGACGGTGAGCAGCTCCAGCTCGCCTTCGACCGGCCGGCCACCCAGCTCGGTGCGCGCGGCGACGTAGGCCGACAGGACGCGCTTGCGCTCCGACGGGTCGACGTCGAAGCCGAGCAGCAGGCTGCGCAGGTCCTGCAGGCCGCGCTCGACGCGGTCGGCCGCGGACACGTCCGCCGCCTCGGCCGGCAGGTCGATCTCGACGGTCTCGGTCTCTTCGGCGACCTCGTCCTCGGCGCCGTCGGCCAGCGGCTCCAGGCGCATCAGCGGGGCACCGGTCTCGACCTGGCTGCCGACCGACACCGGGCACTCGCGGACGCGGGCGCGGAACGGCGCGCGCAGCACCGTCTCCATCTTCATGCTCTCCAGCACGAGGATCGGTGCGTTCGCCTCGACCTCGTCGCCGACCGACAGGGGTGTCGCGACCACCAGCGCGGGCGCGGGGGAGCGGACGACGCCGCCTTCGTCGCGGCTGACGCGGTGGGTGACGCCGTCGACCTCGACGAGGTGGATCGGGCCGTGCGTGGCCGCCACCAGGCGGAACCGCTGCCCGTTGACCCGGATCTGGCCGCTGTGGGCGTCGAAGCGGTCGATCTCGACGTCGGCGTGGTGCACGTCCGACGTCCCGGCCGAGATGCCGACGCGGAAGCGCTTCTGGCCGATGCGGGCGACGCTGACGCGGTAGCCGACGCCGCGGAGCTTGAGGTCGAGCGGGCGGCCGGTCTCGTGCTGGACCTGCGGGCGGCCGCCGTGCGCGGTGGCCAGCAGCCGCTGGACGGAGACCTCTTCCTCGTCCTCGTAGGCCTCGATGGCGGCCGCGGCGAGCGCGACCGCGGAGTGGCGGTGGGTGACCAGGCGACCTTCGGCGCGGACGCGGTCGATCCAGCCGGTGTCGGCGCTCGCGTCGATCACCTCGGGCTGGTCGAGCAGGTCGAGCACGAAGCTCTTGTTGGTCGCGCCGCCCTCGATGATCACGGTGGTCTCGGCCATCGCGCGGCGCAGGCGGGCGAGCGCCTCGTCGCGGTCGCGGCCGTAGGCGATGATCTTGGCGATCATCGAGTCGAAGTCGGCGGGGATGGTGTCGCCCTCGCTGACGCCGGTGTCGACGCGGATGCCCGGCCCGGCGGGCAGCGCCAGCCGCGCGATGCGGCCGGGGGAGGGGGCGAAGTCGCGGTCGGGGTCCTCGGCGTTGAGCCGGGCTTCGACGGCGTGGCCGAGCTCGGCAGGCTGGGCGCCTTCGAGCTTGCCGCCGCCGGCGACGTGCAGCTGCAGCTTGACCAGGTCGGTGCCGGTGGTGATCTCGGTGATCGGGTGCTCGACCTGCAGGCGGGTGTTGACCTCGAGGAAGGCGAACAGCTTCTCGCCGGGGTGGTAGAGGAACTCGACGGTGCACGCGCCGCGGTAGCCGACGGCGACCGCGAGGCGCTCGGCCGACGTCTTCAGCTCGGCGGTCTGCGCCGCGTCGAGGACGGGGGAGGACGACTCCTCGATGATCTTCTGGTTGCGCCGCTGCACCGAGCAGTCGCGGACGCCGAGCGCCCACGCCGTCGCGCCGTCGGAGATCACCTGGACCTCGACGTGGCGGGCGCCGGTGACCAGGCGCTCGAGGAACACGACGCCGGAGCCGAACGCGCGCAGGGCTTCCTGGCTGGTGCGCTCGTAGGCGTCGGCGAGGTCTTCGCCGGAGGCGACCATGCGGATGCCGCGCCCGCCGCCGCCGGCGGTGGCCTTGAGCATCAGCGGGTAGCCGATCCGGTCGCCGGCCTTCAGCGCGTCTTCGAGCGTGGCGACCTCGCCGCGGCTCCACGGCGCGACCGGGACACCGACCTCCTCGGCGATCAGCTTCGCGCCGATCTTGTCGCCCAGCTTGCGCATCGCGTCGGCGCTCGGCCCGACGAAGGTGATGCCGACCTTCTCGCACAGCTCGGCGAAGGCCGGGTCCTCGGCGACGAAGCCCCAGCCGACCCACGCGGCGTCGGCCTTCGTCTCGACGAGGGCCTGCTCGAGCTTGGCCAGGTCGAGGTACGGGCGAGCCGATGCCGGACCGAGGTCGTAGGCCAGATCGGCCTCACGGACGAAGGTGGCGGTGCGGTCCGCATCGGTGTAGAGAGCGACCGTCTCGATCTTCGTACCGGTTTCCGCCGACAGATCCCGGACGGCGTGGATGAGCCGCATCGCGGCCTCTCCGCGGTTGACGATGGCGACACGATTGAACACCGGCTGAGCCTCCCAAGTACCCACGCACAGAAGGCGACGCACCTGTCCTGGGGCGTCGCCTGCACCTGTCTACACCCTGCTGGATTACCGCCGGGTAGACCAATGTCCGCGATGGCGCATGCCAAGGCGGTTGCGTTGTGGGAACCCCACAAAAAGCGACCGGGGCCACACTGCCACGGACGCTTTTCTCGCGAGGACTGCCACAAAGCACGGTGCGCAGCTTACGGCGCGAACCAGTAGGGAAACATCCGGTGGCGCGGAGATAAGGGGTGGGTTAGGAGGCGAGGAGCACGTCCGACTCCAGCACCTGGCCCAGCTCCCGTCGCTCCGCCTCCGACAGGGGGACGGCGGCGACGCTGCACCGGCCGTCCGGGCCCGGGGCCGTCGTGATCGCCAGCACCGGCCGTCCGTCGATCTCGCGCAGGGTCACCCGGCCGCCGCAGGCTAGGTCGACCGTGATCCCGGGGCGGTCGCGGTGCCTGCCCAGCCACCGGCCGACGAAGTCGAAGGTCATCGCGGTCTCCCCTCGGATCGAGCACTCCCCATGCAGCACAGGTGTCGAGCGTTAATGCCCCGGATACACCGCGTTCACACCCGGTCCGGGCAAAAAGGCGGCGGGACGGGCCTTTCGGCACGTGCGAGGTGTGCCGCACGCCGGGCTGCGGCCATGATGACCGGATGAAACTGGGGCAGCTGGCATCGACCGCGCGGGACCTGTTCACGGCGAAGCTGGTCTACGGCGATCCGGTCGAGCGCGACGGGACGATCGTGATCCCGGCCGCGGCCGTCTTCGGCGGCGGGGGCGGCGGCGCGGGCGACACGGACGCGCTGCCGGTGCGGGAGGGCGCCGGGTTCGGGGTGCTCGCCCGGCCGGCCGGGGCGTTCGTCCTCCGGGACGGCGCCGTGACCTGGGTGCCCGCCCTCGACGTCACGCGGCTCGGGCTGGCCGCCGCCGTCACGGTCGTCGCGCTCGCCAAGATCCTCGCCCGGCGCGCCAGGTCCTGACCGGACACCGCGGCCGCGCGCCGAGAGTTCACCGCCGGTTCTTGTCGGCGTTCGCGTTGCTCCCCTAGCGTCGGGTCGTCGTTCGATGCGGAGGTACGCATGAGTTCTGGGGACTTCAGCCGGCGCGCGCTGCTGCGCGCGAGTGGTGTGGCGGCGGCCGGCGCGGCCGTGGGGATGCTGCCCGGCGTCGCGTTCGCCGACCAGCCGGGCGGCACCGGCAGCCAGACCCGGACCGTCACCGGCACCCTGAAACCGGACGTCCCGGACTGGTACTACCTGCCGGTCGACGTCCCGCGCGGGGTGCGGCAGATCGACGTCGTCTACTCCTACGACAAGCCCCAGGTGCCCGCCGGCACCCGCGGGAACGCCTGCGACATCGGCATGTTCGGCCCGGAAGGCCACGAACTGGGCAACGCCCGCGGGTTCCGCGGCTGGTCCGGCGGTTTCCGCGACCGGTTCTCGATCAGTGCGTCCGAAGCGACGCCGGGCTACCTCGCCGGCCCGATCAAGCCGGGCCGGTGGCACGTCATCCTCGGGCCGTACACCGTTGCGCCGCAGGGCCTGAACTTCAAAGTGGACATCACGCTCACCTTCGGGCCGGACGCCGCGCCGTTCACGCCGGACCCGGCGCCGGAGTCCGCGCCGGCCCGCGAGCGCGGCCGCGCCTGGTACCGCGGCGACGGCCACCTGCACACCGTCCACTCCGACGGCCGCCGCACCCCGGAGCAGCTGGTCGCCGACGCCCGCGCGGCCGGGCTGGACTTCATCGTGTCCACCGACCACAACACGTCCAGCTCGCAGCTGGTGTGGGGGCGGTACGCCACCGACGACCTGCTGATCCTCAACGGCGAAGAGGTGACGACGCGGTCCGGGCACTGGCCCGCGATCGGCCTGCCCGCCGGAACGTGGATCGACTGGCGCTACCGGGCGGCCGATCCGCAGGACTTCCGCCGCTTCACCGACCAGGTGCACCGCGCGGGCGGCCTGGTCACCGCGGCGCACCCGTTCGCCAACTGCTTCGGTTGCACCTACGAGTTCGCGTACGAGATCGCCGACCTCGTCGAGGTGTGGAACGGGCCGTGGACCCAGGACGACGAAGCGAGCGTCATCCACTGGGACGGCCTGCTGCGCGGCGGCCGGTTCATCCCGGCCATCGGCGACTCCGACGCGCACAATCCGGACCAGCGCGTCGCGCTCCCGCACACGGTGGTCCTCGCCGACCGGCTGCGCCGCAAGGAGCTCCTGGCGGGGCTGAAGGCGGGGCGGTCGTGGCTGGCGGAGTCGTCGGCGGTCCAGCTGGACTTCACGGTGTCCGGCGGCGGTCGCACGGCGGGGATCGGGTCGCGGCTGCCGGTGGGCACCGGGACGCCGGTGACGGTCAGCGCGGTGGTCGGCGGCGTGCCGGGGACGACGGTGACGTTCCTCGACCAGCTGGGGCCTGAGCACACTGAGACCATCGGCGACTCGGGGGCGGCCACGGTGACGTGGACGACCTACCCGCGGTACTCCGGGTGGGTCCGCGTCGAGGTGCGTCGCCCGTCCGGGGGCCCGAACACCACCCAGCCGAACGCCATGGTCGCGATGTCGAACCCGATCTTCCTCGGCGCCGGTAACTGAGGCTTGTTCTGGTCAGGCCGCCGCGGGCCACCCGCCCGCGGCTGATCACCGCGAAACCCCTGCGGCGGCCGACGGCTGAACAAGCCTCACTGAACCTCCACCCGGTGCGCCGCGTCCTGCCTTTGACAGACTGGGGCGAACGGGTGAAGGCGAGGCAGGGTGCGCGGGTGTGGCCTGAAGGTGGCCCTCTTCTTGGGTGCGGTCGTGGTGCTGACCGCGGGGGTCGTCGTGGTGGCGGTGCTGTCGCGCAGCCCGGTCAAGACGCCGGGCTGCACGGTGGCGGTGCCCGGGCAGGACGGGTACACGTTCACCCCCGAGCAGATGGACAACGCCGCGCGGATCGCGGGCGTCGGGGCCAAGCTGGGGCTGCCGCCGCACGCGGCGACGGTCGCGCTGGCCACGGCGTTGCAGGAGTCGAAGCTGCGCAACCTCGAAGGCGGTGACCGCGACTCGGTCGGGCTGTTCCAGCAGCGGCCGAGCCAGGGCTGGGGCACGGTGGCCCAGCTGCGCGACCCGGTCTACGCGGCGACGGCGTTCTACGAGAAGCTCGAGAAGCTGCCGGGCTGGGAGACGCTGCCGATCACCGAGGCGGCCCAGGAGATCCAGCGCTCCGGAGTCCCGGACGCGTACGCGCAGTGGGAGTCGCAGTCCCGCGCGATGGCGGCGGCCTTCAACGGCCAGTTCCCGGCCGCGCTGACCTGCCGGAACCTGACGTTGGCCGCCCCGGCCGACTTGGCGGCCGCAGCCACCGCGGAGCTGGGCACGGCTCGCCTGAGCGGAGCCCACCCGGCGGCGCAGGGCTGGACGTACGCGAGCTGGCTGGTCGGCCGCGCGGAGGCGCTGGGCGTGGACAAGGTGAGCTTCGCCGGCCAGACGTGGACGGCGGACTCCGGAGCCTGGGCCCCGGACTCCGCCGCCGGTCCGGATCTTTCCGTGCACCAGGCCCCGGCGGCCCCGCCGAGCCAGTAACGCACTTTCACGTGAAAGTGACCCGGAGCGCGCACTCCGTATCACTTTCACGTGAAGGTGCGGGTTGGTCAGGGGACCAGGATCGCGCGGCCACGGATGCGACCCGCGTCGAGATCGTCCAGTGCGTCCTGGAAGTTCTCCAGCGAGTAGCGCGCCGTGTGCAGCTTCACGCGGCCCTGCGCCGCCAGCACCATCAGCTCGCACAGGTCGTTGTACGAACCGACCAGGTTGCCGATCAGGTTGATCTCCGTCGAGATGATGTCGATCGTCGGGACGTCGATGTTCTCGCCGTAGCCGACCACGTGGTAGTCGCCCGCCCGGCGCAGCATGGCGATCCCGTCGGCCGTCGCGCCGCCTTCGCCGACGAAGTCGATCACCGTCTCGGCGCCGTCGCCGCCGGTCAGGTCGAGCACCGATGGCACCT
Organism: Amycolatopsis ponsaeliensis; assembly: GCF_030182635.1. NCBI lineage: Bacteria > Bacillati > Actinomycetota > Actinomycetes > Pseudonocardiales > Pseudonocardiaceae > Amycolatopsis > Amycolatopsis ponsaeliensis. Next base: position 143,770 of record NZ_JAPZLD010000022.1, read on the forward strand.
GCGAGCCGTCCGCCACCACGCCGTGGTCCGCGCCGATCGACACCGCCAGCTTCACCGCGTCCGGGTTGCGGTCGACGACGATCAGTTCGGCCGCCGAGATCGCCTTGAGCACCTGGATGCCGATGTGCCCGAGCCCGCCCGCGCCGATGACGACGCACCGGTCGCCCGGACGCAGGCGCCGTGCCGCCTTCGCCGCCGCGTGGTACGCCGTCAGTCCGGCATCCGCCAAGGCCGCGACGTCCGCCGGTTCGAGCGAGTTGTCGATCTTCACGACGCTGCGCGCGGACGTCTTGAGGTACTCCGCGTAGCCGCCCGCGGTGTCGATGCCCGGGAACTGCGACTGCGTGCAGTGGACGTCGTCGCCGAACCGGCAGGCCCGGCAGAGCCCGCACGTGATCAGCGGGTGCACGATCACCTTGTCGCCCTCGGCGACGTTCGTGACCGCGCTGCCCACCGCGTGCACCCAGCCCGCGTTCTCGTGCCCGATCGTGTAGGGCAGCGTGACGCCGGACTTCTCCTTCCACTGCCCTTCGAGGATGTGCAGGTCGGTGCGGCAGACGCCGGCGCCGCCGATCCGCACGACGACGTCGTACGGGCCGGTGACCGCCGGTTCGGGGACGTCGGTCATCCGCAGGGGCTGGTCGTACCCGACGACCTGGACCGCCTTCATGCTGAAACCTCCACTGTGGACGTCGACGGAGTGGACATCGACGGAGTGGGCTCGGGGTAGCGGGTGCGGAGCAGCCCGCGGCAGAAGTGGGAGTTGCCTTCGATCGAGATGCGGACCGAGCGCGCGAACCGCAGCCGCACCGGGATTTCCTCGCGGGGGAAAGGAGTTCCGTCGTGGTCGACCAGCACCGGCGCCGACGGTTCGGTCGACAGCCCGAGCGCCTCGCGACGCCGCAGCAGTGCCCGCGAGGACACCGCGTCCGGCAGGTCCGCGAGCGTGACGCCGTGCAGGTCGACGTGCTCGTCCGCGCGCAGCAGCACCGTCAGCGCGCGCTCCATCGCCGCCTGGTGCGCCTTGCGCCGGAACGTCAGCCGCAGCTCCTCGAGGTCTTCGTCGGCCTCGTGACCGAACGTGCCGCGGTACCCGGCGTCCGCGGCGAGGCCGGCGTTGATGAGGTCCGAGTCGTGGTGGTCGTCGAGCTCCACCACGACTTCGGACGTCCAGGGAAGCGCGGTCAGCGCGTCCTTCGCGTCCGACGCCATGAGGTAGGCGAAGTTCGGCGCGCAGAACGACGTCGGCAGTCGCAAGTGGACGGTCACGCGGGTGCCGTCCACGGTGAGCGACTTGACGAAGCCGAGGTCGGTGATGGGCTCGTCGAGCTCCGGGTCGAGGACCGCGTCCAGCGCGGTGTGGGCGTCCATCTCAGGCCACCGACACGGCCTGTGGCTCGACCGGAGCGAGCTGCAGCTCGGCCGGCACCGGGATGTCGTACATCGCCGCCGCGTTGAGGCCGAGGATCTTCTTCTTCTGATCGACCGTCAGCGGCGCGTACTCGGGCAGGTCCTCCGGGATCTGGAAGTCGACGAACCGCTCGACCAGCCAGCGCGGCGTCCAGATCGCGTAGTCGCTGGAGAACTGGATCCGGTCTTCGTCGAGCCAGTACAGCAGTTCGCCGATGATCTGCGCGAAGTACTTCGGCCGGGTGTGGATGAACGGCATCGCGACGGCGAGTCCCGCGTGGACGTTCGGCTCCTGCGTCGCGATCCAGCAGAAGTCCTCCAGCCGCGGCAGCCCGCAGTGCTCGACGACGAAGTTGAGGTCGGTGAAGTCGGTGGCCACGTGGTCGACGTCGGCGACGTCGAAGGCGTCGCGGTCGAGGGGCCGGATCGTCGGTCCCTTGTGGACGTGGATGTTCTTGATGCCCAGTTCCTGGCAGGCTTCGAAGTACTTGTACGTCCACTTGTCGTCGAGCTTGTAGCCGCGGGAGTCGCCCTGCCACTCGGCGGTGTAGAGCTTCACGCCCTTGAGGCCGAAGCGCTCGGCGTCCCGCCTGAGCCGGTCCAGCCCGGCCTGTTCGAGCCGCGGGTCGAAGTTGTGGTTGTACGTCAGCTTGCCCGGATGCTTCTGCGCCAGCGCGAAGGCTTCTTCAGTCTGCCCGAAACCGTTGTTGTAGAACGCGCCGAGGTGCGCGGGCTGGAAGATCGCGTGGTCGACGTACCCGTTCTCGAACAGGTCGCGCAGCAGCCGCTCGCCGCCCTGGTAGAGGTAGTCCTCGTACGGCCACACCTCGGACTCGGGGCTGAGGTTGCGGTGGTAGTCGTAGAAGCAGTCGATGAACTGCTTCCCGTGGATGTTCCGCTGGTTCTCCGGGCGCGCGTCCCAGAGCGCCACGTGGGCATCCACGATGAAGTACGTCTCGCCGTCCTTGCTGTACATGCGTTCCTCCACGGTTGGCACGGTGCAGGCGACGCTAGGGACGTCGGGGCTGGTCAGGGACCCGTCGGGTGTCTCGATATGAGACAGCTCGGGCCGCCGTCGCCCGGACGGCGGACGTAGGCTGGGGGAGTCCGACGCAACGGCGCGTCCCGGGAGGTCGAGGTGGGAAACCCGCAGGTGCACGTCACGCGGTCGTTCGACGCGGCCCGGCTGCGGGCGTCGTGGCAGCGCAGCGAGCGCTACGGCGTGCCCGAGGACGAGGTCATGCCGGTGTTCTCGGGTGCGGTCGACACCGGTTCGCTGCTCTACGAATGCGGCACCGAGGTGCTGCGCGGCCTGCAGGCGACGCTGGCCAACGAGCCGATCAGCCTGATGATCACCGACAGCGAAGGCCTGGTGCTGAGCCGGCTGTGCACGGACGCCTCCATCAACCGCTCGCTCGACCGCGTGCACCTGGCGCCGGGGTTCTACTTCGCGGAGAGCAACGCGGGGACCAACGGGCTCGGCCTGGCGCTCGCCGACCGGGCGCCGTCGCTGGTCCGGGCGAGCGAGCACTACTGCACCGACCTGCGCGGGTACACCTGCGCCGCGGTGCCGGTGCTCGACCCGCTGACCGGGGCGCTCGCCGGCAGCGTAAACCTCACGACGTGGTCGGAGCAGTCGTCGGAGCTGCTGCTGGCGCTGGCACAAGCCGCCGCCGGCAACACGGCGGCGCTGATGCTGGCCCGCGCGTCCGGGCGCATCGCCCGGCCGACCCCGCGCGGTGAGGTCTTCCGGGTCTACGCCGACCGCGTCGCCCCGGGTGACGTCGCGCGGCTGTCGCCTGCCTGGACGACCGCGGTCGATTCGGCGCGGACGGCGTTCGAGGCGGGCCGGGTCGTCGCGGTCGTCGGCGAGCCGGGCGCGGGCAAGACGGCGCTGGCCGCGTTGGCGCGACGCGAGCTGTGGTCCCGCGAGCGGGTGTTGAACGCGCGGCCACCGGCGCCCGACGACGTCGACACGTGGCTGACGCTGTGGACGCCCGAGCTGGCCAAGGACGGCACGTGCGTGATCGTGTCGGGCGTGGAGGCGCTGCCGGCGTGGGCGGCGGAGGAGCTGGCGCGGCGGTTCACCGAGGTCCGGGGCGAGGGGCCGCCGCCGTTCGTGCTCACCGCGCCGGACGCGAGTGCGGTGCCGGCGGCGCTGCGGCCGCTGGTGGACCGGGTGGTCGAGCTCCCGGCGCTGCGCTTCCGCCCGGACGACGTCCTCCCGCTGGCCCACCACTTCGCCCGGCGCGACCGCGGCCGGGATGTCACGTTCACGTCGGCGGCGTCCCGGGCGTTGACGGCTTACGACTGGCCGGAGAACGCGAAGCAGCTACGGCGGGTTGTGCGCGAAGCGGCTTCGCGGTCGGACGTGGTCGATACGGCGCATCTGCCGGCGGAGGTGTTCAGCGGGGTGGGGCACCGGCTGAGCCGGCTGCAGGCGATGGAGCGGGACGAGATCGTGCGGTGCCTGTCCGAGCCCGGGGCGACGGTGGTGCACGCGGCCGGGAAGCTCGGGATGGGCCGGGCGACGCTTTACCGGAAGATGGCGCAGTACGGGCTGAACGCGCGGCAGCTGAAGTCGTAGCCGGGGCGTCTTGAATGAGTCATTCAGGACCTCCGAGGACCTGAATGACTCATTCAAGACCGCGGCGGTCAGCATGCGCCGGCCGGGACCCGCGTCGACTGGGCCCAGCGGACCGCCGGGCCCATCACCCATCCCGCCGCCAGGAACACCGCCCCCAGCAGCAGCCACCCCGGCAGGCCCCAGCCGATCACCACCGTGCTCAGCAGCACCGGCCCCACCGCGCGCGCCACCGACACCCCCGTTCCGAAGAACCCCTGGTACTGCCCCTGCTTGTCGGCCGGTGCCAGCGCGAAGCCGATCTCCCACGTGCCCGCCGACTGCAGCATCTCGCCGAACACCTGCACCAGCGCGCCCACCACCAGCACCGCGAACGCGACCCACGGCGAAGTCCCGGACGCCGACAGCGCGAACGCCACGCACGACGCGAGGAGCAGCACCCCGGACCGCCGCACCATCCGCGCCGCCGCGCCGATGCTCGCCAGCCGTCCGGCCACGCGGACCTGGAGCAGCACCACCACGACCGTGTTGAGCACGAACAGCGCGGACACCGTCCAGCCCGGCGCGGCCGTCCGCTCGACGATCCACAGCGGGATCGCGACGCTCAGCAGCGGCATCCGCAGCAGCAGAACCGCGTTCAGCAGCGTCACCAGCGCGTACGGCCGGTCGCGCAGCACCGCCAGCTTCGGCTCCCCGGCGCGCGGTGCCGACGTCGTCACAGAGGGGAGCGCGACCATGAGCGCGGCGGTGACGACGAAACTCAGCGCGTCCAGCACGAAGACCGTCAGGTACGCCGGTGCCGTGTCCGCCGAAAGCGCTAGCCCGCCCAGCCCGGCGCCGACGGCGAGCCCCGCGTTGCCCGCCGACTGCAACTGGGCCCGGATGCGCGTCCGCCGTTCCGGGTCGGCCAGCGCCGCCAGCAGCGCCTGGCGAACAGCGGACAAGCCGGTCTGGCAGCTGCCGTAGAGGCACGCGGCGAGGACGAACAGCAGCGGCGTGCGGACAAGCAGGAACGTCAGGATCGACGCGCTCGTCGCCAGCGCCAGCAGCACCGCGGAGCCCCGGGCGCCGTGGCGGTCGGCGAGGTGGCCGAGCGGCACTCCCGCGACCGAACCCACCGCCCAGCCGAGCGTGAGACCCAGCCCGACCTGCGCGGGGGAGAGCCCGACGATCCGCGTGAAGAACAGCACCGAGCACGTCAGGAACGCGCCGTCGCCGAGCGAGCCGGCCAGCTGGGCGGCGGCCAGCAGCCGGCCGGGACGGGCGGGTGCGGGGCGGTCCACAGTCAGCGTCATGCCGGTAACGCTAGATCGGTACTTGGCCCGATCCCAGATCCAATTCCTACGAATCGGATTGGGCCAATGTAGGCTCGTCGGATGGACTTCCACGTCAGCCTGGCCGGGCGCGGCGACCTGTCCGTCCGGATCTACCGGCAGCTGCGCGACGCCGTGCTGGACGGCAGGCTGCGCGCGGGGGAGCGGCTGCCGCCGACGCGGGAACTGGCGCGGCGCCTGGCCGTCTCGCGCAACACCGTCGCGGTCGCCTACGACCGGCTGACCGCCGACGGGTTCCTCACCGGCCGCGTCGGCGCCGGGACCTACGTGAGCGGTTCGCTGCCCGCGCCGAAGCCGCGTAAGGCCCTCTCGGCGCGCGGGCCGCAGCCCAAAGCGATCTGGCGTTCGCTGCCGTCGCCGGCCGCCGCCGTGGCGGAGGCGCCGGAGTACGACTTCCGCGTCGGCATCCCCGACGCCGCGCTGTTCCCGCTCGAGACGTGGCGACGGCTACTCGCGCGAGAACTGCGGGAGGCGGCGGGGTTCGTGCACTACGTCGACCCTGGTGGGCACCCGGGACTGCGCGCGGCGATCGCCCGGCACGTCGGTGTGTCGCGTTCGGTGCGCGCCGACGCGGACGACGTGCTCGTGACGCAAGGCGCGCAGCAGGCCCTCGACCTGCTGTGCCGGGTGCTGCTGTCCCCGGGTGACCGCGTGGCCGTCGAAGAACCCGGCTACCGGCAGGCGAAGCTGCTCTTCGCGTCCCACGGTGCCGAGGTCGTCGGCGTCCCGGTGGACGGCGAAGGGCTCGATGTGGCGGCGTTGCCGTCGCGGACGAAGCTGGTGTACGTGACGCCGTCGCACCAGTTCCCGCTCGGGACGCCGATGTCCCTGGCCCGCCGCACGGCGCTGCTGGCGTGGGCCGAGCGCGCCGACGCGGTCGTCGTCGAGGACGACTACGACAGCGAGTTCCGGTTCTCCGACCGGCCCCTGGAACCGCTGCAGAGCCTGGACCGCGGCGGGCGCGTCGCGTACGTCGGGTCGTTCTCGAAGACGCTGCTTCCCATGCTGCGCCTGGGTTTCCTAGTCGCGCCGCCGTCGTTGCAGGATGCCCTGCGCCACGCCCGCCAGCTGTCGGACTGGCACGGCGACGTGCCGGCTCAGGCGGCGCTGGCCCGGTTCGTCGACGAGGGGTTGTTCGCCCGCCACATCCGCCGCGCGACGAAGGTGTACGCGCAGCGCCACGAGCGTCTCGTGTCCACTGTGGACCGAATGTTCGCCGGACGGCTCGAGGTGGTTCCGTCGGCGGCGGGCCTGCACCTGTGCGCGCTCGCCGACGTCGACCTGGAGCCGATCGCCGCGCGGGCGGCGGCCGCGGGAGTCGCGGTGCAGACGCTGTCCGATCTGTGCGGCGGGTTCCCGGCGCCGGGGCTGGTGCTGGGTTACGGCTCGATCCCGGTGGAGAGGATCGACGACGGGCTCGCGGCGCTGGACGAGGCCTGGGGCTCGACGTAGTGATCGGTACGGCGGCGCGCGGCGATCAGCAGGCCGCCGGCGCCGGTCGCCGCCGCGGTGGCGAGGATCAGGAGCCAGCCGTGCCGGAAGTCCGTCAGGTCCGGGGTTCCCGCGAAGACCGCGATCAGCACCGCCGTCCCCAGGACCGTGCCGATCTGGCGCGTCGTGTTGACCATCGACGAGCCCGCGCCCCACCGCGCCGGCGGCAGGACCGTGCCCACCACGCCCGAGAGGCTCGGCAGGATCAGCCCGACGCCGATGCCCGTCAGGAGCTGGCCGGGCAGCATCGACGTCACGTAGTCGGGCGTCGAACCCATGCGCAGCAACCAGATCAGCACGCCCGCCCCGAACGTGACGCCGCCGAGGGCGACGATCGGGCCCGGGCCGAAGCGGTGCACGAACCGGCCGCCGAGGATCGACACCGGGACCACCATCAGCGGGCCCGGGGCCAGTGACAGCCCGGCCACCAGGATCGAGTCGTGCCAGACCGACGTCAGGAACAGGACGTTGCCGAACAGCATCGCGGCGAACCCGGCCGCGAACACGCCGGTCGTGACGCACGCCAGCCACAGCGTCGGGACGCGCAGCGCCGGCAGGTCCAGCACCGGCACGGCGTGGCGCACCGAGCGCAGCGGCACCCACGCCAGCGCCACGACGGCGACCGCGAACGCGAGCAGCACCGGCCCCGCGGTCCAGCCGTGGTCGGGCGCTTCGACCAGCGCGTAGGCCAGCGCCCCGACACCGACGAGGAGCCCGGCCGCGCCGAGCAGGTCCGGGACGCCGGTGGTGGTGTCCCGCGACTCGCGCAGGATGCGCGGCCCGGCCAGCAGGGTGAGTGCGCAGATCGGCAGGTTCACCAGGAAGACCCAGCGCCAGGAGGCTTCGACGAGCAGCCCGCCGACGGGCGGCCCGAGCGCGGCGGCCGCGGCGCCGACGGAGGCCCAGACGCCGACCGCCATCGGCCTCCGGTGCGCGGGGAAGGCGGTCAGCAGCAGGGCGAGCGACGTCGGCATGACGAGCGCGGCACCGATCGCCTGCACCGCGCGGAAGGCGACGAGGACCGGGATCGACGGCGCGGCGGCGCACGCGGCCGAGGCGAGCGTGAAGACGGCGACGCCGAGGAGGAACAGGCGCTTCCGGCCGTAGCGGTCGGCCAGCCGCCCGGCCGGGGCGAGGCAGGCGGCGAACAGGACCGTGTAGCCGTTGAGCACCCACGAGAGCGTGGCGAGATCGTCGCCGGGGAAGGCGGCCCGGATGCCGGGGAACGCGATCGTGACGATGAAGGTGTCGAGGCTGGCGAGGAACGCCGCGGTCGAGACGACCACCAGCACGAGGCCGGGCTTCGGCGCGGTGTCGGTCATGGCCCTCCTAGGTTTGAAAAAGCAACCTAGCCGGAGGGAGTGGGTCTCAACAAGAGACTGACCAGTTCGGCGCGATGTATGTCACGTGGGGTGCGGTGCAAGTGGGTGCGGTGGGCGGCCGGGTCGCCTGGTCCGCCGCGCTGGAGAGCCGGTCGCGCACCAGTCCACCGAGCCCCGCCGAAACCCCAGCCGCGGAACAGCTCAAGCCGCCGCGGCCTGCTCCTCCGCCCGCGCCTTCAACGCGGCGAGCGTGTGCTCGATCGACCGCACGTTGTACCCCGGCCGATCGGCCCGCCCGGTCACCTTCGGCCCCATGAACTTCCGCACCACCCAGCTGCCGCTGCGGTACCAGTTCTCCGTCACCCGGCACCCCACCGCACTCGCCGTCAGCACGTACTCCCACCGTGACACCCTCGACCCCAGCGGCGTCCGCACGTCGAACGCGAACCGGTGCCCCTCCTCGAACCGCACCACCTTCACCCGGGTCCACCACCGCAGGGTGCCGTTCACGTTGCGGCCGCGGAAGCGGGCCCCCAGGGCCGGGCCGGTGCCGTCGAGCCAGCGGCCGCCGATGTTCTCCGGGCTCAGCTCACCCATCCGGGGCAGGTCGGTGACCCACGACCACACCGTGCCCGGGGCGGCCGGGACGTCGATGCTGCGCGAAATCGTCGGTTCCACGCCCCGACGGTGACAGTGCCGCCCCAGGCCGGGCAAGGATTCCGGGGGCAGTCCGCAGTCCAGGAGAGCCGGGTGAAAAACTCCGTCGCCCAACCACGTTGGAAACGCGGTAGTTCTGGGTACCTCGCGCGCGGAGAAGTACCTACACGGAGGGTGCGGTGGTCAGCGTGATCCCGATCGAGGTGGTGGGAATGGCCGTCCCGGTGCCCGGCGAGGCGCCGTTGATGCTGCTCCGGGAACCCGACGGCGCCCGACGCTGGCTGGCCATCATGATCGGGTACGGCGAGGCCGAGGCCCTCGTGCGGGCGCGCGAGCAGATCGCGCAGCCGCGGCCGGGCACCATCGAGCTGCTCGGGGACGTGCTCGCCGCGTTCGGCCAGGGCGTCTCGGCGGTCGAACTGACCGAGGTGCGGGACGGGATCTTCTACGCCGACCTGGTGTTGGCGGACGGCACCCGCGTGTCGGCCCGCCCGAGCGACGCCGTCGCGCTCGGCCTGCGCCAGGGTGCGCCGATCAGCGTCGCCGAAGAGGTGCTCGACGTCGCGTCGGTGCAGCTGGAGGTCGAGCAGGAAGCCGAAAGCCCCGCCGCCGACGTACTGGACACCGAGGCCGAGGTCGCCCGCTTCCGCGCGGAGCTCGACGGCCTCCGGCCCGAGGACTTCGACGACCTGTAGGGAATCATCTCCCGTACGGCGACGACGGGAGAGCGATGCCGGACTTCGCGACGAGCACCGAGCCACACCGGCGTGAGCTGCTGGTGCACTGCTACCGCATGCTCGGCTCGGTGCACGAGGCCGAGGACCTGGTGCAGGAGACGCTGGTCCGCGCCTGGAAGGCGTGGGGCGGCTACGACCCGGCCCGCGCGTCGGTGCGCACCTGGCTCTACCGGATCGCGACCAACGCCTGCCTCACCGCGCTGGACGGCCGCGCCCGGCGGCCGCTGCCCTCGGGCCTCGGCCGCCCGAGCGAAGACCCGGACGCGCCGCTGACGCCGTCGTTCGAGACCCCGTGGCTGCAGCCCTTCCCGGACGCGCGTCTCGACGACCCCGGCCTGCGCCTGGCCCGCCGGGGCACGCTGCGGCTGGCGCTGCTCGCGGCGATGCAGACCCTGGCGCCCAAGCAGCGCGCGGTGCTGATCCTGCGTGAAGTCCTCGAGTTCAGCGCGGCGGAGGTGGCCGGCTTCCTGGAGACGACGCCCTCGGCGGTCAACAGCGCCCTGCAGCGAGCCCGCGCGAGTCTGGGCGATCTGTCGGCGGACGCGGTCCCCGAGCCGGACGACAAAGCGGTCGAAGCGGTCCTCGACCGGTACGTCCGGGCGTTCGAGTCCGCCGACGTCGCGGGCCTGGTCGAGCTGCTGACCGACGACGTCGTGATGGAGATGCCGCCGGTGCCGCTCTGGTTCCTCGGCCGCGACGGCTACGGCCGGTTCCTCGAGCGGCTCTTCGCGATGCGCGGCCCGGACTGGCGGATGACGCGCACCTCCGCCAACGGCCAGCCGGCCCTGGTCGCCTACTGCCGCGACGACGCCGGCGTCTACCGGCTGCACACCCTGCAGGTGTTCACCGTGGACAAGGCACGCGTGGCGCACAACGTGGTGTTCGCCGATCCCGCCGTCCTGGCGCTGTTCGACCTGCCCGCGACTCAGCCGGCGGCGCGGGCCTCCGACGGGCGGCCGTAGGCGCTGCCGTCGTTGCTGCGCTGCAACAGGCCTTCGTCGACGAGGTAGCGGCGCAGCGTCGCGTGGTCGTCGTGGACCATCGACAGCTTCTCGCGCACGTCCTGCTCGGTGTAGAGCCGGCCCGGCTCGAACCGCTCCGCGAGGTGGGCGAGCAGCAGCTGCCGCCGCCGGCCCGAATGCGGGATGGTGACGAGCCTGCCGTGGCGGAACAGCCCGTCGAGCGGGTCGCTCGGCGCCTTGGCCAGCGCCTCGCGGAACACCTCGGGCACGGCCCGGTAGGTGTCGCCGTCCACGGTGACGAGCCCCGCGTCGATCAGCCGTTTCACGAGCTTGGCGCCGTCGGCCGGGAGTCCGGCGCAGATCCGGGCGAACAGCTGCAGACGGGCGGGGTCCGCGAGGGCGGAGACCAGCGCTTCCGGAGAGGCCATGGCCGCGGAGCCTACTCGAATTCCGCGCGCCCGCCCCGAAAACTCGACAGGGTCAACTGATAAGTCTAGGCTGTCGATATGGGCTCGAAAACGGTTCCCGCCGCGGCGGTCGCGGCCGCGCAGACGTTGCGCGTGCTCGTCGGCCGGTTGCGGCGGCAGATGATGGACGCGACGGCGGTCGGCGACCTGACCTCCGCGCAGGCCTCGGCGCTCGCCCGGCTCGCGAAGATGGAGCCGGCCACGGCGAGCGTGCTGGCCGGCGCGGAGCGGGTACGCCCGCAGTCGATGGCGGCGACGGTGGCCGCGCTGGAGAAGCTCGGCCTGGTCCGCCGCGAGGACGACCCGGAAGACGGCCGCCGTCAGCTGATCTTCTTCACGCCCGAGGGGCGGGCGTACGGCCAGGGCGCCCGCGCTTCGCGGCAGGAGTGGCTGGCCCGTGCCCTCGCGCAGCGGCTCACCGAGGACGAGCTGGCCGTGGTCAACGAGGCGCTGGCCCTGCTCGGCCGCGTCGTCGAACCATGACGACACGGGAGCGGACGCGCGACGGGTTCGACCGGAAGCTGTTCGCGCCGCTGATTTCGGGCGCGGTGCTCAACCCGGTCAACTCGACGATCATCGCGGTCGCGCTGGTGCCGATCGGTGTCGCGTTCGGGCAGCCGGCGTCGGCGACCGCGTGGCTGATCTCCGCGCTGTACCTGGCCACCGCGGTCGGGCAGCCGGTGGCCGGGCGGCTGATCGACCGGTACGGCCCGCGGCGCGTGTTCCTCCCGGCGACCGCGCTGGTCGGGCTGGCGGGGGTGCTCGGCACCCTCGCGCCGAACCTGGCCTGGCTGATCGTCGCGCGGGTCGTCCTCGGCTTCGGCACGTGCGCCGGCTACCCCGCGGCGATGCGGCTGATCCGCGACGAGAGCGACCGCACCGGGCGGGACAGTCCCGCGTCCGTGCTCACGGTGCTGGCGATCTCGACCCAGACGATCTCCGTCGTCGGCCCGGCGCTGGGCGGCCTGCTCATCGGCGTCGGCGGCTGGCGCGCGACCTTCGCCCTCAACATCCCCATCGCCCTGGTCGCCTTCGTCCTCGGCGCCCGCCGGTTCCCCAAGACGGCGAAGCCCGAGTCCAAGGGCTCGTTCGACCTCGACTTCCCCGGCATGGCGCTCTTCGCCGGCACGCTCGTCTCGCTGCTGCTCTTCCTGATGCACCCGGGCGCGGGGGACTGGTACCTGCTCGCGATCGCCGTCGCGGGTGCCGCGGCCTTCACCGTGCGCGAGCTGACCCACGCCGACCCGTTCATCGACCTGCGGCTGCTCGGCCGCAACGGCCCGCTGCTGCGCACCTACGGCCGGGCGCTGCTGGCCTACGTCGTCGCGTACAGCTTCCTTTACGGCTACACGCAATGGCTCGAACACGGCCGCGGCCTGTCGGCCAGCGAGGCCGGTCTGGCCACCCTGCCGCTGTTCGCGACCGGGATCCTCGTGTCGCTGCTCACCGGACGTCGCGAAGCGGTCCGCGGCAAGCTGGCCGTCGCCGCGTTCGGGCAGCTCGCCGGGTGCGCGCTGCTGCTGACCCTGGACTCCTCGGCCGCCGTCTGGCTGCTCGTGGTCGTCGCGCTCGTGGCCGGGGTGCCGCAGGGGCTGAACAGCCTCGCGCTGCAGAACTCCGTGTACCGCCAGGCGAATCCCGACGACATCGGCGCGTCGGCCGGGCTGCTGCGCACGTTCGGCTACCTCGGCGCGATCGTCTCCTCCGCGCTGCAGGGCGCCCTCTACGGCCCGGTCGCCGACACCGGCGGGCTGCACGATCTCGCGCTGGTGCTCCTCGGCATCGGCGTCGTGTTCCTGCTCTTCACCGTGTTCGACCGTTCCCTGTCCCGAAGCACCACCCGACCCGAGAAAGACGAGACCGATGCCTGACCGGAACACCACCCTGGACCCGAACCGCACGGCGCTGCTCGTGATGGACTACCAGGAGGGGATCGTCGGGCAGCTGCCCGGCACCGAGCCCCTGCTCGACCGCGTCGCCGGCGTGGTCGACGACGTCCGCGCCCGCGGCGGCCACGTCGGCTGGGTGCGCGTCGCGTTCGAAGACGCCGAGTTCGCCGCGATCCCCGAGACGAGCATGTTCGCCGCGTTCGCGGCCTCCGACCAGGTCCGGGCGGCGATGCGCGCCGACGCCCCGGGAACGCAGATCCACCCCCGGCTCGCGCCGCGGCCCGACGACGTCCTCGTGCGCAAGATCCGCGTCGGCGCGTTCACCACCACGGACCTCGAGCAGCAGCTGGAGAAGCGCGGGATCACGACGCTCGTCCTCGCCGGGATCAGCACCAGCGGCGTGGTGCTGAGCACCGTCCGCGAGGCGATGGACCGCGACTACCGGATCGTCGTCCTGCGCGACGCCTGCGCCGACCGCGAGCGGGAGACGCACGAGTTCCTGACCGGCACGCTGTTCCCCCGCACCGCCACCGTCGTGGACGTGGCCGAGCTGAGCGGGCTCTGGGCCGTCCAGTAGGTTGCGCTGCGTGCCCCGTCCGCCCGAGACCGTGCCCGGCGAGGTGCTGCGCGCCTCGATCGTGGACCGGCTGTTCGCCCGCGCGGACGACGCGCGCCCGCTGTTCACTCACCAGGACCACACGCACGCCGCCGAGCACACGCTGACGTGGGCGGAGTTCGCCGCCCGCGTCAGCGTGGTCGCGGGCGAGCTGCGCCAGGTCGCCGAGCCGGGGGAGCGGGTCGCCGTCCTCGCCGGGCAGGAGCTGGCCTACCCGCTCGCGTTCTTCGGCGTCCTGGCGGCCGGCATGATCGCCGTCCCGCTGATGCCGCCGGGCAGCCGCGCGCAGGCCGAGCGGCTCGGCGGGGTCCTGGCCGACTCCGGCGCGCGGGTGTGGCTGACGTCGTCGGCCGCGGCGGCGCGGGTCCGCGAGTTCGGGGCGCCCGGCGAGCTGCTGGTGGCCGACGAGCTGACCGGGCCGGGTGCCGATCCGGTGCCGGTCGCGCCGGAAAGCCCGGCGTACCTGCAGTACACGTCCGGGTCGACGCGGGAGCCGGCCGGTGCGGTGATCCCGCACCGGGCCATCGTCGCCGCGTGCTGGCAGGGCAGCCGGGCCTACGGCGTCGACGAAGGCACGACCTGCGCGGGCTGGATCCCGTTCTTCCACGACATGGGCCTGATCCAGCTGCTGTGCCTGCCGGTCTTCGCCGGCGGCCGCGCGGTGTTCATGGCCCCGGCCGAGTTCGTGCACCGGCCGCGGCGGTGGCTGCGGCAGATGGCGGACTACCCGGCGGTGTTCACCGCCGCGCCGAACTTCGCCTACGACCTCGCCGCCGACGCCGGCCCCGGGGACGATCTCGACCTTTCGGACGTGCGGGTCGCGCTCAACGGCGCCGAACCCGTCCGCCCGCGCACGGTCGAACGCTTCCTCGAGGTCTTCGGGCCGCACGGCTTCCGGCGCGAGGCGTACCGGCCGTCGTACGGGCTCGCCGAAGCCACCGTCTACGTCGCGAGCGCGGGGGAAGAAGGACCGCGCGGCGCGAAGTTCGATCGCGAAGCCCTCGCGCAGGGCCGGGCCGTCGAAACCGTCGATGGACCGGAACTCGTGTCCGTCGGCCGTCCGGTCGGGCAGCTCGTCCGGATCGTCCACGAGGGACACGAGCAGCCCGAGGACGCCGTCGGCGAGATCTGGATCCACGGCTCGAACGTCGCGACCGGGTACTGGGGCCGGGGCGACTCGGCCGCGTTCGACGCCACGCTCGACGGCCTCGGCGGCTGGCTGCGCACCGGCGACCTCGGCGTCGTGCACCGCGGCGACCTGTACGTCACCGGCCGGCTCAAGGACCTCATCGTCGTCGACGGCCGCAACTTCCACCCGCAGGACATCGAGGCGGCGGCGGGCGAGGCCCACCCCGCGGTCCGCCGTGACCGCGTCGCCGCGTTCGGCGTCGCCGACGAGGACGGCGAGGGTGCGATGGTGGTGGCGGAGTGGGTGCGCGACGCTGACGCGGATCTCAAAGAGGTGACCCGCGCGGTGCTGCGCGCGGTGTCACGCGAGCACGATCTCACCCTCCGTGCGGTACATCTGGTCCCTTCCGGCGGACTTCCGCGCACATCGAGTGGCAAGGTCGCCCGGTCGGCGGCCAAGGCACGTTATGGTGACGTCCGTGGGTGATCACCGCGCCGAGGTCACGAAGGTCGTCTCCGACACCTTCCGGCTCGACCCGGCCCTCGTCGAGCCCGACGCTCCCCTGGAAGAGCTGGGCATCGACTCGAAGGGCCGGATCAAGCTCCTGGCGGCGCTGGAGGTCTATTACGGCGTGACGATCGATCTGGACCAGCTCGACCGGTTCACCGACGTGGCGTCCGTGGCGGACGTGCTCGCGGAAGCTCTGGGAACTGCAGGATCTGAGGAGAGGCGCTGAAATGAGCGGCGGGGGGTACACCGCGACGACGGAAGCGTTGTCGACGGCGTCCAAGACCATCGGGGACCTGGCGGAGCACCTGCTGGACGACAATCCGGACCTGGAGACCCCGCAGGTGACCGCGGAGGGCTTCGGTCGGGCGCACAACGCCCACGCGGCGAAGTACACCGCCGGCGCGCAGGCCCTGTGGGCCGCGGTCTCCGGCTACAGCACCACGCTCGGCTCGTTCGGCACCAACCTCGGCACCGCCGGGTCGAGCTACAGCGCCAACGAGGACAACCAGTCCGGCGCCATCACCAACGCCGGGGGCTCGCTCTGATGGCCGACAAGAAGAAGTGGTCCGACGTCAAGGCGATCCTGGACGACCCGAGCGTCCCCGCCGGGCAGAAGAGCGCGCTGATCAGCAGCTGGCTGCGGGAGAACCCGCCTCCGCCGCCGTTCCTGGCCGACCAGGAACCGGACGACATCAAGCAGAAGCGGCAGGAAGCCGAGAAGTACGCCGGCGCTTACAACGCGAACCCGCTGTTCGCCGGGCAGTCGGTGGACGAGGCCTACGACAAGGCCAAGTCGAGCGGCGACCAGAACTCCTACAACGAAGACCAGGAGAAGAAGGCCGTCGACGACGGCAAGACCAAGCTCAACGACACGAAGCCGCCCGCGGCCGGCGAGAACGGCGGTGACGCCAGCGGCACGAAGACGTCCGACGAGATCTTCGACGCCGCCGCGCCCGCGCTGAAGCTGTTCGAGACCTTCGGGTCGCTGCTGGCCAAGATCCCGGCCGACTGCCGTGGCAACACGCGCGCCATCGACCTCGACAAGGACATCCGCGCGCCGTTCGACGAGCAGCGCGGGATCAGCTTCGCGAACTTCGTCCAGGACGCCGCGCACTTCAAGACCGGCTCCGAGACGGTCGACCGCACGCTGGAGGACACCGGTTCCCAGCTCGGGAGCCTGTACAAATCGTGGAGCGGTGCGGGCGCGGACGCCGCGTCCGACACCTACAACGACAAGATCCAGCCGAAAGCGGCGAAGCTGTCGCAGACGCTCGGCGACGTGGGCGAAGCGACGCTGACCACCGCGACCACGGTGTTCCAGCTGTGCAAGGGCAAGGCCGACGCCGTCATCGGCATGTACACCGACCTGGTCGGCAAGGCCGACTACACGATGGCGCAGAAGGTCATCGCGGTCGCCAGCGGCGAGCACGGCAACGAGCAGGACCTCGCCCAGATCGCGGGCTGGATGGACCTCAACTTCGGCACCAACCTGGTCAAGACGCTCAACGACCAGGGCTGCTGCGACGGCGACGAGATCAAGAAGCACGGCCAGGACCTGGCCAAGCAGTGGATCCAGAACCAGTTCAACCCCGACATGTGGGATCGGCTCTACCAGGGCTTCGCGAAGACCTGCAAGGACACCAAGGACCTCGTCGACCAGGCGTACGACGCGCTCGACAAGGTCATGGGCAAGGTCAAGAACGAGTTCGAGGGCGTGAGCATGCCGGGCGGATCCGGCACGGGTGCGCCCGGTGGCCCCGGCACCACCGGGGGCGCGGGCGGTGGCCCCGGCGGCTCGGGTTCGGGCAGCGGGTCGGGTGCCGGCGGATCCGGTTCGGGCTCGGGTTCCGGTTCCGGTTCGGGTGGCTCGGGTTCGGGATCCGGTTCCGGCGGCTCGGGGGCCGGCGGGGGTGGCGGCCCGGTGCCGTCGATTCCCGACGGCAGCTCCGGCTCCGGCGTGCCCGGCGGTGGGGCGGGATCCGGGGGCTCCGGTACTGACCTGCCCAGCGGCGCCGGCGGCGGCTCCGGCAGTGGTTCGGGCAGTGGTTCCGGGGGCGGCGGCGGTGGTCCGGTGCCGTCGATCCCGGACGTCTCCGGCGGCGGGTCCGGGTCGGGCGGCGGCTCGGGTTCGGGTTCCGGGTCGGGAGCAGGCGGTGGCGGCTCGATGCCGTCGATCCCCGATCTGTCCACGCCCTCCGGCGAGGGCGGGGGTTCCGGCCTCGGCTCGGGTGGCGGTTCTGGTTCTGGTTCCGGTTCTGACGGCACCTCGCCGTCCTCGGTGCCGTCGCCGTCCGAGAGTGGCCAGGCGGAGGCGGCCGCGGCCGCCGAAGCGGCCAAGAAGAAGGCCGCGGACGCGCTGAGCCAGTTCAGCGGCCCTGGAATCCAGACCGAGTCCGGTGACGGTGCCGGATCGGGCGCCGGCAGTGGGCTCGGCGGTGACGAAGGCAGCGGTTCTGGTTCCGGCTCCGGCTCCGGGTCAGGTCTGGGCGGCGGCTCGGGTTCGGGCTCCGGTTCGGGCGGCGGCTCCGGTTCGGGTGGTTCCGGCGACGACGGCAAGGCCGCCGCCGAGCAGGCCGCGGAAGAAGCGAAACAGAAGGCGGCCGACGCGCTGAAGGAGTTCAGCGGCGAAGGAATCAAGACGGACTCCGGCGACGGCGCGGGTCTCGGTGACACCGGCTCCGGCGAGCCCGGTGCGGACAAGGACGGCGACGGCAAGCCGGACAACCCGCTGGGCGCCGACAAGGACGGCGACGGTAAACCGGACAGCCTGCTCGGCGAGGACAAGGACGGCGACGGCAAGCCCGACAACCCGCTGGGCGAGGACAAGGATGGTGACGGCAAGCCCGACGGCCTGCTCGGCGACGACAAGGACGGCGACGGCAAGCCGGACGGCGACGACACCCCCGACACCCTCAAGGTCAAGCAGGGTGACAAGACCTTCGAGATGACCGAACCCGACTCCGACGGGAAGATGGACATCAAGGTCGGCGACGGGTCCGACGCCGCCAAGGACTTCAAGCTCGACTGGTCCAAGGACGCCGACGGTCCACAAGGGACCGACGACACGTACTGCCCGGGCCCCGACGGCAAGATCCACATCGAGGACGGCGACCTCAAGATCACCGCCGAGCGGCCCGACGGCCCGGACGGCCCGACCGTCGTCACCGTCGACGACGGCAGCGGCACCCCGACGACCTACACCCTCGGCGAGGACGACAAGCCCTCCGACGTCCTCGGCGACACCCCCGACAAGAAGCTCGACGACCTGCCGAACCACCGCGGCACCCTCGACGACCTCGCCTCGCACGGCAGTGACGGCCCCGGGGCGCACGACGGCGGCGGGGGCAGCGGCCACGGCGGTGGTTCGCCGGCCGGCATCGGCGGCGGTTCGCACGGCGGGTCCGGCCTCTCGGCGGCCGGTCTCGACCCGGGCGGTGCGGGCAGCGCGTCCGGTCTCGGCGAGACGCCGATGTCCGGTGGCGTCCACAGCGGCGTCGGTGCCACGCAGGCCCAGCCCGCGGCCGCGTTCGCCCCGGCCGGTGCGTCCGCCGGACCCGGCGGCGGCCAGCCGATGTCCGGGATGGGCGGCATGGGTGCCATGGGCGGCGGTGCCCACGGCGGCGGGGGCGGGGACACCGAACGCCGGTCGTCGGCCTACCGGATCGAAGGCGCCGTCTTCGACAACCTCGGTGAGCCCGGCCGCCGGATCATCGGCTCCCTCAACGACGACGATGACCCGCCGTCCGCGCGGACCTGGTAGGAGCACGCATGAGCGAGATCGACGCGATGAAGGCCGAGCTGGACGGCCTCGTCCGCGAACAGTCCGAGCGGCGCGTCCTGCGCGAGCAGCGGGGCGAGGAGATCAAGGCCCAGTCCCAGGAGTACATGACCAAGCAGGTGCAGGCGGCCGAACGCTACGTCCAGCACGTGCGCGAAATGGCGCAGCGCAAGACGAAGTCGGGCTGGAGCACCGACCGGGGCACCACGGAACCGCCCTCGGCCTTCGACGCGGACGCTTTCGGCGGCGAGCCGGGGGCGGGGTCGCCGTTCGCGCCGGCGGCGGAACCGCGGCACGCGGCCCGCGACGATGCCCCTCGCCGCGCCCGCCGGTCGCGCGCGGCGGAGGCCGACGACGACGGTTACGACAACAACCCCTGGTAGCCGTCCACAGTGGACGTCACGGCCGCCAGAGGTCGACGGCGATCTCGCGCAGCCGCTCGGTGAACGTGCCGGCCGGGCTCGCCCGGTGCAGCACCGCGCGCAGGTCGGCCTCGAACTCCGCGCGGCGGTCGCCGAACAGGTGCGGTGCCGCGCTGGACAGGGAGAAGACCGCGGCGACGACGTCGTCGGCGGTGCGGGTGACGTCCCGGCCCGCGACCTCGAACCGTCGCGGCCCGCGGAGCCCCGCGGCGCGGTAGATCTCCGTCTCGCCGCCGGCCGTGCCGTCCGGGAGGGTGCCTTGCCCGGCGCGTCGCACCGACCCGAGGTACGACCGGACCAGCTCCGTGATCTCCGGGTGCGGCACTGAGCTCTCGATGCCTTCGTGCGTCGTCGCGTGGACGTGGGCGCAGGCGCCGCCGGGCGCCAGCATGCCGCGCACCGCGGCGGCCACCCGCTCCCGGTCGAGCCAGTGGAACGACTGCGCGAAGGTGACCAGCCGGAACCGGCCGAGCCCGGCGGGCAGCTCCTCCGCGCGCCGGTGCACCCAGCGGCAGTTCCCGATCCCCGCCTCGGTGGCCAGCCGGTCCGCTTCGCCGAGCATGTCCGCGTCGGCGTCGAGCCCGACCGCTTCGTCGAACGAGCCGGCCAGCAGCAGCGTGAGCGAGCCGGGCCCGCAGCCGACGTCGAGCAGGCGTCCCGATCCGTCCAGCTCCAGCTCGGCCGCGAAGGCCGCGGCGAGCTGCGGGGGATAGCCGGCGCGGCCCCGCGCGTAGTACCCGGCACTGCCCGAATAGAGGGACGGATCCCACTTCCACGCGTCGCTCACGGCTCCAGCGTAGATACTCGGGTGTCATGGACTCCGCGAACTGGTGGCGCGACGCCGTGGTCTACGAGGTTTACGTACGCAGCTTCGCCGACGCGGACGGGGACGGCACCGGGGATCTCGCGGGCCTGCGCTCGCGCCTGGGCCACCTGGCCGACCTCGGCGTCGACGCGGTGTGGACCACGCCGTGGTACCGCTCGCCGATGGTCGACGGCGGCTACGACGTCGAGGACCACCGGACCCCCGATCCGCTGTTCGGCACCGACGCCGACGTGCTCGACCTGGTCGCCGAGGCGCACCGGGCCGGCCTGCGGCTGCTCATCGACGTCGTGCCGAACCACACCTCCGACCGCCACCCGTGGTTCCGCGCCGCGCTCGCCGGCGGGCCCGAACGCGCGCGGTACCACTTCCGGCCGGGCCGTGGCGCGGACGGCGAGCTGCCGCCCACCGACTGGCGCAGCGTCTTCGGCGGGCCGGCGTGGACGCGGGTGGCCGACGGCGAGTGGTACCTGCACCTGTTCGCCCCCGAACAGCCCGACCTCAACTGGGACGACGCGGCGGTCCGCGCGGAGTTCGAGGACCTGCTGCGGTTCTGGTTCGCCCGCGGCGTCGACGGCGTGCGCATCGACGTCGCCCACGGCCTGCTCAAGGACCCGGCGTTCCCCGACCTCGGCGCCGAGGACGAGGAGATCGCGCAGCCGCCCGACCGCAGCTCACACCCGCACTGGGACCTCGACGGCGTGCACGAGATCTACCGCTCGTGGCGCAAGATCGCGGGGGAGTTCGGCCCGGACCGGGTGTTCGTCGCGGAGGCGTGGGTCGACCGGCCGGACCGCCTCGCGCGGTACGTGCGCCCGGACGAGCTGCACACGGCGTTCAACTTCGACTTCCTCCGCTGCGCCTGGGACGCGGACGCGCTGCGCGAGGTGATCGACCGGACGCTCGCCGCGCTGGAGGCGGTCGGCGCGCCCGCGACGTGGGTGCTGTCCAACCACGACGTCGTCCGGCACGTGACGCGGTTCGCGCCCGGCGGCGATCTCGCGCTGGGTCGGCGCCGGGCCCGGGCGGCGCTGCTGCTGATGCTCGCCCTGCCCGGCGGGGCGTACCTCTACCAGGGCGAGGAGCTGGGCCTGGAGGAGGTCGAGGACCTGCCCGAAGCCGTGCTCGCCGACCCGACGTGGGAGCGGTCCGGCCACACCCGCCGCGGCCGCGACGGCTGCCGGGTACCGCTGCCGTGGTCGGGGACGGCACCGCCGTTCGGGTTCACGGCCGAGGGGACTCGCCCGTGGCTGCCGCAGCCGGCCCACTGGCGCACGGCGACGGCCGAGGCCCAGGCGGCCGACCCGGGTTCGATGCTCCGGCTGTACCGGGCGGCTCTCGCCGCCCGCCGGGCGCACCCGGCACTGGGGGACGGGACGTTGACGTGGTCGCCGTCGGCTCCCGGGGTGCTGTCCTTCGCGCGGGAGCCGGGGTTCGGCTGCGTGGTGAACCTGTCGGCGGAGCCGTGCGAGCTGCCGGAGGGCTCGCGGGTGCTGCTGGCGAGCGTGCCGATCGAGGGCGGCCGGCTGCCGGTGGACGCGGCGGTGTGGCTCGTCCGGGACTGAGGGGCCGCGGTAGGGCTCGACGGGAGTTGAACGGATATCACCCGGCCGGGTTGAGTGAAGCGGTGTGAAACCGGGAGCGGCGGGGTATCCGGTCGCGTTCGTTGCCGCTCTGCCCGAGCCGGAGGTCGTCCGATGCCCGTCCGCACCCCGCGCCCGCCCGCCACCGACGTCGTGGCCACGGCGCTGAAAGTCCTGGTGGCCCAAGGCATGACGGGCGCGGCCGCGCAGGCGGCGCTGATCTCGATGGCGCAGGAGCGCGGCCTGGCGGTGCGCAACTGCGCCGCGCTGATCGTGGCCGCCGTCGACGGGAGGATGGGCTGATGGCCCTCGCCGGGGGATTCTCACGGGCCGGGAACGCCGACACCGGCGGGGGCGTGCTGCTCGCCGTCGGGCTGGTGGTCGCGTTCTTCGGCTGGTGGTCGTGGTGGACGGTCGTGGGCATCGCGCTGACCGCCGCCGGCGTCCTGTGGCTCGCGACGGCGAACCGGAACGAGTAAACCCCGGCGGACCCGCTCAGGCGTCGACGGTCTCGAGCCGCCGCGGCTGCAGCCGGTCCAGGACGGGACGCGACAGGTGCGGCCGCCCGCCCGTGTGCTCGGTCGTCGCCGCGGCGGCCGCGACCGCCAGGCAGGCCGCCGTCTCCAGCGGGCGGCGGCGGGTCAGCGCCGCGGTCAGGGTCGCGACCAGTGCGTCCCCGGCTCCGGCCGGGTCGACCACCTCGGTCTCGACGTGCGGCACGAACCACGCCTGGCCGGGCCCGGCGAACAGGTGCCCCTGCCCGGCCACCTCGAGCACGACCACCGAGGGCCCGCGCCGCCGCAGGTCCGCCGCGGCGCGGGCCGCACTGGCGACGTCGTCCACCGGCTGCCCGGTCAGCAGCTCAGCCTCGTGGCCGTCGGCCCGCACGACGTCGGCGAGCGCGAGCAGGCCGGCGGCGTCGCGGCCCGGAGCGCCGTCCAGGACGACCCGCGTGCCCGCCGTGCGCGCGAGCCGGGCCGCCAGCAGGGCCGTCGGGGCGGGCTGGCGCAGCTGGACGATGAGGGATGCGGCGGCCGAGATCGGGGCGGCCGCGGCGACCACGTCGGTCTCGGTCACCAGGGTCGCGTCCGGGATGTGCTCGAGGTACCGGCGGCGGCCCTCGTCGTCGACGACGTCGACGATCACCGCCGTCTCGGTGCCCGGCCGGCGGACCACGTGCGTGGTGCCGATCCGATCGGCCCGGGCGCGGGCACGCAGCGCGTCACCGGCGGCGTCCTGCCCGACGACGCCGACCAGCGAGACCGTCACGCCGAGTTGGCTCAGCGCCAGGGCCTGGTTGGCGCCCTGCCCGCCGAGCAGCTCCGCCGGCTCGTCCGGGGCCTCGAGCACCAGGTCACGGGCGATCTGCCCGACCACCACGACTTCGCTGAACATCACGGGTACCGCCGGTCCATGGCGCCTCCTCGGTTGGCGAATACCGGCTACCCCGGCCCGGGCGGGCGGCAAACCGCCCGTTCGGGTCGTGTGCGGACACGATCGGCAGGTGTCCACGGTGAAAGAGGGCGTTTCCGTTCCGGAGGTTTGGGTACCAAGATCCCGACGTTGATCACCCCGCTGCGACGCCGGCCCCGCGCCGGCGCGGAAGGCCTGCCGAAACCGTGTCCCCCACGTTCCCGGTCCCCACCCGGTCCGCGCCCCTCGTGGCGCGCCGGACGGAGTACCGCCCCGGTCTGCTGGTGCTGACCTTCGCCGGCGAGATCGACACCCTGACCCTGCCGATCCTGCAGCGCGAGCTGGCGGAGCCCCCACCGGGGACGACGGTGGTGAACCTGTCGAAGGTGGCGTTCGTCGGCCTGGCCGGCGCCCGCGCCCTGGCGGCGGCCGCGGAGCTCGCGGACCAGGAGGGCGGGCGGCTGGTCGTGGTGGCGAACAGCCGCACCCTGGCGCGGCTGTTCCGGATCACGGGACTGGCGGCGGTGCTCCCGATGTTCGCGTCGCTGTCGGACGCGCTGCGGGAGCTGTTGTCCTCGGGGATGCAGAACGCCGCCGGCTGAGCGGTGGTCATCGCGAAAGCCGCCGATCGATTCGTTTCCGGCGGTGAATGCGCCGGAGATAAATGATTGACGGCGGTGCCGGGCGGGTGCATGATGAATGGACATCACCTCGGAACTTCGGCGGGAGCAAGTCATGACGAGCACGCAGGCGCGGGCGGCGGGAACCCTCGCATGTTTGCCGTGCGCGTGGCTCGCCTGCCTGCTGGGTGGCGCAAGCTCCCCGCCGTGACGGGAAAGTCAGGTCAGGGAGCCGCCCCTCGGGAAACCGAACCGGGCGGCTTTTTCGTTGTTTCTTTTATCGGCGTGCCGGAGGTTCGATTCCGCCCGCCGGTGCTTTTTGTTTTGCCCCTGTAGCCCAACGGAAGAGGCAACGCGCTCAGAACGCGTTCAGTCCAGGTTCGAATCCTGGTGGGGGTACTCGGTCGGTTCGGGAGACGCGCCGGAGCGCAGGTGATCCTTGCACGATCGCCGGGGAGGGTTCGACCCCCTCGTCTTCCACTGGTTCATCGGCCCACTTCACGACGGTCGTGCGCCGGCTTGCAAAGCCGGACGGTCCGGGTTCGACTCCCGGGTGGGTCTCCACGGTGGTTTCCGGTCCGCGGAGGCAAGCGTTATCGTCTCGTTACTTTGAGCGATTTGACAGTGCAACCATCTTGTTGGCCCATCGCCAGCTGCGCCGGGTGGCGCTCTGCGATGATCCGAACTCCCCAGGGATCCGTGAACAGCTGTCATCGCGACTCCGCGGGAGTCCGGCGGTCGCCGGATCCGCTGTAACGCCGCCGCGCTCGCCTCGGATGCCTACCAGCGATGACTGTGCCATCATCGGGAACCTCGGATTTCCCGCAGAACCCGCCTCCGGAACCCACGCCCGCTGTTCCCCCGACGACGTCCGCGTTGACCGCTGCTCGTGCTATCCGTGCTGCCACAGAGGTTTTCACGGCGATCACCGGCCGGCAGCCGGACGGCGTGACAGGAGCGCGCCAGACCGCCGAGCGAGGCTGGTCCGTGCTCATAGACGTCGTCGAGCTGGAACGAATACCTGCTACCACGAGCGTCATCGGCACCTACCGGGTCGATGTCGACAGCGCCGGCGAACTCGTCTCCTACGAGCGAATTCGCCGATTTACCCGCGGCACCACCGATCTGTAGCGAAGAGCAGGAGTTGTTTCAGGTGGACAGTCAGTCGAGTTCGCTTGCCGATGTGCTGGAACGCGTGCTGGACAAGGGTGTGGTGATCGTCGGCGACATCGCCGTGAACGTCGTCGACATCGAACTGCTCACGCTGCGGCTCAGGCTCTTCATCGCCTCCGCGCAGACAGCACGTGAGATGGGGATGGACTGGTGGACGAACGATCCCTTCTTCTCGCCTGGTGCGAGGCGCGCCGACGTCCTGACTGCCGAAGCTCGGCCGGCAAGGGAACTGGAGGAACTTCGCGCCCGTGTGTTGCAGCTCGAGACCGCGTTGACCGCGGCCGGTTCCGAGCCGACGGCTGAACCCGTTCGCCGGGGAGAGGGCTCGTGACCGCCGGCGCCGAGTTCGATGCGGAAGTGGCGTCGCTGGCGCAGCGCCACGCGCCGGAAGTGTGGGAAACGGCTCTGCGGGCAGCGAAGGACCAGGCGACGGCGGTACTCACGCGCCGGCTGGCCGACGCCATCCTCGCCGGGGCCGCCGGTCCCCGGTCCGGCTCAGCGCTCGGGCCGGATATCCCGCAGCCTCGTCCGGGTCTCTGCGCCTACGCCATCACGTGGTCGCACGCCCAGGTGCCGGAGAACGTCGCCGGATCCGACGTCGTCCCGGCGGTGCGCCTGATCGCGCACGAGAACCTCGCCATCCTGGTCGCCCAGGTCGATCTCGCGGCCTTCGCCGGCTTGGAGCACGAGGCCGGTCCAACGGACACCGTCGCTCCGGACAGCCGGCTCGCGATGCTCGCCCGTCAGCACGACGCGGTGATCCGCGCGATCTTCCACGACTGCCCGGCCTTGCCCCTCAGGTTCGGCACGGTGGTACGTGACGAGCGCGCGGCGCTTCACCTGCTCGAGGAACGCCGGACCGAACTGGCGGAGTGGCTCGCGCGTGTCGATGGCCACCGCGAATGGGGTGTGCGCGTTGTCCGGCCGGAGCCGGAGCCGAAGCCGGAGTCGATCCGGGAGGTTCCTCTTGATGGAATCTCGGGTACCGAGTACCTCGCGTTGCGGGCCCGGCAACTGGACGATGGTCAGCACGCGAAAGCGCTTGCGCGCGATGCGGTGAACGCCTGGCACGAGTTGTTGCGACAGTGCTCGACGGACGCCGTACAGCGGGAACAGCCCCATGCCTTCTTCGACGCCGCCTACCTGGTTCGCCAAGATCAGGAGGAGACGTTCCACAGTCGGATCCGGCGACTCGAAGGCGACCTCGCCACCGTCGGGATGACCGCGCGGACGACCGGCCCGTGGCCGCCCTATTCGTTCGCCCCGGCGCAGCTGGAGGTGCAGCGGTGAACGATCTGCCTTCGTTTCCGACCGAGGGTGCCGGCCTGACCAGCTTGGTGGATCTGCTGGACCGCGTGGTGGCCCGGGGTGCCGTGGTGAACGGGGACGTGATCATCACACTGGCGGGAGTCGACCTGATCCGGCTCGATCTGCGGCTCCTGCTCGCCGCGGTCGACGAGATCGCCCAGTAGGAGTTCCACTGTGGACACACCGAGGCGGATAAGCGCCGACACCGGGCAAGGGCTGGGGCGGCTCGTCCTCGCGGTACTCGAAGTCGTCGCGGAGTTGCTCGAGCGGCAAGCACTGAGGCGGATGGCGTCCGGAAGCCTGACCGAGGTCGAGGTCGAGCGGCTCGGCCAGGGGTTGCTGTCCTTGCGACGACAGTTCGAAGAACTCCGCGCCGTCCTGGACGTCCCGGAGCGGAAAGCCGATGCGGCACACGTCAAGCAATCCGAGAGGATCCAATCGTGAGTGCTCCCGCCCCCACCACCGGTGGTCTTGCCGAAACTCTGAACATCTTGCTGGACAAAGGGCTCGTCATCGACGCGACGATCCGGGTCTCGGTGATCGGCATCGAGATCCTGACCATCGAGGCCAAGATCGTGATCGCCAGTGTCGACACCTACATCCGATACCTCGAAGCGATGCAGCGCATCGAGGCGCAGCGGCAGGCCCTCCCGCCGGGCACCGTGCCCGCGCCGGGCACCCAAGGAATCGCCGGGACCTACGGCCTGCTGCCGGTGGCCACTCCCATCCCCGTCGGTTTCGCGCAGCAGGCGGTCGTCACGCCCGGTTTCGCCCAGGCCACCCCGGCGCCATCCGGCGCCGGCGAAGGCGAGCGATGAGACTGAACCTGCACGGTGTCGTCCGGGCCGGGCATCCGTTGCCCGGCCCGGACCAGCCCGACGCGGCCAGGCTTCTCGTCTGGGAAGATCTCGCGCTGGTGGTCAGCCCGCTGCCAGTGGACCGGGACGTGACTCCGCACGATGCCACGCAACACCTCCTGACGCTGTCCGGGCTGGTGCGGCAGGGACCAGTGGTGCCGCTGCGCTGGGGAACCGTCGCCGAGGACGACGAGTCCGCCCGGGCGGAGGTCCTCCGTCCCCTCGCCCGCCACCTGAGAGCCGAGCTCGAGCGCCTCGACGGATTCGCTGAAGCGCACGTGTACTTGCGGTTCGACGAGGAGACGGCCCTGTGGGCCGTCCCGGATGATCCGACGGGCTGGAAGGGCCGCGCCGGTGCCGGCCTGACCGATCGGATCAAAGCGGGTGAAGCGATCGCGCGGCGCCTCGTGAGCTGGCGGCAAGCGCGTACCGACGACCTGCTGAAGCCTCTGGAGCGGTACGTGTGCGAAGTCAAAGCCCTGGATGACCAGGACCACTTGGAGGAACGCCGGGCGCTTCTCGTACGAGAGGAGGATTTGCTCTCGGTTCAGGAGGCGGTCGCTGCCATCGCCGCGGTGGATGTGGACTGCAGGTTTGTCGGTCCGCTCCCCGCGTTCACTTTTCTGCGCGCCGTCCAGAAAGGACCGGACGACGGTGGCCAAGCGTCGCGGTGGGGCTGGTAGGCACCGCATTTTCGGGACTGGGCAACGTCGCGGCGTACCGGTCGCCAACGCCACGCAATGGCGGCGGGACTGCCGGAAGGGCTCGTGGTGCGCACGAATTCCTGCTGTCTTCCCCCAAAGTGCCAACGATCAGTAGCAGGCGGAGCCCCGGACGGCCGCAGAGCTCCGGCTTCTTGGCGCGCCTCCGGTTCGACATCCACTGACAGTAGAAGTCGAGCGGTCGTTAATCATTCTTTCGTGTCGCGGCCGAAGTGGTCACAGGTGTTACCGAAGTTGTTAGGCTGCCAGCCGATGCGGCCTTGTTCTGTTCCCCACCAGGTGCCGGAGGCGCGGCATGACACTCGCACCACCTCCTGGCCTGTTCACCGCCCGGACGTGGCAGCTTCCGGTCGCCTCGCCGGCGCGGATCCACGACGCCGCGCTCGGCGGTACCGACAACTACGTTCTCGACCGTGAGGCGTTGGCAGCGCTGGAGGACGCGGCACCCGGCTTCACCGAGCTGCTGCGCGCGACCCGCGCGTGGCACGTCCGGGTCGTCCGGCATCTCGCCGGCCGGGGCATCGACCAGTTCCTCGACCTCGCCGCGGGCCTGCCACGCGCTCGCGAGAACACCCATGAGGTCGCACAGCGGTACAACCGCGACGCGAAAGTCGTCTACACCAACACCAACCCGGTGCTGCTCAGCTACTCCCGCGCACTGCTGGACGACAACGACGGCACCCATATCGTGCACGGCGATCACCTTGATCCGCACCGGCTGCTCGACAGCGAGCAGCTGTGCTCTGCATTGGACCTCCGTCGCCCGGTCGCGGTGCTGATGACCCGCGGCGTCCAGCACGAACTCGACGATCACCGCCTGAGCGCCGCACTCGCCGGATACCGCGCCCTGCTGGCCCCGGGGTCAGTGCTCGCGCTCAGCGGCTGGGCCGAGCCGGTCGACGACGGCGGCCTGCCGCGGACCATTGAGCAGATCTGGCACACTCACTCCGGCCGGCGTGTCCGCTGTCGCACCGTTCCCGAGTTGCAGCGGCTGTTCGACGGCTGCGACCTCCTCGACCCCGGCTTGGCTCCCGTGCAGGACTGGTGGCCCGACGGACCCCGGCTGCACCCGGCGGGAATGGCGATTCGACTCGGCTATGGCGGAGTCGGCATCACTCCGTGAACGCGCAAGCGGAGGACGTCGCGGCAAGGCTGCGCACTGCCGCGGTGGTTGTGCGCCAGGGGGTGTCACCGGCTTCGAGCGCGGGCCCGGTCGTCGAGGGGGAGGGAACAACCGGGCCCGCGCAAGCGAACCTACCCAAGATCACGGCCCGCAAAGCCTGAATCCGGCGAATTCGTCCACGCAGCCGCCAGTCCGTTGTCATGGTCGCCAGGGTCGCGTGTGGCTGAGCACGCCCGGGAACCTCGATTCGGAGAGACCAGGTGTTGCCGGTCTCGCCTGGTGATACAGAAGTCTTCGATCACCCGGCGCGGCGGCGATGGCTCAGCGGGGGTTCGGATCGATCGTGTCCGTGGCGCCGAGGACGTCCATCCCCTGCGCGCTCGCCGTGTCGACGATGTTCTGCCCGGACTCGGTCACCTCGGCGGCGGACTGCGCAACCCCGTCGACAGCCTCGCTGACCGGCAAATCGACGCCGGTCAGGTCGCTGACCTTCTCGCTCGCGCCGCCCAGCAGCTCGGCGGCCTTGTCCTTGATCATGTCGAACAGGCTCATCAGGTGCCCTTTCTGATCGTCTCCAGCGACCTCGCGTGATCGGCGGGTAACGGAGCGCGGCAATGCTGTCACCATACCGAACAAAACGGACTTTTCGACTCCTTTGGGCAAGGTGTCGGCAGCGCAACCGGTGGCGACCGGGGGGAGTAGCGCGGTGCGCGCGGTGATCGGCTCCCGCTCGGGTGCGATGTCGGCCATCACGGTCAGCGCGGTCCTGGTCAGGTGGCGGGCGATGACCTGCTTGGCCTTGTCGTCGTCGCGGGCGCTGAAGGCGTCGAGCAGCGCCCGGTGGTCCTGGTCGCCGCGGATTGACGCGGCGTCCTCGTCGAGCTGGGCGAGCCTGATGTGCTGCTCGCTGTGCTCGGCCGGGGACGAGATCGTGCGCTGCACGTCCCGGCCGTTCCGCGCACTCCGTCCGGCACAGGCGACCTTTCCGAGAGTTGCCGAAAGTTTCCGTGAGCAGGGTGGCCCAAGTACCTCCGGCTTCGTGCGACGACCACACGCAACACCGGTTCTGCGGCGGAATGGGCGCTTGACGAGCTCGCGAAGAAGGGCCTAACTTGATTCGGCAACCGGTTTCCGAATTTTCCTCCTCGACGTTCACCTGCGACGCCTTGGAGTCGACGCCGACCTCGGCTCGATTTCGACGTTCGTCAGTTCGCACGCGGGCTATGGCGTGATCCGGCCGGCCAAAGAGGTGTCGTTCTTCGCCTGCGACACCGGTTGCGCCGAGCTCGACTGATTCCGGTTGACCTGGCACCACGGATCGGCACACGGGAGCGCGCCCGGCCAATCCTGTTAGCGCTAACAACCGAAGATTGCGAGGACCCGATGACGCGTCCTGTGTTTCGGCATCTGCGGGGCATGACACGGCCGGCGCTCACCGTGCTGGTCTGTCTCGTGGCGGGCCTGCTCTCCGTGAGCACGGCCCATGCCGCGACCGCATTCACCAGCACGATGGTCGACCAGGCCAGCGGAAACTGTGCCACCGTGCCCAACGGGAACAGCGCGGTTCAGCTGACCCGGTCCACCTGCGCCTCCGGCGCGGGGCAGCGGTTCACCTTCACTCCGGTGTCCGGTGACGTCTACACCATCGGCACGTTCACGTCCGGCAGCTGTGTGGACATCTCCGGCGCGTCCACTTCGGACAATGCCGCGGTGATCCAGTACGCCTGCCACTCCGGGACGAACCAGCAGTTCCGGCTCCAGGCCGTGGGCACCGCGTTCACCCTCGTCGCGGTCGGCTCGGGCAAGTGCGTCACTCCGGTGAACACCGTGCTCGTCCAGCTTCCGTGCGCCACGGCGAGCGCGTGGCGGCTGGCAGGCTACCCGACCGGCGGGACCCAGAACCCGGCGGAGAAGACCGTACGGGTGTGGCTGCTGCGGCCGTCCGACGTGGCCTACGACCAGCGCTACCCGGACGGCATCGCGAACGTGCTGCGCGAAGCCCAGCGGTACTACGGGCAAGAGCTGGGCAAGACCTTCCGGCTCGCCGACCCGGTGGTGCAGGTCGTCACCGGCGAGCACGTCAAGAGCTGGTACGAGAACACGCCCAACGGCAGCGACCGCTACTGGTGGGCCGTCTTCAACATGCAGCAGGAGCTGCTGCGCCGGTTCGACGTGCACGCGCCCGACAGCAGGTGGATCAACGTCGGCGAGGTCATCGCCGAGGGCCAGGGCGCGGGCGGCGGCGGGGGCGGCGGCTGGGTGATCCTCTGCCAGCACGACGCCGACGGCGCGGCCGGCCTGGGCGGCCCGATGAATCGCTGGTACGGCGGCATGGTGCACGAGCTCGGCCACGCCTTCGGCCTGCCGGACTCGACCTCGACCGACGGGACGCCGATGTCGGCGTCGTTCTACGACTACCCGAACACACACTTCAGCCAGAGCCAGAAGACCGCGATCCTCAACGGCCCGTACGGCTCCTTCCTCTTCTGAGCTGGGAGAAACCCGATGAGACGTCCAACCTTGCTCACTGCGGCCTTGGTGGTGGTCGCCGGCGCCCTGGTGGTTCCGGCGAGCGCCGCGGCCACGTTCACCAGCACGATGGTCAACCCGGCGAACGGGAGCTGCGCCACCGTGCCCGGTTCCGGCAGCGCCGTCCAGCTGACCCAGGCGGCGTGCACATCCGGCGCCGGCCAGTCGTTCACCTTCACCCCGGCGTCCGGGGACGCCTACACGATCGGCACGTTCACGGCCGGCAGCTGTGTGGACATCTCCGGCGCGTCCACTTCGGACAACGCCGCGGTGATCCAGTACGCGTGCCACTCGGGCACCAACCAGCAGTTCCGGCTGCAGTCGGTGGGCACGAACATCTTCACGGTCGTCGCCGTCAGCTCGGGCAAGTGTGTCGTCCCGGCGAACAACGCGCTCGTCCAGCTGCCGTGCTCGGGCTCGAGCACCGCGTGGCGCCTGCCGGGTTTCACCCCGGGCACGTCCGATGCCTATCAGGGCATCCCGAACCTCGCGCCGAACGCGTGCAAGAACTCCGGCCTGCCGCGGTCGTACGGGACGAACTTCCAGACCCCGAACGACCCGTACGGTCAGGGTTTCCAGAACACCACGGCGATCGGCTGGGACGGCAACTACTGGCCGGTCTCGACGTACCTGTCCGGCTCGTTCTTCGCCCGCGGTGTGCCCACGACGTACAACGGACTGTGCGGCGGGATGTATTCGTTCAGCGCCTACACCTACGGCGGGAACCCGGGCGCGCAGTCGGTGCAGTGGACGGAGGACAACGGCTACCTCCCGGCGATGACGACGAGCCGTACCTCCGGCAGCGTCGGGATCACGATCAAGAACTTCGCCGCCAAGGTCACCGTCAACGGCAGCGCGTTCATGCTCGTGTACACGCGGGTGTCGATCAAGAACAACGGCTCGGCCTCGGTGACCGTCCCGCCGGGCGGCTCGGGTCCCAACCTGGTCCGGCTGACGTCGTCCGGTTTGGACACCGTCGCAGCGGGGCAGACGAGCAACCACGACTTCGTGGTGGCGGTCGACAACTTCGGCAGCGGTGCCGCGTTGCCGACCGGCTCGACACTGTCCTCGAACGCGCCGAACTACGACACCGCCTACAGCCAGATGGCGTCGTACTGGAACGCGCGGCTGGCCGAGACGAACACCTTCAGCCTGCCGAACACGACGCTGCCCAACACCGGCAACCTGGCGAACCCCGGCACCGCGATGGCCAACGCCTACAAGGCCGGCACGATCTACAACCTGATCATGCAGGTGGGCCAGGCGCAGTTCTCCGGGGCCAACAACTACAACTGGATCCTCAACCACGACGTGCCCGGCGAACTGACCGCCAAGTTCGAGACCGGCGACTTCCGGGACGCGCGGAACCTGCTGCTCACCGCCCGGATCTCCGAACAGGACAACTGGGACGAGGTCGGCGCCAACTGGTACTGGGACGGCGTCTGGAAGACGATGGGCACCTGGGCGACGTACCTGGCGAAGACGAACGACACGGCGTTCGTCGGCCAGTACTTCCACGACGATCCCAGCTCGTGGGGGCCCAGCCTGTACACGATCGCCCGCGTCAAGTACCCGGCCCAGCTCGCCTCGGACGGCACGCTGCGAGCCAACTTCGACAACGACTCGACCGGGCGCTGGCTGTTCAGCAACTTCTCGGCGTTGCAGATGCTGGCGTCGTACAAGTACATCGCGACGAAACTCGGTCAGACGAGCGAGGCGACGTGGGCGGACGGCGCGTACACCTCGTTGCTGAACGCCTTGAACACCGTGGTGGGCCGCAACCAGTCCACGAACGGGTTCAGCTATCTCCCGTGTGAGGTGGACAAGCCGAACAGCGCCAACCGCTGCACCACCTTCAACGACGCCAACTGGGCGTCCCCGGGCTGGGTGGGCCAGAACCAGTGGTCGACGATGCTGTCCGGCGGCGCCCTGACCGGGATCATGGGTGACCCCGGCCAGATCGACCGCATGTACCAGTGGGGCTTCAACCGGCTCTCGGGCAACGGCTACCCGTTCCCGACGTTCGGGGCGTTCAACGGGTACTCGACGGCGTACAACACGTCGTACTCCTCGGACGGGCTGTTCTCGAACACCTACCGGGACCTGCCGATCACCAGCTACGCGTGGCAGCTGAAGACCACCACCGGCGGCCCGAACGCCTGGTGGGAGGCCAACGGCAGCGGACCGAACCCGGCCAACCCGTGGATCGGCAGCCACGCGGGCCCGCAGTTCGGCGCGTGCCCCTACGCGTGGCCGATCGCCGGGCAGCAGCAGGGTCTGCTCGAGTCCCTGGTGGCGGAAGGCCTGGCGTCGACCGGCTCCGGGCCGTACACCTTCACCCGGCCGCTCTACCTCGGACGCGGCGTGCCGAACGCCTGGCTCACACCCGGTCAGACGATCTCGGTGGGCAACCTGACGAACACCTACGACGTCGCCTCCGGCAGCCGGTCCACCTACGGGGTCTCCCTCGCGGTCAGCGGCTCCAACGGCGCCCGGGTCGTCACCGTGACGCTGTCGGGCAACCCGCCCGGCGGCGCGGTGTCCATCCAGCTGCCGGTGTTCTTCACGATCGGTGTGAACTCGGTGAGCGGCGGCACCTACAACTCCGCCACGCACACGGTCACCGCGAGCGCGAACACGGTGACCATCTCCCTCGCCGGTTGAACCTCCCGGGGTGCGCCGCACCCCCGGCGCCCCCCCGCCCCCCCGGGCCGGGGCGGAGTTGGGTGTCCCCACCCTCGACCCGGGCCGCCGCCGCCAAGGCCGGGGGGGGGGGGCGGCGCCCC